>CAXQRU010000122.1:0-8315 GCA_964226685.1 Polaribacter sp. | reverse complement strand
TTTGAGTCATCGATTGCACCAAGTTGTTATTTTTCGATATTATGACATCTTTTCATGACTTAATCAGAGTTTCCATAGCTTAGTTAGAAAGAGAGATCCCCCATGGTACCTTATCTCTAAAGGCCTGGCTAATATTCAAAATTGATTTGTTTGGATACATGCGATATTGTTTGTAAATTTACTTGGAGGGAGCAGTCAGTGAGACAAATAATGATAATGAGGTTTGTGCTATCCGTTGCACTTTGCATCGTCTCGATTGGAGTTCATGCATTGGAGGTCTGTATCGCGCCTATTCATGCATCAGGCTCAGATGTTGGAAAGGGTAGTCGTACTATGAGGCAAGAGCAGGGACTAATTTCAGGCGCAAGCAATAAAGATCGGATATATGACCTCTCTGTTCATATTCAGGGGCGAAAGATACCCCAAGGATTAGCGAAAAGCGATTGTTTCAATTATGCCGATCGTAAAAAGATTGCTGTAGTAGTGAAAAATCATAATAAAGCGGTTGAGTCCTTTTTTATCAATAAGGGAGATTATTCTAATGGTGCTTGCATTTCATTTGAGCCATTTTATGCAAGCTGGATTGTTTGGCGGCTTGAAAAAGGACGTCATATTTGTAAAGCGTTATAATGGGCAAGCAGCAAGCTAGGCGGCTAGCAAAGAGCGCCATAAAACATCTAATGACAGCATTGCAATTTTCTACACAATGGTGAAACTAAAAAAATATTAGATTCATTTGCCTTAATTTTGGGTGGGCTCATTGGAGTCGGATTTGTAATATACGGATTACTATCTGGGGTAACATTTGGCCCATCAAAATATATTTACTCTGAAGTGCACAGGCCAATTTGGAGTTTGTGATTTTATAAAGGCTAAGAGCTTTAAGCCGGATTGGAAAGAATTGTGACATAGGCCCTGAAGCTTGAGTATTGGCTAAAGTATAGCTAATCTTTACTGGGAAAAACAAATGAGCATCTTTACCAAGGATGGCGCGAAAGGTTGCAAGGCTTGCTTGTAGAGAGCCTTTCATTGAAAACTTGGGCTGAGAATATAAAATGCAATCAAATCCTCCTGTTATCTGTCCGAAATGTGCTTACCGAAGAAAGGAAAATGAAGTTGTTCCAGACTATGAGTGCCCGTCATGTGGCATAGTCTATGCGAAATACATACAGTGGGAGCAGGCTCAGGAAACCTCAAATGCTCCCAGTCAAAGGGATGCGGTTCCCTTTCATATTGTGCTCTATAAGATAGTTTTTTGCCTATCTATCGCCATCATTGCGCTGCCAGCATTTCCCGTTCAATCTATAGCGGGCTTAGGGAAACTGCTTGGTAGTGACATGGAGTTATTTGAGAATTATATTTTTAGAGTGGTTTTGCTGACAATCATTTTCGGTTTTTTTGTTTTTAAAAGCGGGTTGCATCATAAAATTCCAGTGGTAAAGTGGCCGTCGCTAATGCTGGTGGCATCGACCTTATGTGCCTTGTACATTGGTCAGGGCAAAGGTGCTATTTGGGCCAGCATGGATTTTTATATGTTTAAAGACGCAGCGATAGAAATTTGGCACCTATTGTCGATAGGGTATATTTTCAAATTGTTGGCAGAGCAAGAAACAGGTGAACCCGTATGAAAAGGGTGTGTGTAGGGCTATTTTTCTTACTGTTTTTCTTTGTGGAGGCGGCCTCCGAAAATTACCTTGATTCTAAGGCGCGCATATGGATCAATGCCATTATTGCTATCGTGCTGGTAGTCGTTTTTGTTCGAGCAACAGATTTGAGAGAAAAAATTCAACCTGAGACAAAAGGCATGCTCATCATTTCCATTGGTGTCGTGTTTACTGTTTTGTTTTATATATTGGGCACCAGTTTTTGGCTATCCATGATGGGTTCTAGCAAAATGGCTGAGCAAATCATTATGAACTTGGTTGTTTTGCTGCTATATGTGGCACCCGCCTTGATCTATCTGAAAACTATGGGTGCTCTGTTGATTGTTATCGGGCTGATCAAATTTTTTGCCACCATTGAATCTCCGAGCTTCGAGGAGGAACCGCTGTAACAAGGCATTGCATCAAAGACCAATATCATAATCTAGTTTTAAAACATCAATAATTTGTTGAATAGCATGGATTTCAGCGAGTAATGATTTGCAATCTTCTATAAAAAAAGCCGGCTTCGGCTTCTTTTAGAATCGCCACAATTTGGCTTTCAGCCATACGTTTGCTCATCGGTAAAAGCCTCCTCTGATAGTTTAAATAAAGTTCTACGATTAGGCTGTATTATTTGGGATAGTTACAACCCTACACTCCAGGCGACTGATCTGTCATTATTGCTCTGTCTGGCCTTGTTGGAGCATATAATTTAGAGTTCTTGATTTGATGCATCGAAAGCTGCGGCTTTAAAATGACTCTCTGACTATTGGATCGTAAAGAATGCCATATTCGATATCGTTTTGAGTGGCTTGCAGCAATCTGTTAAGGGAAGTGGCATTGCGTGGCAGAGTGGTGATCTTAGTGATTTTGATGAATAAAATACACCGTTGAAAATGGACGGATAGGCATGACAAAAACGATTGTTGCAAAATGTGCCTTGTTGTTATAGCATCGCAAAGCTGCAAGAGGACCTTTCGGTTGCTGACTCTTGCTCGATGCCGCGAATAGCGGCTTTTGTGCGCTTATTTGTCGTAGGCGCTTTATCGAGCATTTGGAGGCAACATGAGCCGCTCAATCAAACGTCTTATAAAACTATTCAATAAACAGGGCTTGTCTGTAGATTACTGCAAGTCTGTTTATAAAATCAGTAAAACAAACACGGATGCGCCTGTAGTCGAGATTTTACTCCCTAATCATTTTGATCTTGATCTGAAAGCCGTTAAGCAATTGATCCATTTCGCTGATGTAAAACATCCCGATGGGGGTGTGGTGTATCGAGCTTTGGCCACTCCGGATTTTCATGCAGGCTCTTCTATACCGGTTGGTGCTGTCGTCTCAACCACAAAAGACTTAATTATTCCGCAAGCGATCGGAACCGATATCCATTGTGGTATGAGAATGCACACCATAGATATTGATATCAATCAATGGGAAAACCAAAAGAGCACCATCGTTGATGCTCTCAAGAGCGATTTGCTATTAGGCACTCGCAACTTGCCAATGTCAATTAATAGCTTTCGCGCTTTATTTCAACATGGCTTAAACGGTTGGATAGATACCCTGAAAAAAGCGAGTCATGGTGATTTACAATGCGCTGACCTTAAACAATTGGAGCATGATCTTGCCTTTGTATTTAATCAAGGCAGTGAAGCAGGTGATGTCAAATGGGCACCAGAATCTTTGGTTGTCAATCATAGGCCGCTTATTCGCGATAGTTCTCTGGCGACTATCGGCGGTGGGAATCATTTTGTTGAATTTCAGGTAGTGGAAGAGATTATCGATCGCAAACAAGCCTTTGCATGGGGGGTTCGAAAGGGGCAGCTGGCGGTAATGATTCATACCGGATCTCGGGCGGTTGGTGTCCATGTAGGGACTACATGGAACGATATCGCCCGTCGTGCATGGCCTCAAAAAACAGCTTACCCAGCATCAAAGATTTTTCCATTAAGTGGCGAAAAAGCCTTGCAATATTTAAGCGCTATGAATACTGCCGCTAATTACGCTAACGCAAACCGTTTGCTATTAGCTGAAATAGTGCGCCTTAGAATGAGGCAAATTTTTTCTAAGGAGTTGGAAATCCCTTTGATTTACGATGCTCCCCATAATATTGTCACAGAAGAGTCGGGGTGCTTTGTTCATCGCAAGGGTGCAACGCCTGCGCATTATGGCCAGCCAGTACTCATCCCTGGGTCGATGGGACACCACTCTTATCTGATGATGGGTTTGGGCAATGAAAATTTCTTATCTTCAGCGTCACATGGTGCCGGCAGAGGCATTAGCAGACACGAAATGTTCCGCCGTCATAAAGCCAATGAAGATTTAGGCTTAACGTGCATTGATTGCATCACGTTAAAAGAAGATAGAAAAATTGAGGAGGCACCTAGTGCTTATAAAAATGTGGATGAAGTTGTGGATATTCAGGTACAAAAAGGTATGGTGAACCCGGTTGCTAAGCTAAAGCCGCTGGTAACGTTTAAGGGGTAGAGAATATAGACCGTAATTTCCTTTACTGCTAAGAAATGTAGGGTTGGCACAAGCAGAGGTAAGCCAGGAATGGTCCATTGCATAGTATTATAAAAGGTTATCATTCCTTCACTTAGTTCGTTGTTGGCTATTGGAATAGCCGACATTATAAAAATGATTATGCTTTCAATGACTGAATCATTGTTCTTTTTAATTTTTAGACCAAATAAACGGTGCCTATTTTTTATTAGCATGACAAAATAAAGGCCCTTTCTTAGTGAGCAGAGAAAAATGACACAACCGATTAACTGGCTTATTTGTCTGGGTTTGCTTTGTCTAACATCTTTCGTGCACGCGCAGCCTGCTGTAGAAAATTGTCATACAATGGCGACGTTTAGCCTTTATGGTTTTGGGACGGGATCCGCATCTGGGGAGTGTTATTTGTGGCCAGAGAGCGATTCCACTGTGGATATTTACTACCCCAGAGAATGGGGCTTGCGTATGGCGCCACATCGGCAAGCTCGTTTGCAAGCAACGAAAGAAGCGATCGCCCAAGCCATGACGACCTATCGAGAGCAGGGGTTTGAGGATGGCACACCACTGGTTCACATTACGGCCGGCTACAGTCTCAATCGTAGCCCAGCGCATCCAGAATCTGAACAAGTCCAAGCCATTACTTTCCCTAATCCTCGTCATGATGGAACTTGTGTAATGGTAATTTTTCACAATCAAATTCGCTCCTTAGAGGAATTAAAATTTGTGGTTGCCCATGAAGTTTTTCATTGCATACAACAAAATAGTTATCGTCAGCAATACAATGTCGGTAGTTATTGGTGGCAAGAAGGCTCGGCAGAATTTGCGGCAAACATTGTCTACCCAACCGGTAATCAAGAGTTTTCACATACGCGAGCATACCGTCAACAACAAGAATTATTTAATCAAGGTAGGGGCTTTCCCTCTGCGCTATTTTTTCAGTCGTATTACAATCAAAATGGGCCTAGGCAATTAGCTCGAGTACTTTCTCTGATGCCAGATACGCATGATGCGGCTGTACAGTATGCGGTGTTAACGACGATTTCAGAATTTGAGCACGACTTTCATCAATTTGCAGAGCAGTTTATCGAAAAAAAGATTTCTGATAGTGGGGGCGGTTTTACGGCTCAGCCTTCAGTCTATTATAGCCAGCATGGTATCATCACTGGCAGCACCACAACGGAGCTATCGGTAGGTAATTATATTGTGGGTGCTTATCGCTATGATCTTCAAGCGGGTTCACGTTATATACTCAACGATTTGCGAACAGACCCACTGCCCAAACTTTCGTTTCGCCAAAATGCGGGTGCTTGGCAAGGTCTTCCTATGAATTCAGAAATCATCATAGAAGACACATGCGATGCTCCCGTATCCCTCGAGTTTGCGATCACGGCCGTTTCTTCAAAGCCAAATATTTTTATGGCTAACTTATCTTTTCGAGCAGAAGAATGCGATGATCCTGAGCCATCTCCTTGTGAGAACACTGAAGCTCTTCCTGCCTGCGTGCAAGGCCAATGGGAATTAACATTAGCGGATTTGCCTCAAGATAGCCTGCCAACTACGGGTAACTTTGGTTTAAATCCAGCGAGACTTGACGAGTTGTATGAATACTTTTTCTATTCTCTGCAAGTTAATCCAGATGGTAGTTACAGCGAATCGGTCAGACAAAGAACCTCTAAAAGCGGGCCTGGATTTAATGGCTTAGAGGGAGACACAGTCACATTGAAAAGCGAGATCAATGCATCCTCCTCAGGGCATGTGTGTATGACTAACAATGGGTTGTTGTTTAAAGGTGAACAGCATGTTCAACACAACCAAGTGATGGAAAGCAGCCGTTCAGGAGAGCAGCGTAATCATCGAGATTATGCTCCATCTCCTATTGCTACCTTGCATGAATACCACTGTCTGGAGGACCGGCGGTTACCTCCATTTCCTTTCCCTGCAAATATCAATGTGCTACAAGAGCGATTGCGAACGCTGAGCAATTAATCCGGCATTATGACAGACTAGTCGCGATGCAAGGATGTGTCGCCGATTATAACTAGTGCAAGCTGGCATAAAAAGAAATAGGATGCGTTTTATCGTATTGAATATACATTTCAGATCATCGATGAGTGTGTGGGGCAAGCTCAGACTTTATACTAGCCCCAATGAAGCCCTCAGAGCTATTCAAGCTCTTCGGACTCCGCCGCAGGCGAGGATAGGTCAGGCGTTTTTTTGCGATGGTCACGCTGGCGCCCAAGCCTGCTTTCTAAGAGGTGTGCGAGCTTCTGGCTGGCACCATCTACCGCTAGCATCAGTGTTGTTGCATGGTCTGTCACCGCCACCGGCTGCTGGCCAGAGATCCGCGCCTCTAGCAAACAACGCTGATCATGTAGCCCACTCTTGCCTTTGCTTTCGTCGCTAAGGTGAACTTCCACTCGGGTAAGATGCTCCATCAGGTGCCCGAGCTCTGCCTCAATCGAAGCGCTTACCTCTGCAGTTAATGACTCAGTGCCGTGAATGTTGGCATCGGTATTAATTTGAATCTTCATTCTGGTCTCCTACGTCTATTAAGCGTGTCTAACAATGGCGTCATTGCCAGCCATGTTCCCCATAACACTAACCTTTTCGACCATTGCGTGCAACTTATAAAGAAGCGCTACTCAAAGCAACGTCAGTTAGGGTAAAAGTTTAGCAATTACCTCGTTATGGTTAAGATCTTGGATTTGTACTATTTTATAGGCCGACTGTAGCCCTGAAATAATGGTTACCTGTTCTATAGGTATTGTTAAGGTGTCCGCTAGAAAACGCCTTAGTGCTAAGTTTGCTTTGCCCTTATCAGCAGGAACGTTAACTTTTACTTTTAAGCGATCGCCCAGCCAGCCCACTACTTGGCAAGCAGTGCCGTTGGGGATCACTTTTAAATGAAGCTTGGTTATCATGTCGATAGTCTGTCGATTCCAAAAAGTAATACGGTATTCGTACTACTTGTTCGGATTATCATAAGCTGGGTTTAGATTACTCCGCAATTTCAGTGTTAATAAAAGCATCCGCATAGGATTGGTAGGCACCTTGAAAATCACGAGCCATGGTATCTGGAAACAAAAGAAACGCTCCATTGGTCAGTGCATTAACGATGCCCTCTGAAACGCTTTCAGCGGGATCTCCAGAATCTAGGCCAAGCTGCTTGGTCATATCTGTTAAGATCGGCCCAGGGTGAACGCTCAGAACCTGTATGCCTTTTGGTGCGAGCTGCTCTCTGAGCCCTTGGGTGAGGGAGTAAGAAGCTGCTTTTGAGGCCGAGTAAGTTGAAAACTGTGTAAAATTTTTGATGGAGGCGACTGAGTTTAATTGCACAAAGGCCGATTGTGCTTTGGTTTCAAGGATGGGGGTAAAGGCTTGAGCAACTCTAATAAGACCATAGACGTTAACATCCATTTCTTTTGCGAGATTGCGTTCCGCATCCGGTGATAATGGGTCTGCCGGCTCCAAAACGCCAGCATTATTCACGACGATATCGACATCTTGAGCTGACTTAGCGGCCGCTTTAATACTCTCAGGGTTTGCTGAATCAAAAATAAGCGTCACGACCTTATTGCCATATTGCTCTTCTAGAGCTTTAGTGCTTTCAGGTCGGCGAACGGCCAGATACACTTTTTTTGCACCATGAGCAATGAAGCTATCCACAATGGCTTTGCCAATGCCACGATTTGCGCCGGTTACTAAAGCGACTTTGTTTTCGATATTAAATGCCATAAGTCCTCCAGATTGAAATTAAAGAGATGCCAGGTTCATGTATTCTATTGCGAAAACAACCGCTCCTCAAGCTCGCCATTTCTATATGACTCGGTATAAATTAATTTTTCCTTTTTAGCTAAGCGTAGTGAATCAATTGCTATGTCTGCTGTCTCATTTCGCATAACTGCGTAATATTTCCAGTTTCCTATGGGGAGACCCTCACTATAGGTAGGGTAGACTCAATTATGGTATAAGAATTCATAATCGGGTTGTATTTCATATCAAGCCATGCACCTGTGCGCCTATGGTTTTCAACAAGCCCTTTTTCCTTATCTGATTCATAATCGCCGTCATTGTCATAGTAACGTACAAATTGCCCGCTTGGCGTGAGTTGATGTTTTTCATAATAAGATCTGAAGAGCACACGTCTGAACTCCAGTCACGATCGTTAAT
>CAXQRU010000121.1:0-9847 GCA_964226685.1 Polaribacter sp. | reverse complement strand
GGTTATCATACATATCTTGATGAAATTTCATTTCATTGGACTGCAAAAAACTACCCTCTGAAAAAACACTATTTGCCGATCGCATACTTTTCATAATCATTTGGACAAAAAAGGATTCAAATTGTTTTGAAATTTCTCTTAATGCGACATCATCATCTGCCTTTTTCAATGATTGCAATTGATTTAAGTCGGTATAGGACTGATTGATAAAATTTTGGCTCAAATCATTAGATGCTAATAAATTCATATAACCACCAATTCTGCCTTTAGCGCACCCGCCTGTTTTAGCGCCTCTAATATCGCCATTAAATCACCAGGTGCTGCACCAACTTCGTTTACAGCTCGAACTAATTGCTCTAATGTGGGACCAGGAGCAAACTTAAACATAGGATTGATATTTTCCTCAGCCACAATATTACTCTTCGGCAATACGACAGTAGTGCCATCGCTCAAAGCCTCTGGCTGGCTGACTTCAATATCTTCAGAAACAGTGACAGTTAAGCTGCCATGTGTAACCGCAACTGGGGAGATACGTACATGATTACCAACCACAATTGTTCCTGTGCGAGAGTTAATTACCACTCTAGCTGGAGCTTCACCTGGATTAATCTCAATATTTTCCAGTAATGAGATAAAATCAACTCTCTGAGATGGATCTTTTGGTGCCGTTACTTTAATACTGGTTGCATCCATTGCTTTAGCAACCCCTGGCCCTAACAAGTCATTAATGCTATCTGCCATGCGTTTTGCCGTTGTAAAATCGCCTTGGTGTAAATTGAAAACAATAGGTTGGCCTTCTGCGAAACGTGTGGGAACAGAACGCTCTACTGTGGCGCCATTTGGTATTCGTCCGACACTGGGTAGATTAATCGTCAACTTAGAACCATCTAAGCCCTCGACACCTAAGCCACCTACCACTAAATTACCTTGAGCGAGTGCATAAACATTGCCGTCAGCACCCTTTAAAGGAGCCATCAAAAGCGTTCCGCCTCGCAAACTTTTTGCGTTACCAATGGATGACACAGTAATGTCAATTTTTTGTCCAGGCTTAGCAAATGGAGGCAACTCCGCATGAATTGCAACTGCTGCGACATTTTTAAGCTGCAACCTTGCACCAGGAGGAACAGCGATTCCAAATTCTTTTAACATGCTGGTAAATGACTCTGTGGTAAACGGTGCTTGGTTTGTCTGATCTCCACTGCCATCCAAACCCACAATCAAACCATAACCCACTAATGGATTACTACGAACACCGGCCACGCTGCTGATATCTTTAATTCTCTCAGACATCACATGAGAGGATATAAAAAACAGACTCGTTAAAATAAGAAATCGCATAACCACCTCTAAAAGGGCCAATACCGGCTATTGAAAAATCGGGCGAGCCAGCCCATATCTTGTGATTCAGCCAAATCTCCTGTGCCACTGTAAGTAATTCTCGCATTGGCCATTTGCGTAGATAACACAGTATTTTGTAGCGTCACATCCTCTGGTCTTAACAAACCACTCACACGAATATATTCATCGCCTCTGTTTAAAGTTAACCACTTTTCTCCCCTAACTACTAAATTGCCATTAGGTAGCACATCAGTAATGGTGACGCTGATTCGTCCTTGCAAACGATTACTTTGGTCGGCATCGGCTTCACCAGAAAAAGCGCGGCTCTGATCAATTTCAGTCAATAAGTTGAGCCCCTTAAACCCAGGTGTATTACCCAAAATACTTCCGTTGGTTAAACTAGTTTCATTCTCCTTATCAATAGAAACGCTATTGGACTTCGACGATACGGTTCTCTCTTCAAGCACTACGGTAATAATGTCTCCAATACGATGTCGATTGCCATTACCATACAATGAAATAGCATGATCTTCTTGATACAAAGAACCCTCCGTGGGCGCCTTTCTTGGCTGAGTGGGTGTAATCACAGGGGCATACCTAGGATCATCTGGCATTGGAGGTGGACCAACAACACAAGCTGAACAGGATAGAATGACGATCACAGCTAGATACAGAGATTTCATAACTTGCCTATACTATAAATTTTGTGAAATATACTGAAGCATTTGATCCGCTGTAGAAACCACTTTTGAATTCATTTCATAAGCTCTTTGCGTGGTAATCATATTTACCATTTCCTCGACAATATCTACATTCGAATTTTCTAAGGTACCCTGAAGCAATGATCCCAGACCGTTTTCACCGGGTGTACCAATTTGAGCAGGGCCACTAGATGCGGTTTCCACAAATAAGTTTCCACCTAACCCCTGAAGTCCAGCAGGATTAATAAAGTCAACAATCTGCAACTGGCCAAGCTCTTGCGGCGCAGGATCTCCTAAAATACTGACAGTAACCGTACCATCGCTACCAATAGTGACATTATTGGCATCATCAGGAATGGTAATACCAGGCTGCAGTAAAAGGCCTGTTGCATTGACTATGTTGCCCTCAGAATCCAGATGAAACTCACCGTTTCTCGTGTAAGCTATTTCACCGCTTGGCTGCAGGATTTGAAAAAAACCTCTGTTGCTGATGGCAATATCCAGTGGCTGATCTGTTACCTCTAAACTACCACCACTGAATTGTTTTTGAGTGCCAACAACTCTAACGCCGGTACCAAGCTGCAAGCCTGATGGCAACTGAGTATCCTGCGTCGATTGTGCGCCTGGCTGACGCTGAATTTGATACAATAAATCTTCAAAGTTAGCATGATCTCTTTTAAACCCAACGGTAGATGCATTGGCCAAGTTATTCGAAATAGTGGTTAGCTTCATATCCTGTGCGGCTAAACCGGTTTTACTGACATATAGAGCTGCGTGCATAATCGTTACCTCAATCACTATATTGAATTAATTTTGTATCATCCGAGCAGAAGTTTCTGAATTTTCCTTGGCATTTTGCATTAACTTTATCGACATTTCGTACTGTCTTGCGAGAGTCAGAATTCGTGTTAATTCCTCAATTGCATTCACATTGCTGCCTTCTAAGAATCCTGGAGCTACCGATATATTTGCATCCGCTTCCAACTCTCTTTCTGAACTTAACAAGCCATCGGGACGTTTTCGCAAATCTTTTGTATCAGGATTAACTAACTTAATTCTATCGACTTCGGCCAAGGTATCGGGGGGGGTTCCCTTGATCACAATACTTATAGTTCCATCGACACCAATTTCTATTTTATCGTATTCTGGAAGCGTTATCGGCCCGCCATTGCCCATCACTGGCAAATCATTGCCGGTCAACAGCATCCCCGCACTATTGACCTTTAGACTGCCTACGCGAGTGTAAGCCTCTGTTCCATCGGGCGCCTGAACCGTAATAAAACCTTCATTCTCTACCGCAATATCTAAATCTCTACCAGTGCTCAGTAATGGCCCAGAATTATAATTAACAGCGGGATTTTCAGTCAGTGCGTAAGCGCGTGTTGGATGTCCATCGCCGTAATAGACAGGCATTGAGCGCGCCTGCTCAAAATCGGCTCTAAAACCAATAGTATTTACATTTGCTAAGTTATTCGCTCTGGCAGCTTGTCCAAGCATATTGTGCTTGGCACCAGTCATTGCGACGTATAGTGATTTATCCATTGTGCACCTGCTATTTTATTGGCGTTTAATCTTGTTACTAATATAACAAGCAACATGGATGCCAAAATTTATACAGCAGCGAAGAAAAAATGAGCCCCAGAATTGGGGCTCGATGAAAAATAGTGATTAACGTAAATTAATGATGGTTTGAGTAGTTGCGTCTGCAGTCTCAATGGTCTTCGCACTCGCCTGGAAGTTTCTCTGGGCAATAATTAGATTGACCAACTGCTCAGAAAGATCAACGTTTGACTCTTCCAAAGCACCAGCTTGCACAAGACCTAAAGAAGCCGTTCCAGGTGGCCCAATAATTGGCTGGCCCGATTCAAAACTTTGAGCCCACATCGTGTCGCTACTCGCTTGCAAACCCTGAATATTGGTAAAGTCAGCCAGCGCCAATTGTCCCAACACCTGAGCCTCACCATTGGTAAACCTGGCAAAGATTATTCCCGTATCACTAAAACTGATCCCAGATAAACGGCCACTTGGGAAACCATTTTGATCAACATTATTGACCTCAAATGGGCTTCCTACCTGAGTTGTTCCTTCCATTGAAATCAAAAAGTTAGACGATGTCGCTGGTTGCTCAATATTGGTCGAACCACCTTGCAACACATTCAGTGGCGCTAATGCACCAATTTCATTGCCATTTGCGTCCAGTGGCGTCCAATTCGAAATCAAAACATCATCGGATTGAATCGTATTAAAACTGCCGTCTGTATTGAAATACAAATTATAGCTGGCACTGGTTGGCAGGGTATTTTGAGGCGATGGCAATGTAGTATCTGGATCACCAACATTCTCACCATCAATCTGTACATACATGATCCAATGATTTGGCGCCGTCGTTGGATCATTGGGATCATAGGGCTGGCGAACAAAGTACTGCTCCATGGCATGAGGATTGCCCAAGCTGTCGTAAATTGTTACCGAAGTTGCATGATTGTAGGTTGAAGGATCGAGAGGATCAAATTCATTGATGACAATCTCTGTCGCATTGTCGAGTCCAAAGGCACTAAATAACCCGATACCTGGAACTGGGTTTTCAGCGACGTAACCTTCTTCAAGTATCACGTCGATGCTACCCCCAACAATAATTGCATTATTCGCTGCATCGGTCGCACCGGCTGTAACCAAACCGCCTCCGGTATCAACTTCCAATACTTGAGAAGGCGCAGAAAGATTACCAACTACCTCAATCCGGTCAGCATCATCCGAGCTAGTAATGGTAAATACCATATCATCACCAATTGATGAGGAAATCACTAAATTAGTTCCCGCATCAATTTCAGCGGAATAACCAGGCAAAGTAGAATTAGCCAGAGAGTTTATTTCCACTGCCATATCGTCTAGATTTGAGCTCGACAAGGTGACGCCATTGATGGTCACTTGCAAATTCCCCGATGAATTTAAAAAGCCTGTTCGCAACAAGGTCGCTGAGGTATTTGCTGTTGCTGAAACACCAGTTAAAGCATTCAGCTCGGAAGCTGTCTGTGCTGCAGTATTATTTGCGGTACTGGTATAAACTAAGGTATCACCATCTGGATTAATGATATCAATCGATTGGCTGGGGTAGCCATTACTCACAGCTGGAATACCAATTTCAAGCGCACCTGGAGGGTTTGCACCACCCAAACCCACTTGGTTTGCATTTGCACTAGGATTTGAGATAGCAACCGTTGAGCTTTCTCCTTCTTGCAGAGCCTCAAAATTCAGTTGGTAATTGCCACCACCTAAATCTATTGCAGTCGCAAACACATCAATGGACGTTTGCGGAGCAGATGGTGCAAAAATTTGAGAGTTAATCACACTGGCCAGTGTTCTTAAATCATTAAAATTACTAACGGTAGCAGGCACTCCACTGGCGGTGCTCAAGGTTATGGAAACAGTACCATTATTGCCGCTTGAACCAGATAGAGATATATCAAATGTAACAGGGGTGGTATTAAAATTATTTGCCAATGGCAAATTGAAGGTCCCAGAATCAATGTTAGTCGTTGTTGGGTTTTCAAAACCCACTTGGGTTACCCCAACCGCATTACCAGTACTAGAGAAAGTCGTACCGGAGCGCTGAATAACTTCTTCAGTGGAGTCTAAATTCACTTGAGAGTTAACTGAGGTGGTGGGTTGTGGTGCTAAGTTATCAGTTTCAATTTGTAAATCGCCTATAACTCCCCCGATAGAACCAGCGGAATCGGCAGTAAAACCTTGTAGTCTGGCATTCGTGTTGTTGATGACATAGCCCTCTTGATCCAGACTAAATGCACCAGATCGAGTAAACAACTGATCACCATTTTGACTGACCACAAAGAAGCCGCCACCACTAATTGCCAGATCCAGAGTATTTTCTGTAAAGGCAATATTACCTTGCGCAAACTGCTGAGCCACATCCTGAACTCGCACCCCACTCCCTATCTGATTGAGACCCGAACCCAGAACCGATGTTGCATAAACATCTCCAAATTCAGCCCTTGACTGCTTAAAACCGGTAGTCGATGCGTTAGCAATGTTATTACCTGTAATTCTAAGATCTTGGTTTGCGGCTCTAATGCCACTCAGTGCTGTGTTAAAAGGCATACTACCCTCCTGCTACTACCAGCTAATTAAATTGTTTAACATCGTTGATACTAACCGCACCCCGACCCGCCAAATTCAGTGTTAGCTCACCACCAGGGCTCACTGTCACACTATTAACATTGGCTGTGATTGCAGTTTGTAAAGCTTGTAATTCGCCATCTTGAGTGGCTAAAACTTCAATTGTGTATTCACCAGGTGTAGCTGCTTGAGTTGCCCGCCAATCTGATAATTCGCCATTGATTTCTAACTGATTTCCATTCCATCTAAAAACAACTTCACCAGTATTCTGAGTACCCATGGGGATACTTTCCACCAAGGTTCCCGCTTTCGAATAAATGTTCATGGTCATATCGGATGTGCTGGCAGGCAGTTGTATACTCCCACCAACAAAACTACCCTCATTTAGAATGCCGACATTGCCATCGACAGCAACCATACTGCCCACCAATGAACTTGCCTCTAGGGCTTGATTTGATAAAAAGCTCGATGAGAAGCTATCAAAGTTTTTGTTAAGCCGCTCCAAACCTTCAACGGAACTGAACTGCGCTAGTTGAGCCACAAACTCTGAGTTATCTTGCGGATTTAATGGGTCTTGATTATTCATTTGCGTAATCATCAGCTCCAAAAATGCGCTTTGACCCAACTCGTTGCTGTCTTCTTTGGCCTCCACTTTGGCTTTTTCAGCCTGTCTTGTTTCAAGACTCAAACTACTTAGGTAGGCATTATTTGCAAATATATCGTTCATCTCTCAACACCCAATTGAATTACTGGCCTAAGGTCAATACTTTTTGCATCATTTGTTTGGCAGACGTCATGACATCCGCATTGACCTGAAAAGATCGTGATGCCGAAATCATATTCGTCATTTCCTCAACAACGTTAACATTCGGATAATAAACATAGCCTTCTTCATTAGCTAAAGGATGATGAGGCTCATACCGTGGTTGCAATGGTGCATCGCTTTCGACAATACCCATAACTCTCACACCTACAGAGGCATCTTCTTTCCCATCAAAGGAAGCTGATGCATGATCCATTGCCGCCGCAAATACTGGATGACGACCTCGGTAGGTTTGATCAATACTAGAACTCGCCGCGTCAGCATTAGCCAGGTTGCTCGCTGTCGTATTAAGACGCAAGCTTTGTGCATTCATCCCGGAACCTGCAATTGAAAATACTTGATCTAACGACATTGTTATTCTCCTTTAAAGGCTTTGGATATGCCTTTGAATTTACTATTTAAAAACTCAAAACTAGCTTGAAATGCCAGTGCATTTTTCATGTATTCTGCATGCTCAACTTGCTCTTCAACGGTATTGCCATCAATAGAAGGCTGATTAGGTATCCGGTAAAGCGTGTTTTCAAACATTGGGTTTTCAAAACCAGAGATGTGGCGTTGATGCTTGGTACTTAAGGCCATATTACCTGCTGACTGCTGATTCAATACCGACTTAAAATCGATATCTCTTGCCTTAAAATTTGGAGTATCAGCATTCGCTAGATTATTCGCGATAACTGAAGCTCTTTGGGTTCGTAACTGTAGTGCTTGCTCATGCACTCCCAAAATTTTGTCAAAGTTAATCGGCATTGTTTTTCCCACTCATTAAGCTTTACTATACATAAAGCAAGTGCCATGCCAAAATTCAATCGATTGTTTTTAAAGGATTTATGTTTTAATTACGTGGAGAGCGGCAAACAACTTCCGCTTTATTTAGCCTGATATATGATGCCAGGATTACAATGAATCATGGTAAAAAGATGACTAGCATTAGACAGCCCCTCGGGAGACCCCAAACACAAGTACCCACCAGGATTTAAACTTCGATGCATTCTTGTTAAAATGTCGGTCTTTACATCTTGAGAGAAGTAAATAAGAACATTGCGACAAAAAATCATGTCAAACTTACCCAGATGATTAAAATCTTCTAACAGGTTTAGTGAACTAAATTGTACTTTGTTTTTCACACTATCGACGATATCCCAACCATCTCCCCTCTTTTTGAAAAATTTATCAATTCTTTGCTGAGATAAACCACGCTTCATTGACAAATGATCGTAGTGCCCAAGACTTGCCCTTGCTAAAATTTGAGAAGATAAGTCGGTAGCTTTGATACTGACCAACGAGCTGATATTGGTATTTTTTTCTTGATTATACTCTTCAACAAGCATCGCCAATGAGTAGGGTTCCTGACCGGAAGAGCAAGCGGAAGACCAAATTTTTATGCTTTTTTTTTCCTTCATCCACTCAGGAATTAAGGTCGATTTTAAAAAATTAAAAGGATAATCATCCCTGAACCAAAATGTTTCATTGGTTGTCATCGCATCAATCACATCCTGTCTCAACTTGCCGCCACCTGACTTTAACTTAGCCGTCAAACCGGCAAGCGACTCAATATTATATTGAGAAAAGATGGATTTAAGTCGCGTATTAATTAAATACGATTTATTGGGTGCTAAGGTGATGCCACTATTTTCAGATAAATAGCGGCAAAAATCCCCATATTCTTTATCATTAAACATGGATTTTGTCATATGCTCTCGCATTGACTCACAACCTACTCCTCATCCAGCATTGACTCACCGGTCATCTCAATCACTTGATCATTAACGCGCTGAGCCAATAAATCAGGATTGAATTTCGACAAGAAATCATTGGCACCAACCTTTTTAACCATTGCTTCGTTAAAGACACCACTAAGAGACGTATGTAAAATCACATGCAAATCTTTAAGCTCAGGGTTAGCACGTATCTCAGCCGTAAAGGTATAGCCATCCATTTCTGGCATTTCGATATCCGAAATCACCAAAATTAACTCTTCGTAAGGCTTTTTACCCTCCGCAAGCATATTTTCCAGATAGGTAAGTGCTTCTTTACCGTCTTTCATTAGCGTGGTTTTAATGCCCATCTGCTCTACAACCCGCTGAATCTGCTTGCGAGCAATCGCTGAGTCATCAACGATAAGAATGTGCTTTTGAACAACCCGCTCAGACAAACTACCGTCAATAATGCCTTCACTGATCGCCTCATTCAGCGGCGATACTTCTGCTAGTATCTTTTCCACATCAATGATTTCTATCAATTTACCATCTATTTGACTGACGGCTGTCAGATAATTGTCTCGACCAGCACCTTTTGGTGGTGGATGAATCGATTCCCAATTCGTGTTGATAATTCTCTCAACTGCTCTTACCAAAAATCCTTGAGTAGAGCCATTATACTCGGTGATAATGACAAAACATTTCTCCGGCTCATCAACAGGCCCCTTACCAATTGCCAAATTCATATCCAAAATAGGGATAGTGCCTCCACGGATATGGGCCACGCCCCTTACAGCCTGATGTCTTTGGGGTATTTCGTTAAGAGGAGGACACTGTAACACCTCCTTAACCTTAAAAACATTAATGCCATACATTTGATTCGAGTTTAGGCGAAACAGCAATAACTCAAGCCGGTTTTGACCGACAAGTTGCGTACGCTGATTGACCGAGTCTAAAACACTCGCCATAACCGATTCCTCATCTTATCTTATAAATAAACTATAGTTCGCGACTCAAACCTAATCAAACCAAGCTTTCTAGGCACGAGGTTTGCTTCATCAATCATTGATATATGAAACCAGAATGATAGTTAAAGCATAGGTCATTAACATGAAAGCAAGTAGTTTTTGTAGTCTTTTTTTTCTATTTTTTTT
>CAXQRU010000120.1:0-24040 GCA_964226685.1 Polaribacter sp. | reverse complement strand
TATATATACGACGGTAAGTCATTGAGGCTTGTGAAGTGAAATACGTTTTCAGCTCTTGTGATTGTTGATGTTTTCTTAATTCGTTCGTGTAGTGAAGGGTTCCAATGAAAAGCGGAAAGCAGAGAAGAGCGGAAATTAAGAAGCTCAGAAAGCAGAAGGCTGCATCTCATAAAGAGGTGAATCGCTTTGATTTAAGCTGCAAGCCTGCTGATGCTGTTATGGCAAATATTGAAGCATTACAGCATAACCCCCGAGCCGCATACACTCAAATGCCACTGTTTTATGTCGATGTGCCATTTACCTGTAAAGATTGCGGAAGCAATGAGCTATGGACTGCAAGGCAACAGAAATGGTGGTATGAAATAGCTAAAGGTTCAATTGACTCCACTGCAGTCAGATGCCGCAGTTGTCGCAAGAAGGAAAATATTCGTAAAGAAAAGGCGAGGAAGACCTGCCCGACAGTGTTTCCAAAAAAGAGATGCCATAAGATGGTTTAGCTGAGCTTCATCAACAAAATTAAATGAGTATAAGCCATCAATGGATTTAGAAAAAATTAGTCAAAAAATAACAAGTTGTGACAGGCATGAAATACTTGGTGCGGTTTGGGATATCTTAGGCTGCACTGATCAAAGCATAATAACAAAATTAGCTCCCCATGTGGATGAATTCAAAAAAGCTGTAAATAAAGTTGATCTTGGCGGGATGTTTTACAGCAACGCCAACCATTTTAATTTGGCTATGAGCTATATCATGCATATGGCTAAAGGTGGTTGTCGTTGTTTCATTTATAAAAATGCACCCCTTTTAGGGCCAGTGGCTGAAGCTAAGAGGAATCATATTAGGATTCTATCAAGCTCAAGTAACAATGAGCGTTATGAGGTTTGTTATGAAGTTGAATGTCAATACTGTGGGGGGAGTTTTTTTGTAACGGAAACTCATGGCGGTCATGTCCCGTGGTTTCAATGGCAATCACATTCCATTTAAAATGGATGCGCCTTGGTAGGCGCACTTTTTAAATACCTTGCTAGTGAGTAACAAATGGCGCTAGCTCGCCTAATAATTTCGCTCCAAGCTCAGGCTCGGTCATATAAATAAAGGCGGCATGACCTTGCAGAGTGGCAACGGTTTCTCCCTCCTTTAAAGGCTTGCCTTGTTTTAGGTTATGAATGGCCGCTCGCAAAGCGCGCTTTGTTGCTCGCGGCACTCTTGGCCCCGTTTTTTCATTAACGACAAGACCAGTGACTTGTTGACGGCTGCCGGTGCGAGCAATGCGAGTTTTTTTATCGTTAACGGTAAAGCCTTCGTCTTCAACGATTTTTTTAATTAAAAAGAGTAATGTCCCTAGATTATCCCCTCGGCTATTTTTGGGAAGCTTAGTGTTGTTGGCTAAGCTGAAAGTGAGATCGTCGGCGTAGCGTGTGTAGCGCCAGCCGTATTTGGCGGCAGCGCCCGCTAGGCGTTGATCCAGTTTCATACACAGTGCATTGGTAATGGCCGGGCTGGTCGGTGCTCCCTGCGGTAAGCAGCGGTTGCCGAGCGATATATAATAGGGCTTGCCCTCGTGTTCGATCAGTTTTCTCGGTGCTTCAGTGCACAGAAGAGCCAGCAGTGTGGCAATGCGCTCACGGTACCCCGCTTTGCGGAACAAGCCTTTGACTCTGGGGAGTGTGATCGTTGGGAAAAAGTTTTTTAAATCCACTTTTAGAACAATTTTGGCGTCGGTATGTTGCTCGGCATTCGTTAAGATGGATCTTCCGGCTAAAAAGCCATGGCTAGCCCCATGAACCATTAAATTTTCAATAATAGCTCTGGAAATTTTTCGTTGCACTGACTTTAAAATAGGTTGCGGCGCCCAAATTTCACGAGCACTGCCATCGCGTTTGGCTATGGTAAAGCGGTTGTAGTGAATGCTGGCCGCCATATCTCGATGGAAGGCCAGCCAGCGTAATTGAGGAATGCTAATATCCAATAGTTCCGCTAATTGTTTTGGGCAATCCAGTGGCGGCAGTTCATTTTCAGCTGCGCGCTCCTCGGCTTTTTCAATGTCCCACTTATCCCAATCGTGATGATCGTTCCAGTAAATATTATCCCCAAGGTGAACGATATGATTGGCTTTATAGGCTGCCCAGGCATCGGCTTTGAGTTGTTTTTTCTCGGCGGCTTCCTGTTTGAGCTGCTGCTTATACGTATTTAGCTCGCGTTTTGACATGGAGTCGGTGGGGCGCCTGTCCACGAGAAAGCCTTGGGCTTTAAGCTGTTGTTGGACATACGCATCGATACTGCCGGCCTTTTCTATCGAGCGCCATAGTACTTCTAGGTTTGAATGTTTGTTTGAATTTGCCATGGTTATTCCGATGCGTCCAGATAGCCTTGTGAATGTAGTTGTTCAATTCTTTGAAGGTAGTCAGCTCGTGCTTGCGCGACTGAGTTAAATTGCAGTCTTTGTGAGCGCAATGCTTGATCCGATCGCCCCCAACGAATCGTTAACCTTTGATGATTTAGTGTGAGCTGTACAATATCTTCAATCTGTTGTTTGCGCAAACTGTAGCGTCGTGTCTCGGTGGTAATGGTATTGCGAGCGCTGCGATTATTTCGCCGGTCCATCTCTACTCGTGCATGCGCTTGGCGCAGGGCAATCAGGTGTGCACAGGGGCCGTGTTGTAAGCCTTGCTTTCTAAAGTCTGGGCAGGTGCACTCGGCTTTACTCAGTAGCCCTTCATCATTGAGTAAAATCACTGGGCGATATTCGCGTTGATCCTCTTTAACATCGACCTTGCCAATGATTTCAATACCTTTGCCATGAATGCGATTTTCTTGGGTGATGCTTACGGCCTTTTTGCGATTATTTAAGTCGTAGGCTAATTTATCTCGATCATTTCGGTATTCTAATTTATTAAGTTCCAATGGTTGCTCGGTGAGAGGGCGTAGCCGATAAACATCATGGGCAATGTCATACATGATTTGGCCTTGTTGGCAGCCTAGTTGTAGCGCTTGATGTAACGCTTTTTTATCAAGCCCGGTCGCCTTTGACAGTTCATTTAAGTTAGCGAGCCAGGCGCCGCTTAAATGTTTGACGACAGCATTTAAATCTTGATTGTCTTCAGTGCTTCTAGGCATCAGTAAGTCAAAAGCGCAGGCTTGAGACCAATCGCTGGCGGTAAAACCAGACAAGCCTAGCGTTAAGGTCATATGCTCGCAACGCAAGACCCAAAAGCTGGGCATACCACTGCCGGCGGTGTAGACATCAATGTGTTGCACAAAGGGTAATAGACGTTTGATCAAAGAGAGGCGTCTGCGCCCCCAAAGACGGATCACCTTTGCCTCTGTGCCTTTATAGTCGGATAAAGACGATTCAATCACCGTATTCCATGGCTCTAATACTAAGCGAGGCTTTTCTCCTGGTACCAGTTCCACTCGCAAACCTCGGCGTTTGCCTTTGATGTCCGCATTGAGGCGAAGATGGCGAAGTAGGTTGTAAAGCTCTATGGGTGCCAGTGAAAATTTTTCCATGGGCAGCAAGGCGGCCGACTGCACTTGCAGGAAACCTCGCAGCCAAGAATCGGGTAGCTGAATATGTTTTTCAATATGATCGTTATTGCCTGTGCTAATACCAATACCCGCTTGCGCAATATGAATATAACTTTCGCGATAACTTCTAAATTGCTCGATGCTATTGTGAAGGTGCTCAGAGAAATCAATATTGGTGGTGCCGTATTGTTTTTTATTGCTGGTTTCAATTGCACTGTAGTGCCAATCCAATTTAGCATAGGTGCCTTCGTCTTTGCTGAAAACTTCCCAAAAGCATCGGTCGGGATGAACCGACACGATCGGATCTAAAATCAAAAATGCAGTAGGATCATTGCGCTCTAGCCAAGAAAAATATTCTTGCTGTGCTTGCCAAGCGCCTTTGTTAGCGCTTTCAGAACGCATACGACGATACGCTTGATAAGCGCTTCGATCTTTGGGGACGTAGCGATAATCGCTACCCACGATTTGATAGAGTGCCCCGAGGGCTTCTCTTAGCTGCAATGGTTCTTTGACTTTACCCTGCAGGCTGACGGGATCGCGCTTTATATTGCCCCATAGTTGCAACTCGCGATGACCATCATCAAGGCTAGCCAGTTCACTCACGCCAGCATAGCTGAGATTGATATCGGTGTGATTGGTGTTATTGGTATCGGTCATGAGCTTCAACTTGTAGTTACGTTAAGGTTACGACGCAAGCGACGCAGGTTGCGCCAAGCCGCTTTTCTAAGGTCTTCATCGATGGTTTCATCTTTGCCGATACCCGCTAAAGCCTCTATGCTATCGGTTTCAATAATGTGTGCGATCGATTCGATGGCTCCGAGTCTGACACTATCTTCGAGTTGATTATCTTTAGCGACCTGAACTAAGGCGTCGGTTTGACATTGCTCAATCACCACGCGGGTGACGCTCGCTTGATAATGAGCATGGGCAAACGCTTGGGTAAGAGCGGTTTGAGTATCGGGCAGATCGGCATAGTTCAAGACCTGTTGCAGCCCTCTCTGGTCACCAAGGTTGTTTTCAATTAATGAGTCGCTGCCGATCTTTTGTTGGGCCCGATAGGCCATCGCTAGCTCGCGAATTTTTGGGTTGCGATCAGAGCA
The DNA here is from genome assembly GCA_964226685.1 of Polaribacter sp. Classification (GTDB taxonomy): domain Bacteria; phylum Pseudomonadota; class Gammaproteobacteria; order Pseudomonadales; family Cellvibrionaceae; genus CAXQRU01. The sequence goes on along the minus strand of CAXQRU010000120.1, from coordinate 19,412 downwards.
GGCGTTGAGTAGCTGGCTTTGTTCTTCGTCATTTAACGGAGTGAAACTCAAGAGTGCTTCAAGCGCTTGATAACGCACGCCATCAAAGCTCGGTAAATCGATATGCGCTACGCAGAGTTTAGCCAGCGAGGTTCGACCAATGCGTAAACGACCACAGGCCCATGCCAGTTGTTCAAGGCAAAGGATAATACCGAGATCGATTTTTTGCTGTTCCAATCCTGCTTTAAAGCGTTGCTGCCACGATTCAATCGCGGGTTCTAGTGAAGCTTCTTTGTTATGATAAGCCAGTACACGGCAAGCGATGGCAACGACATTGCTATGGGGGCTATTTAAGGCTTCAACGGCGGCCGTTGTCGCTTCGCTTTTTAATAATAATTGTGCCGACAAATGCCCAAAGACATCGGGATGACAATCGGCGAGTAATTCAAATAGCTTTGACGGTTCACCATTTTGCAAACGCTCAATAATTTCATCCGGTAGGTATGAGCCTCCACGAGCATAGGCGTAGTCTGGCAATAGTGAGTCTTTCCCAAATAACTCTCTGGCCGATTGTAGCGCGGTGTCTTCAAAATAAGGCTTGGCCAGTTCATTCAAGAGTAGGTCGCGGGTGCTTGGATGATCGTTGAATGCCAGCATTCGTAGTGCACACCGTCGAACATCGTAGTCTTCATCGGATGTGGCGGCTGTGCGTATCAGCTCCCACGCTTTTTCACTATCAAAATAACGTAAGCCTTGCACAGCATTTTCACGCAGGCGCCAGCTATAGTCTTTCATAAATTGGCTGAGCAAGTTAAAGATGGTTTCCGCTTTATCCGTATGCTGCAGATGCCCAATCGCTTGCGCGGCGACTTCTCGCAATGCATGCTCGCTATCGCTGGCAATATTGAGTAACAAGTCGAGACTGCTGACATCGGCAAGTTCACCAAGTGCCAGAACGGCACGCTCGCGCAATTGAAAATCACTGAGTAATTGCACGCTGGCCATTAAAATGTTGGCGCCATCGGCAAGCCCTAACTTGGCGAGCGCTTCCGCTGCTAGAAAGCGTGAAGTTTCATCTTTTTGCTCTAAGGCTTGTATCAAGGCATCCTTGGGCATATCGCGGTGTTTGGCCCTCCATGCACAGGCTTCAATGGCTTGGTTACGCAAGCGATCATCCGGGTGATGGCACAGTGTATTAAGCACAGAATTAACGGCTGAACTTTGTGACCAGCGAGCGCTATCCAAACATCGTTTAACGGATTGAAGTTGACCCAAAGCCAAGCACGATTCCATCAAATCCTTTAATACCTCGTCGTGGCGAGGGTATTGCTTCTCGAGCCAATCGGCGTCTCCAGTGGGGTGGCCGTGTTCATCTTCTTTTATGCGTTGATCATGACCACTGGTTTTATAAATTGCATCAATAGCCGCCTTTTGCCAGGCTTCTTTGTTTAGCATGCGTAATAATCGGGGGCTGGCAGAGGCAAGACGAAATTGTCCAACAGCGTCAAGTAAGAGCTTGGGGTCAGCCGTATGGTTTGGGTCATTGTCCAATCGGTCGAGCAGGGCATCAACCGCTCTTTGATCGCCGAGTTGCACCAAGGCCTGACAAAATTCTTTTTGTTGCCGAGGTTTTTCCGCCGCGTTAAGTGCGATCACTAAGCCTTCAAACGCAGAAGCATCTTTCTGCTGTGCGAGAGCGCAAGCGGCTCGCTCGCGAACATCGCGATAACGGGATTGCAACGCCTGTTGTAGGACTTTTTTCGCATTAGCATCGTTAGTGTATTCTTCTTCGAGCCAGTGAATGCCATACGCTCGCATAGTTTGTGAAACAGCTTGCAGGGCTGTAGCGGCCACCTCTGCGATAGGGTATTTCTTTATCAGTAACTTGCCCGCTTCCTGTGCTAATTCATCGGTGCGCTGCGTCATGGCTTGTTCGAGTATTTCTCGGCCAGTGCTGGCGTCTCCACTGAGTAGCGTCAGCCCTCGGATACCCATATCGCGTCGACCCGTTTCCAAACACTCCGAGGCTAATTCAGTATTATCCATCTCAATGGTTTGTAAGCATTCAAAGGCTCGTTCGCGAACGGTTTCAGCCGGATCATTTAACGCTTGCACAAAAGCAGATTTAGCCGCATCTATCCCTGGCCACTGTTCTTGCCAACCTTTCAATAAACTCACTAAGCTAACGTTGCGCACTGTGACCAGATGATGCCCGCCGATTTCTCTTGCGAGTACAAGATATGCCCCGATCGCAATGGCATAGAGATCTTCAGCCGCAATGCTCAGTGATGCACGCTCGGTTTGCTCGGATTTTATTTGCTCGATTTGTGCGTGATAGCGGCTTGAGTGAATCGACCAAGCGTGCTCCCATGCTTGAGCGTCGTTTTCAGCTAATAAAGGCAATAATTGCACGGTATGAAATTGAATGGATGGCGTGCTGTGAATGAGCAGTAAAAAGAAATCATTCAGTGCTGTGGTACCTACGAGCCAAGTTTCACCGGCCTGGTAGCTTTGAATTAATTTTGGCAAGTAATCCATCAGTGTGTCACTGATGTAGTGAACTAAGCTGGTCACAGAATTAATACGAATATGAGCTTGCTGGGTGCTGAGCATGGCTAATAAGCGCGTTGGATTTCCGCTTCTGCAATAATGCTCTAATGCTAAAAGCGATAACATAACCGGCATCTCGTGCGAACCGGCCTCATTGATTTGCCCAATCAAATAATCCTCGCGCCCAGTGACTAAGCCCGCCATGAGTTTTTCTAATGCGCTAAGTACAGGGCTTGAGAAAACGCGATCAATATAATCATGGCCATTAAGAACGAGTGCAAATGCGGCTCGCTCACTCACCTCCTTATCTCGGTGTTGCAATAAATCCTTGAGCGTGGAGAGGTCGCTGTGATTCATGCTGCAAGTCACCATCGCTCGCGCGGCGGCTTTTCTAATGGTAGCCTCGTCGTGTTCGAGAAATGATAGCGTCATTGCTAGGCCATTGGTGTGGCCTAATTCTTGGAGTCCGTTTAGCGAGTGAATAACATTAATTTGCCAGTTACCCTGCGCCTTTTTATCCTCGGGTAAAGGCTGCTCTAATTGCTGCTGAAAAATCACAAGTGTATTGGTGTTGCCTTGTTTGGCAAGCGCTTTAGCGGCACTTAGGCGCACGTCAGCGTGTTCATTATCCATTAAGGTATTGAGAAGTGACTCGGCATTGCTGTCGATCAAGGCATCGACCGCGAGTTTTCGTGTCGCTTTATCAGAGTGTTCGCTGGCTTTTATCAGCAGCGCTTGTGATTCCTTACTGGGTTTGCTAATTAATACCTTAATGGCTTGTTCGACAACACGCTTATGTCGACTCTCAATGGCCGCTGCCATCGGTGCAACATCTTTGCCCTTGGTTTTTTGTAAGCAATATTGAAACGTTTCCTCTCCAGTATTAGGGTCGGGGTCATTCACCAGAGTGAGCAATAGTGACCAGGCCCACTTTTGTTTGGAAAGTCCCATCAGCTCCGTTTGCACTTCTCGACGAATGTCTGGATAGTGGCATTCAAGCATCTGTCGCAATGTGTTTTCTAGCTCACTGTCGTCAACTTTTAATAATGTTTTAAAGGCTTCTGAGCGAACTTTGGCTTCGGTATTGTTAAGGGCTTTTTGTAATTGTTCGGTGCAGGTTTGCCGAGCATTTTGGCTTAATTTCTTATTGGCACTGTCTTTGATCAATAATTGCAGCGTTTGCTGGCGGATGCTAGGGTGCGATTGCAATGCAGGTTCAATAAAGTCGCGAGTGATGGACTCTTTTTTCGGATTGCTGATAGAGCCATAAATTTTACATAAGGCACTAAAGGCGGCATCGCGAACAAAGGCTTCACTATCCCCAAGCAGTGTTTTCAAGCGCTCAGTGGCTTGTGTGTTATCGAGAACAGCTAAGCCTTCGCAGACTTTCACGCGCACCGAGGGGTCGCTTTCTTGGCTGAGTAGCAGCAGGGTGCCAAGCGCTCTTGGGTCATTCAATAAGGCCAAGGCATAGCCGCCCATCGCACTGATATTTTGAGCATGGCTGACGCTCGCGTTCAACAGTGGCTCTAGGTCACTGGATTTAAGTGTCGGTAATTTTGTTTTGGGCTTGGGTAATTTGGCGGCCTTGGGTTCTGGCAAGCCGTGTAAGTTCGCCAGATAAAAATTTTCGATGTCAAATAATTGCTGATGTAAAAAACTGTCTTTCGATCTTAAGTGATCCGCTAAAGCGGGTGCGCTCAGTAGAGAGACATAAAATGCGGTGATTCGAACATCGGGATCTTTATCACTTAAGTGCTTTCTTATCAAAGACTGCACTTGTTTATTGCTTAAAAAATCGCGTTGGACTAATCGTTTTAATGAGGCTTCGCGAATATCAGAAAAACTGGCCGACATGGCGATGATGTTGGCTTCAGGGCTTGAATCATACAATTGTTCAAGCTTGGCGAGTGCTGCGCAGCGTACACTGAATGGCTCAGTGTTTAGGTTGTCAATCAAGCGCACCATGGCGCGATCATCGGTCTTCGCACGTTCCGCTAAGCGTTCGATGGCCAGCAGTGCAACATCGGCTTTACGGGTTTTTAAAGCTAAGTCAATCGGACTGAAATCATCCTCAAGGGCTTTGTCAAACAAGCCATTAAAACTTGCGAGCCTCACAGCTTCGTCTTTATGAGCCAACAATGGCTCTAGTAAGCTTTTTGCTAAACCGTGCTTGCTGTTTGCTAATATTTGAGTGGCCTCAATACGCAAGTTAACATCCGAGTCATGCTTCACCTGCTTGGCGATCATTTTTAATGAGGTGCTGTCATTGTATTGGGCTAAATCATGTAAGCTTTTTTGACGAAGATTGACATCACTGGGGGTATTTTTTGAAAAAGTATCATCGGCCATGGCGTAGGCGTCGTAAAAGCTTTCCACGGCTTCGCCAAATTTGCCGCTAGCATCCAAGCTAAACAGACGGATGCTATTGTCGCTACAGGCAATAGCAAGGTGAGGTCTTAGCTGTTTTGATACGATCGCGAGCGCGGTAACTTTGCCAACACCGTCAGTGAGTGTAGCGGGGCGAGCGCCGCCTTTGCGGAGCCAAGTTTTACAACTTTTATCTCGGCTACCTGAAATAAATCGTTCACCGCTGGTTTGAACAAGCGCCGTGATAATATCATCGTGAGCTTGACCACGGCCACGATCCTCAGGCTCTAAACGCCCTCTGGCGTGAGTGAGCAATAATTTTTGGTCACTGCCTGCGGATAAAAAGCGCAATTCTTCCGGCTCAAATAATAGCGCGGTCACACTGCCCTCGTGCAAGGTTTCAGATTCACTCAGGGTAAATTCATTTTTATCTTCACTGGTAAATACCGATACCTGGCCTCGTTGAGTACCAACAACTAGCCAATCCCCCGTTGGGTCGGCACATATGGCACTGCCTTGCGCGGGTAGAGGTAAGCTTTGCAGTGGCTCCCCAGTTTTTGAATGGGCGATCACCAGTGTGTTGTTGTCAATCAGTGCTAGGCGGTCTTGACTTAATAAAGCCATTGCCTGGATGCTTGTAATCTCACTAGAGCCAAAGCTTGTTACCCCTTTGGGGCTAACAAAATGAATATGCCCATCACTAGAGCCAACCCAAATATCTTGACCATTGGTCACTATACATGTGCCACCACTGGATAATGGCGTTTCTTGCAGAGTGCGGTCATCCAGCGTTAATTGATAAATCGCCGTCGCTTGAGCTTCTTCGTGCTCCGTGACGAAGGCGAGTGTGGAGCCGACTTCAACGAGCGCCGTAATATTGCCGCGATAAGGTAAAAAATATTTAGAAGTACTCATAGTGATGACTGTCCTAACGCGTGAGCCTGTTCGATTCGAGTGAGCGCCACCAAGCATGCCGCTTGTTCACTTTGGCCTCGAGACCGGACAAACTCTTGTAACAATGGGGTGATGTGCTGCGCAAACTCGTGATCGTCAAGTGCTAAGTCACGCAGGGTTTCGATCAAATGAATTTTAGCTTTGCGTGCGGGTATCGCGGGTAAACGCTGTTTAATTTGATCTTCGCCCAATTCGCTTTTTGGGTAACGCGCTGGCGGAATTTCAAATAACATTCTTCGCAGAAAACCATCCAGTTCGGTCGCTTGATACTCTGGAGCATTGAGCATGCTGATATCGTGTTCGACGTTTTCTCGCGCTTTGGGTTGCCATTGAGTATGAATACCTCGTATTCGATACCAAGACCAAAATGTTTTGATGACAAAGGCTCGTACTTTTCGATCTGGGCTTTCAGTTAAGCGGAATAATTCTTGAGGCAGTTTTAAACGCGGGTTGCGATCAATCAGCAACATGCCTAGTGCACGAGCTTTTTCATCTTGAGATTCACAGAAACTGTAAACCATAGGCGCTGTGAGTGTTTCTGGCGCAACTCGGTAACGCTTGTGTTCGGGTTCATCCTCTGCGGTTAATGCTTTCGTGATGAAGGCTCTGACCTCGTCATAGTTTGACTCACTTAAACGCACAATGGCGCTAGCCGGTGGTTGCCAACGATTGAATTCCCAGCTGGCTAATTCCAGTGCGAAGGCTCTTAATGAGGGACGAGCATCATTGAACAAAGGCTCAATGCGCTCAAAGGTCATGAAGCTATCAGGAATTTCCATGCCGGGGTCGACGGGGCGATCCGTCTCGGCCAAACAAATGCCAGGGTGATGCAATCTGAAGTAACTGCGAGCAAACGCCGATAGCGGCGCATCGTCTTTACCCTTCGCGATCAGCATCGACCACAGCTGCTCACAGCCCTCTTCAATCGCATCGCTGGAGGCTTCTCGAACTTGGCCGGTGAGCATTTGTAAAAATGCGGTTTCAGAAATAATTTTAATCTCGGCGCCATCTTCAATTAATTTTTCGGCCTTGACTTGTTTGCTACCCTTACGCCCTTCGCCATAGAGGGATGATCCCTCATCACCAATCACGAGATAGTGCAGTTTTTTGGTCACACCGGAGGCATTGCTGCCGCCGGCATCGATGACTTTTTTACTGGCTTCGGAGCGCGTCATTTTGGCGAGCTTGCCAGTAAACAAGAAGCTATCGCCGCCGAAGTCGACATTGATTTCGCCATCCGCTGTGGGTTCATTTTTGGTTTCTGTATCGGTGGCAAAATCCGCTGGCGAAAAGGATTTATTTAAGACGTTTAGAGCAAAATGGTGATAACGCTTTTCGCCTCGTTGCACTAATTCCATTAACCATTCAAAGCCCAGTTGATCAGGGGTAAACACTCGAATGTCTGACAACCACAATAGCGCGGCCTCTGAAACCTCTTCAGAGAAGCTTAAGTCTTTCGCCCATAGATAATCATTTTTCAAGCCCTGAAGCCATGGGTCTTGCTCCCAAGTCGGGTGATAAGCGATGGTTTTTAGAAACTCGGCGCTAAATCGCTGAGGGTTGAGTCGCCCTTGGTCAACCCAGGCAATGATTTCGTCTTGTATTAAGTAGTGGCATAAGCCAAGCTTGATAAAGTCTTCAGGGAGTTGATTGAGATCGTAAGTGATTAACTGCTCACAACTAAAATCAATGACGTCTTGAGCGTATGATATGTTGGTGTCAAGCTTTAATACAACCTCACAAAAAAAGTCAGTACCTAAAGAGGTGCCGGGATGCAGTGATAACATGTGTCTTTCACAAAAACCAAGTCCTGCCTTTGTTGGGCTTAGAAGGCGAGCCATAAACCACTGGGGTGTTAACTCCTTTTTTCCAAATGCTGTGCGCAAGGTATTGCTGGCAAGTTCGTTGGCGTAGCGAGTATCCAGTAGCTGCCCCCACACTTCTAAGCCTATATCTTTGCGTGGGTCTCTCGCTTGTAAAAGCTCAATCGCTAATTGATGCGCTTGTGTGCGATGATTATCCGCCAGAGCAATGAGCTGTTCTAAGGGTAGATCGCGCGCGTGTGCTCTCACATAATCAGCTCCGTATTGGCAGGCTTTACTGGAGTTGGATTGTAATAACGCAATCACGGTATCTTTAAGGCCCAGATCCGCTAAAGCAGCTTGCTCGAATTTAGGAACATTATCGAGAATCCAAACAATAAATTCATCGACGATGGGGCTACGGCCACTCAGTCTTTGAACCCAGCTGGCCTCGATGTCTCGCAGGCTAGATCTGAAATCATTTTTTAAGGAATCGATAGCAAAGCGCTGCACTTGTTGCGATGAGGCGCGCTCTAACAGGCTAAATAATGGTTTTGGGGTGCGCTTCCACGCATCGGCAAAGGCGCGATTTTTTAATAAAGAGCGCTCACCTGAGAGTGAAAAGCGAGTGCGACTATATTTTCCCGTTTCATGATAAAAAATATGATTGGCGACCCAGGTATTCGTCCATGGAATGTCTTGATAATGAGCTAGGGTATCGGCGGCGGCATCAGCGTATAGCGCCGGTAAAGTTTCTCCTAAGCGGCGCAGGTAGCGCCAAGCTCGCCGAGTTAAATAGGCCAACGTGGCTTTGCTAACCGAGTGCTGGTTTTTAGCCAGAGCCGAGTCAAATCGCGCCGTTAAACAACCATAAATTTCGGTATCATGCTTCGCCTCGGCTTCTTTAAAAATAGTTTTTAAACCGCGCCAAGGCCCGTAGGTGAGATGAATAGTGGGAATGACTTGCAGTAAACAGTGGCGAGCAAAGGGACTATTATCTTGCCATAAAGCTAATAGCACTTCGTGCAAACGCAGTTTTTGTGATAGCGATACTTCGGCATCATCAGCCTCTAGCGCGGCGATTTTTTGTTGACGAATGATTCTTTGCTTATCCCAACACTGTTTTTTAAATTCTTGGCTATTGATCTCTATAAGAAAGCGCTCAAAGGTCGGTGCGCCTTCACGAATTGGGGTTTTTGGTAGTTCGGTTTGATGGGAGAGGGTAGTGATAAGCCCGGCTAAATGTGGATCTTTAACAGCTATGGCTTGATGTAGCTGTTCGATAGTCAAATGCATAAAGCCCTATCCCCTAATTGAAAAATGAATTTACGAGTAGTCATCAGTATTTAAAGGCGGCTTGCCGGAAACCCGGCAAGCCAAGTAGGAAGTGGTCTACCACTAGACCTGGGACTTGGAAGGCTCACTGACCCGCCGTTAATAGTACACCCTATTAACTAGCGAAACCGCGATTGGCGGGGTTGTTCCAGAACAGCTGGTTAATAGGGTGTACTATTAACGATCAGCGGGTCTGAAACAGCCTTCCTGGTGATGTGTGTCATGCAATTTCCTCGAACGGCGCAACGCCGCCCACGACGCAAAGCGTCAAGCTAGACCTCCACTTCCAAACTTGTTTATTGAGTGTAGCCCAAACAACAAGAAGTGAATTTATAACAGGCTTGATGGCGCAAAACAATACGTGTTGGCGCAATTTATGTGAAGTTTATGTGAAGCTGTGTAAGGATTAACATTTTTGATATGAATATATAACGGCAGGAAAGCAAGCTTTTCCGCCGTTGTTTGTTTAGTGAATGATTTTCATGGTCGCTGAATCTTTTAGCTGTTTTTCGATCACTCCTGCAATCGTTCCGTGATGAGATACTGCGCCCAACTTATTGGCGATCACACCATAGTGACCAGTGCATGCCCCTTTAGTTTCAATGGTTGAAAAACCCATCGCAAATAGGCTTGCTCTGCTGATGTTGCTCGCAATAATGACTTTTGCATTATTTTGTGCAACCACATTGAGTGTCGGCCTGACCAATGTGCAACTAATATTGGCGCTAGCACTATTTTTGACTAAAAGATCGATGCTGGTAAAGTTAACTTCCTTTGACAGCAAACTTGAATTACCTCTGAGCAAGCTCTCTAACTTATCAATGTTCTTTGGAACCTTGATGGTAACCTCTAAAGGTTTCTGTTCGTGTTTAGAGGCGGCTTTTTCAGTAATGTCGATGCAATGATCATTCACTTTGGTGGTGATTTGATCATTAAGACTGATGTAAATTCTGGGGCCATCCCATTTCACAACCGTCACGATAATGTTGCCATTCACTTTTAGGTGGAGAGTGTCCTCCATTAAAATATCCCTATACATTTTGATTCCTTAAAATGGTTGAAGTAACCCCTATTCACAATCATTGTTCATTGGGGAGGCTTTTGCAGTTAGCGAAAGCAACAATATTGTACGCTTATGGAGTTTGGTTTGTCATTACTGACCATTAAATAGGATGGCTTGGCAACAAGATGCGATCCACAAATTTTTTCATCAATTGGTTGGATTCAGGTGTTTCTTTTGCATTTTCAATCACTTGGTTGAGATGGTTGTCATCTTTGGTGTATTTCTTCTTGTAGATGGTTAGCCTCTCAATCAGTGTGGCCTTATCGACCTCTGGGTGGAATTGGAAGGCCCAAAAGGGTTTATCCTTCACTCTAAATGCATGAATACATTGCTTGGTTTTAGCGAGAATTTCACAGCAGGCGGGTACGGCTAGCGCTTTCTCTTGGTGCACGGAAACGGCCAAGAAGTGGTTGGGAGTATCATGAAAAAGCGGATCTGATTGGGCGGTCTCAGTCAATTCAATCGGAATAACCCCCATTTCGTAATGGAGCGAGTCGTGAATAATGTCTCCTTGCAGAGCCTTTATGGCCAATTGAAAGCCAAAGCAGGAAGCGAAGACCGGTTTGTTAATTGCGATGCAGTGAGATAGCAAAGTCTGGCAGGATTGTAAAAATGGATACTGATCTGGTTCGAGTACGGAGGCTTCACTGGCGCCACCGACAAACAAGGCATCATAGCCATCAACAATACTTAAAGGAAATTCTGGCTGATCAAAAACATTGAGTACATCAAATTGCTCAATGCCTAAGTCTGCATAGCGCGCAAAGCTCGCTAACTCTTCTTGACGCACTCGAATCTCGTCACGGATTTGTAGCAATAATATTTTTAATTTATCATGTGTAGTCATTTGTTATTGCTAGTTCAGTAAGTCTTTATAAAGCCGATCAAAAATATAAGCGCCAAGATCTAAACCTTGAGTAATATAATAGCGCTTAGTTTCATCACCCCAGTGTCTTTCAATCAATAACGCTTAGAAAAACTTTCGGGCTTGCATTGGCCCAAATTTCTGTACAGAGCATTTATTATCCTTCCCTCTCCAGGGGTATGAGCATTCCCCCTTCATGATAGTTAGACGGAGAGTTCTATCTGTTGGTCAAGCATAGCTTTAACTTCTTCATAAATTGGTAATTCGATGTTACTTGAATCTAGCGTGACTACTAAAGCATATGGAATTACCAATTTCTTCCCACCTGCGCGTGCTTTGCAGTTAACTTTTAGCTGTATGGCATCGCCGGTAAGAAAAGGGCTAGCTTTGTTTCCTCGTATCACATCATGGTATATAGACCCTTTGTTTTGATGGGATCGATAGTAATCACCGGACGAGAAATCCAGTGGACTGGATTGTTTTGGGTCTGAAACCCAAAGCTGAGCTTGTCGATATTCATTGTGCATCGAGTTTATGGGTGTGAGCCAAGCTAAAGTAATAACAAGCCTTCTATCCTCTTCCACCGATGAGAGGCAGTCAGGCAAAGGGAATTGATAGATATCAGCATCATCCAGATTGACTGTTCCAGTATGGATAAGCGTCGCTTGATTTGGCGTGCAGGCGTGAATCCTTTGCTCGTTTAATTGGCCATAACCAAAGAACTGACCCTCGTTGCCTTTGTAGGTATTTTTGTTCTCTGTAGGTTTTTTAAGTGGGCTCTCACAGACCGCTTGCGCTTCCTGCGACAACTCTGCCCCGTGTGCGACCAAAGCTTTCAATATTATTGAGTCAGGGGCATGGTTTAATGCATCGCCTTCATGAAACTCTTTCATGGAGCGTAGGGTTTCGTTCAGCATGGCAATACGTCGTGTGGTAAGAGCTGCGGCATTGCTCGTACCGTAACTAAATGCATAGCCGTTGATGTCCCCTGGGTTGTTTCCAGGTATGGCGACTTTATGGCCGGGACCAAAAGGTTTTGGAGTGTTTACCACGCTTAAAGTCATTGGATCTTTGTCGTGATATGACGTGTTTCGATAGCTTACCCGACCACCTGATGCCATTATCTCAGGTTTGATACTGTTGGCCTTGCCCAATGTTATTGGGTTTATTGGTGAGAACATACCATGCGTGCAGAAAGGGTCTATGATGTTTTGAATGCTGTTGTCTTCGCTGTGGTCGTGGTGCAAAGCTCTGACTGTTAAAGCGTTGACTGATTCTGCCGGAGACATGAGACGCCTGGACCATCGATTTTTATCGAGCGCTTCAATTATTGATCGCTCCTTTTCCTCAGGGGCAAGTGCGTTAAAGTCTTCTTGATTAGCCTCGAGGCTAATGTCATCGAGATGATTACCCGCGCTGACAACAAATAGAACGTTATACCGATGAGAGAGCCAATCCAACATGCGAGCCCAGGGACTCATATTTCGGTCAAAAAGCTGTCTGGGGTCGCACACCGACAAATTGATCGCTTTCACACTGGGCGCCACCGGCGGCAATTCGCCATCACCTTCAAAAAGACGCTTTACGGCTCGATGAATAAGCTCAAGTGGTAATACACCCTCCGGGATACACTCCAGCCGCTGCCCGTGCAGATTCGGCCGCCCAGGAGCAAGAATGGGTCGAATGTAAAGCGGGGTGTCAAGAGGACGTTCGCCTGCGTTTTTATCGCCATGTATGATTAATGACGCCATGGCCGTCCCATGAAGCTGCTCTCGTGAGGTTTGGTAGAGTTCAGAGTAATCATCAGGGTCGTCGATAATAATTCTGTTGCCGAGTGCCGCGTGGTTTTCTAATGCAAGCCCATCAAATAGGGCCACTACGGGTGACGAGGAGCTTGGCGCTTCAGTTTCAGAAGTTGATTCTTCGGCAATGAAGTCATCTGCATCATCAGGGAGAGCGAAACCGCATTGGCCTAACGGCCTGAAAAACATCACATCATCACAACGCATAAGCTGAAGGTGATCAGCTCCTTTGTCGATTACGCTTTTTACGCACTCTATGGGCAGCTCACCTCTTAATGCATGATAGGCGATACCAGTATGGACAAACCTACTGGTTATTTTCCCACCTTCTGCCTCGATGAGTGTTTTAAGTGAACGCTCCGCTTGATTGCGAGACGTTTCGCCTGGACGAAACCAGAGCTCAATTTCAAAGGGAACTGTTTCTGGCCCATAAGCCTCACAATCTTGAATCCGATACTGCCAATCCTCGAGAATACCTGTTTTCTTTATTCTGTCTTGCGTATCCCAAAATCTAACATTGCTCAACTGCCTTAGAGCGTGGCGCAAGGGCGTGAGGCCCCGCTCCATTGCGTCAGGCCCGGAGGCTCTGCGCCAATGGGAAAGGAGCTGCTTTAGCCCCTCTTGGTTGCTCATCGTAAGGTAAATCTCGCACTCGACAGGTTTCTTATCACCTTCTTTGCCGCGGTAAATCTGCGCTTCATCGGCAAACTCATCGGTCAGCCAATGTGTCATGTACTCAAACCCCTGAACCTTGCTTAAAGCTTTGGCAAAGTTCTGAACACTGCCCGCGACCTCAAGCACCAAGACCTTTTCCGGGCTCAGCCCTTCAATACTCTCGCATAGCGCAATATGTTCAGCGAAGTGCGTCTGCAGCTTATCTATTTTGGGTTTGACGAGCCGAAATTGTTCACTCCCCGAAGGGGTGTTTATTGGTGGCGGTGGACCGCCATTTAATGAATCTAAATCAGAAACAGACTCAGGTGATAGGAATGTAAGGTGTGGCCGCAGATCCATAGGCAAAGAATTTCCTCAGAGTGACGGTTATGTAGTTATTTAAGATTAATGCGGTGTTGCCAAAATTCAAGGCGCTCTTTCGTTATATATTTAATTCTTTTCTCACTTTTGGGGAGTCCCAATACGTATTGGCGTTGCACGTCAAGAGCAAACTCCTGTAGCTCTGCAAAACTAAGTCCCTTCAATTTATCCGCAAGCGTTGATGCGGTATACCCAAGTGGGTGTCCAATGCGCTCGACAAACGTATCAAACCATCGAATTGCCATGGCGCGAGTGGGTTGGGGGAGCGTAAGTTGAATTTGAAAGCGTCTCCACATTGCTTTATCTAACATCGATTCGTGATTGGTTGCGCCAATTACAATAACGTGGCTCGGTAGGTTGTCTATCTGCTTTAGAAGGCTATTTACTACGCGCTTGATTTCTCCATTGTCGTTTTCATCGCCTCGCTCTTTACTGATTGCGTCAAATTCATCAAAAAACAATATACACCTTCGTGACTTGACGTGATCAAACAACTTGTCCAGTTGGTTTGAGGTTTCTCCAAGGTAGCGGCTAATAATACCTTCGTACTTCACGATAAAAAGTGGAAGCATCATTTGGTTCGCAATAGCTTCGGCCAATGTTGTTTTGCCATTACCAGGAGGGCCAGACAATAGAATGCGGTGCCGGGGCTCCAGATTATAAGAGCGCAGTAAATCGCGTCGCTGATGCTCCTCAATGAGTTCGTTACAAGCTTTGAGCACATGATCTGGCACGATGAGATCGGAAAGGGTTTTTTTCGAATAAATCTCATAGAACGCATTTTGAAGACTGGAGTTGCTGATCGGTAGCTGCCTTGCCTCACTTTTAGTCTCATTAATCAGTGAAATGAGCTTGTCTGCAAAGTGGTAATGATGACGACTACGGGCCTCTTCGGCGATAGCTTCAGCAGTTTTGACAAACAGGGGCAGGTCTCCGCTCATGCCGGTTTTAACCAGGTTTACCACAAGATCTGAACGTGCCATCTAGGTCTCCAACCAAATTTCACCGCATGCTTGAGTTCATACAGAGCCAAGACTGCAGTGCGACATTTTACAATATAACTCACATTATAGTGCATTATGTGCAATAATAGAATGCATAATATGCATTTTTTTAAGGTGTCACAATTGGCTCAGATACATCATGAAGAGAGCGCGAAAATTGTTAATCAAGCTATTGCTGCAATTGGTGAGGGTAAGAAAGGGCTTGCGGAACGGCTCAACAAGGACCCTAGTCTGATTTCACGTTATGCAAGTGGCATGGTGAGGCCGAAAGCTGAGACTCTTCTAATGTGTATGGAATTTATACGGAAAGAGCGCGCTATGGAATGGCAGTTAGATCGAAATGACAAAATCTACAGCGTCGTCAAAGAAAGCGTTTTGGGTCTTTCTTCAAGCAAAGATACGGACCTTATCTATGCTTTGTATAATGTGCTTAAAGTGGCTCAAAAAGTCTAATCTAGGTAATGTTTTACAGCAAATACTACAATTGCTCTAATGGTTTCACTCTCAACATATTTCCGTCCTAGGTCCTGTGCGGAGTTAAGGGCCGACGGAAATGGTGAATATTTGAAGTTGCGGAAAATATTACTCAACCCTTCAGTATTAGTAATATCAGAGTCCATTCGTTGGCTTGAGGCCAGCCCTATAATTTTGAATTCGTAAAATTAAGTCTTCGTGTGTTGACAGCCTGCCTGGATCTGGGTCTGGTATGGCGGTTACTTGTTCGATAGCGGTTAGGTAAGCGCTTGGAAATTGATGATGGGTCGCGCCGAGTAATACAATCTGTTTGTACCAAGAATAGGGAGCTAAATCATCGTTAATATAATTTTGGGTAGCTTGATACCAAAAGACTTCTTGTTCAACGCCAAGGACAGAGAGAGGTGCAGAGGTGACTTCATAACCTTCGCCTTCAAACTCATCCAGTAGGGATTTGTGTTGGGTATCCATACGATAAATGGCAACTTGCGTAAGATCATTAGGGTTCTGGGTCAGTACCATATTGCATTTTCCCGAGCCATCTGTGGTTGAGTGTTTGTGAAAGTGTAATTGATAGCCCTCTAACGCTTTGGTCTCAATAAATTCACAGGAGGGAATGCGCTCGAGTAATCGTAATGGATGCAGGTTTGAGCCATAGGCAAGGTAGTAACAGGAACTCATTATTGAATCTCTTTGTCGATGGTTATTTAAGAAAACTCTGATTAAGTCTACTGATAGTTAAAGCATCATTATAAACTACCGCACGGTTAACTTTCGGTGGTGCATAGAGACCAAAATGCGCTTGGGCGAGGCCGGCCTCATAGTGCAAATTGCAATGTCTCTCTGCGCCCGAAATGGTTTTTCCATCCCAGCTTGCTAAGCATGAGAGTTTTTTTCTATGCTCAGTTTTTACTTTTACTCGATCATTCAAGCGGGCAGCTGAGACCAAGGTTTCATTGTGCCATAGAGCGATCAATGGCGATTGAAAACGATTATTTGGGCTGTAATCAATATAGATGGTGAGCTTGGCCCATTCGCGTCGGGGTAAGGTGACGCTGTGTGATTCGATATCTTGAATTTGTTCACCTTGATTGGGTACATGCATTAAATGCAAGCGATATTGGTGATCAATATTCACGAGGTAAGATCGGGACCAGTGAATATCTGAGTAAGAGCTTAGGGTGGCAAGGCTTAACCAGTCTTGTTCTGGCTGTTTACTTAGGTCAGCGTCAACCCATACCCAAAACTCCACGAGTGCTTGGCTGGTAATAATGCCTATCTCCGATTGTTTGAGTTGAATGGTTGGGTAGGCTCTATGGTTATTGTTGTAAGCTTTGGGGCCATCGTAAGCTCGATAAACCCAGGCTTTGTGAGATTTTCCGCCTTCTCTAATATTTTCGCTGCTTAATTCATGGCTTGCAGCCTGTTGATAATGTTGTGGAACACTATAAAAGCGCGAAAACTCCTCGATCGACTCAAACCCTAGGGGCAATGATGCCTCTCGAATGAGCTGACTTTTGGTAAATTGTTCGACATACCAGGGAGCATTATCACGCAGTTTCGATTGAGCCACGGATAGTTTGCTGACGAAAGTCAGAAAAATAAGCCATAACAGTGGCTTGATAGCTGATCTCATTGTTACAACTTATCTTTGAGTTTGTTTGCCACTAAGTTTTGAAGGTTAAAGATAAAGCCTGGGGCTTGCATCGTTGCTTGTTCTTGGCGAATTTCGACATTGGCTTTGTAGAGACTGTTCGCCAATGCATGCAGAGTATGCATGGTATTGAGCGTGAAAGGGCCAACATATTCAGCGCTGGTGGCGCCCTTCGCTGGGATTGAGTGAGTCATGGTGCCAAGGTTTTTTTTGCCTAGTCGGCCTGTGACTAAAAATAACAGCGTTTCTAGGCCGATGGTAATACGCCCATCCGTTTCAACACAGGCCAAATCACCTTTCACGCTATATAAGTAGTAAGAAATCGCTGGCCCAACGGTTGGGTCTGATAACAATAGTCGAAATCGCTCTAAACCTTCTTCAAAGAGCTTCTGTACGCCTGAAGGGCCACTGGCGATCGCTTGGGTGCGAGTATCCAGTTGGCGCTTAAAGGCCATCGTATCCTTTAGGCTAAGATTGCGGTTATAGCGGACATTGGCCTTTCGATCTCGGCCTGAGCGTACCAGCTCCAGCTCGCCAATATTGGGAAGGGTTTTTGTCAACGCTTCAGTGCCAGCAATGGCGGCGACTTCCATACCGCCCCAGTTTTCTAGCAGTGAATGACCCAGTTGATAAGCGCTGCGATGGCGAAAGTAGCGATCGGTTCCGGTAGCGCTATTGCGGTAAACATTCACCGTTGACCAGGCCGGGTGTGTGACACGGCTGAGCGTGGTGAAGGATTCTATTGGGTGAAAGCAATAGCGATAAGCCACCAAATTTGCCCGGTGACAAGCAACCCCAATGGGATTGTCGGTATCCATAATGCCATCAATGACTCGAGTGTCCAAACCAAAATGAGTGTAAAGCATCTTCAAAAAGCGCGTCATTTCAGGGCGGTTCATCGTGGGATGTTCGCGCACAAATTCATCTAAATCATGGGGTTTGGTTTGAAATAAGCTATCTAGCCGAAGCCAGGGGCTGGGTTGGTACGATCCGGGGGCAAAAACCCAGGTATGAGGCTCTTGGTGTCTGACTTGGATAATCACCAGCTTCTCTTGGGCGCTGATGTGAATCGGTGTTAAGTGTGGGGTCATGGTTTACGTCCTGGTAATTGGCACATTTGACCAGTCTAAAGTGGGTGGGTGGCGGTGTCAATAGGGTGGTTTGGTTGGTTGTTGATCTGTGTTGTAGAACATGGATGATATTAAGTGTGAGCTAATAAGAGGCTTTATTGGAGTCTGAGTTTTTTACAATAGAGCGCTATTTAATGATGAAAATTGCGAAATATCCCCAGATAAAATTCAATTATAAAATCTAAGGTTATTCAAAAGTTTGACTATACTTGTTAGGTGTCAATGATGATGTTTTGGAGAAAATGATGAAGCACTTATGGGTTGTTGCGATGTTTGGTTTGCTTCCATGGGTCAGTTATGCCGATATCATTACGGATAAGGCCAATGAAATGGTGCCAGAGATTAAAGCTTGGGTGCAGACCCCTATGATTATTGAAGCGGTTAAAGCGCAAAATGAGGCTCATAAGGATATTGAGCATAACACCATTCAACAGTTAGATCAGCAATGGCGGGCGGAGACAAGTGCCTCTGATAAGCCATTGATTGATAAGGTGTTATCTACAAGTTTGTCTCAACATTTGAAAGAGGTAAAGGAAAGCTC
Source organism: Polaribacter sp. (assembly GCA_964226685.1). Lineage (GTDB taxonomy): Bacteria > Pseudomonadota > Gammaproteobacteria > Pseudomonadales > Cellvibrionaceae > CAXQRU01. The sequence continues at coordinate 854 of CAXQRU010000120.1, read as the reverse complement.
TAAAGGGAGTTATACGGAAATTATTATTATGGATAATAAAGGCCTCAATGTCGGGCAGAGTGATATAACCTCCGATTACTGGCAGGGCGATGAAGACAAATGGAAAAAAACGTATCTGGTTGGGCCAGATGCGGTGGAAATAGGGGATGTGGATATGGATGAGTCCTCTCATAGTTTTCAATCCCAAATTAGCGTGCCTATTGTTGACCCTGAAACTAACAAAGTTATTGGTGCGGCTACTGTGGGTGTTTTTGTGAATTCTTTGTTGGAATAAACCCATTGCTCATATCATTACGTCAACCACTTTGTAAAAGAAGTGGTTGCTATCGTTTAGATGGTTGAAAATAAAATCAACCCTTCAGATTTTAATTTTTAGGCATCGCAGAGCATGGTGGTCCTCGAGAGGGCCATCAAAACACAAGCTTCCGTTATCTTCGGTGGGTGTTTCCTTTCCGTAATAAGGGTTTTCCATCTTTCCCAAATCTATCTTGAAGTGGTGAAGTTGGTTGAAGAGTGAGATTTTAGCGTCTAGGTCATTAAATCGTGCTACATACTCATCATAGCTAGGCGCCAATGAAGTGAGTACACTACCGGCATAATTTCTTATTGATTTTTCAGGTGTTGGAAGTTGGATTTTTATCTCATTTGCAAACTCAGATGGCGTTAGCGTAGATAAATAATCAGGTCGATAATAGGTCGGAGTCATGACGTTGGTAGTCATGTTGGGTTTGTATATCAATCTCACAATCCAACCCGGGAATAGGGGTTTCTTGGTCAAAAAAATTAGGGTTTTTATCCAGTTCTATCAATGTGTTATAGCTCATGGCAAACTCTCGAGCCGCTATGATAGAAAA
>CAXQRU010000119.1:0-7544 GCA_964226685.1 Polaribacter sp. | reverse complement strand
TTTCAAGCAGAAGACGGCATACGAGATTAACGATCGTGACTGGAGTTCAGACGTGTGCTCTTCCGATCTTTTCGTATTCGTTATCCCTGTTCATTCATAGGGTAGTGGCATTCTGTCGTGAGGATTGTATGGATATATTTTCTACCCATGTGCTCAACCGTATTGTTGAGTATTTGGATCGTCCCAGCTCATTTTTATTAGATACGTTTTTCAGTGATATTCAAACCTCCGACACCGAAGAAATTTATTTTGATATCGATCAATCCAAGCCTCGTTTAGCGCCTTTTGTGTCGCCGTTAGTGGCCGGTCAGGTAGTGACGGAGGAAGGCTTTTCCACTCGCAGTTTTCGTCCTGCTTATGTCAAGGATAAGCGTCGATTTAATCCCAATGCACCATTAAAGCGACGCATCGGAGAAACCATTGGGGGCAGTTTGTCACCGATGGATCGCCGAGAATATGCACTCAATCGCTCCCTCAATTTACAGTTGGATAATTTAACGCGCCGTGAGGAGGTAATGGCCGCTCAGGCCTTATGCACCGGACGAGTCATGGTGACGGGGGATCAGTATCCCACTCAAATTGTCGATTTTAAAAGAGCCGCGGAGCACACCATTACGTTAAGCGGTTCAAACCAATGGGGCGAAGCCCAGGTTAACCCGTTAGATCAGCTCGAAGAGTGGGCCAGCCGTATCCAATTGACGTCCGGCGCTGTTGCCCAAACTGTGGTTATGGATCCACTGGCTTGGAAACTGTTTAAACAATCCCCTGCACTAGAGCGTTTATTGGATATTCGCCGAGGGACGCAAAGCCGCGTCAGCCTCGATCCGATGGTTCGCGGCAATGGCCAACAAAAAGCGCGCGATGTGGGTGAGATTGGTGATTTTCGGGTTTGGGTGTACAACGATGTCTATGTCGATGAGCAGGGTCAGTCTCATCGATTATTGCCCGATTACACTGTGCTGATGGTCAGCCAAGAACAGGTGGAAGGGGTGCGTTGTTATGGGGTGATTCAAGACGAGAAAGCCAATTATCAAGCGGAACGTTATTTTAGTAAATCCTGGTTGCAAGATGATCCAGCGGTACGTTGGTTACTGATGCAATCGGCCCCTTTGGTCGTGCCGTATCGACCCAATGCCACCTTGTCTGCCACTGTACGATCGGTACAACAAGGACATGCACTGCTAAAATTGGACATGCAGCCAACAAGGACAGGCACTGTTAAAATCGAGAGCTAGAATTGAATTATGGATATTTTTCTGTTAAGACATGCTGAGACGGAGGCGAACAAAAGGTGGGTATTGTCTTCATCAGTAGAAGATCCTCTTTCGAAATATGGCCTAGAGCAGGCCAATTCGATCGTAGCCAATTTGCAAAATCTGAGCATTAAATCGATTTTGTGTTCACCATATCCTAGAGCGATGAAGAAAACAGTAAATAAATGAGGTTTAGTTTTTAGGAGGCCCTTATGTGGGTAAGTTATGAAAGATTTCTTGAAAAATAATCAATTTGTTCTGGCTGAGGCGGCTGTTATTGAGAAGCTTCGTCGTAGAGCGGATGTTAAGCTTCATGATCGTTTGGTGCATTCAACGTTAATTTATGATGCTGTTGGTAGAGAAGCTTTAGCCTGCGTATACCGTGAGTATATTAATGTATCTTTGGAACATAATATTCCAATATTAGTGAGTACTCCTACATGGAGAGCTAATAAAGATCGAGTGATCAATGCTGGTGTGGAATCTAAAATTAATAAAGATAATGCAGTCTTTCTCAGAAATTTGATTGATGACCTGGGTGCTAGTCACTTGGCTAGAGTTGGTGGTGTGATAGGTTGTGCAAATGATTGCTATCTGCCGAATGAGGCTTTAGAGGTGAATGAAGCTTTTCTTTTCCATCAATGGCAGGTAGATGAGCTAGCTAACGGTGGGGTGGATTTTTTAGAAGCTGTGACCTTGCCTTCTGTTAAAGAGGCGAAAGGAATTGCTCTAGCGATGGAGCAGCAGAATATTCCTTATATTTTGAGCTTTGTCATTGGCGCTGACGGCAAGATTCTTGATGGGACTTCTTTAGCAGATGCGTTTTCTGAGATTGATGCTGTCACGAAACAAGCGCCGATTGGCTATTTTGTAAATTGCTCTTACCCAACATTTTTAAAAGCCGAGTTACAGGACGTAGCTGTTTTTGATCGTCTACTTGGTATTCAGGCCAATGCATCGGCTTTGGAGCATCATGAGCTTGATGGTGCATCTGAGTTAAAAAAAGAACCCATTGCTGAGTGGGGTGAGTTAATGCTTGATTTACATCGATCTTATGGTGTTAAAGTTTTGGGTGGTTGTTGTGGAACTGATGGGGAGCACCTAAGGTATTTGGCAAGCAACGCGGATTAAAGCTCTATGATAGTAAAGTGTATCGTCTACGGAGATTAAGTCTTTGCGAGCTTTGGTCATAGTGGCGTCCTTGCATTGGATTTGATGGTGACAGATTAATAAAGTTTGGTGTAATCTGTCAATGGATGAGTGTCTGTCCCCGATATATTCAGCCTGACGCAGCAGAGAAAAAAACCGAAAGCGGAGGACCCCATGATAGTCTTAATTCTTGAGGAAAGTGATAAGGAATTAGCGGATGTAAAAGAGCTGATCAGCGGATTAAACGATAAAGAGGTAGACTGGCAATATATTAAGCATCCCTCAAAGTACAGTTATCGTGACCTTGAGCGTCAGTTGGAATCAGCTGATTTAGTGGTGATCGTTATAGGGCGTGGGATTGTTGATACAACATGGGTGCACGTTTGTACTCAGTCTTGTTGGGCACTTAAAAAATATCGCCAATCTGGTTCTTTTGATTATGTTGGTTTATCAACTGACAAGTATTTATCTAAAGATAATCCATCAGAATCAAATTTTTCTGATAATAGTAAAATAGTACAAGTAAGAGATATTTTGCAGAGTATCTAGTATGTAACAAAGTGCTGTTGACGGATTACTTTTCCGTTGGCGCTACAAACCAACCACAAAGCGCGACGGCGATCGTTATTAGAAGGTATATGAGCGAAAAGATTGAGATATCAGGACATCCTCGTGGAGTTGGACTGCAAGTGCGGACACCCGGAAAATATGCTATGGACCTTGCGATTGAAGTTTTAAAATTCCTAGATGAACAAGCCGGCGTCTCAGTTAAAAACACTGGTTGGAAAAATGGTTTCGGCCTAGAGGTATGCGCCTGGATTCCAATTTGTTTTGGCAATCTTATTGTTGAACTTGAAGTAGATGGGGATGAGTTCCAAATTCGTAAAGCATCTGGCTCGAATAGCGAATTTGAAGCGCTCTTTAAAATGGTATGCGAATTTTTAAATGATAAAATCGCCTAACAAGACAATTTCACTCAGACAATAAAAACGACAAGTGTTTTTCATGAGCAAAAGACATGCCGCTTTTTCTGTTGGTGAACTGAGCTCAAGAACCAATTCAGTCTTCGTTTGTGGGTAAAAGAACTAGAAGGTTGTATGCATGAAGGTCTTTACTTTTTTCAAGTAAATTTAGGTTGGTATTTGAGGTATGTTATGGCTATGTGGATTCACCCACATAGCCTCAACACTTTAGGCGGTCACTGGCTCTTCAGCTAAAGTAATATTCAGCTCCAATACCGAACAATCATCGCTATCATCTAGGTTAACGACGACATTATCCGAATCGATCTTCATATACTTTCGAATCACATCAATAATTTCTTGCTGCATTTTTGGCAAAAAATCGGGCCCATTTTGTTTGTTGCGCTCATGCGCGACAATAATTTGAAGCCGCTCCTTCGCCTGTTGGGCAGAGCTGATGCCTTGCTTTTTTCTAAAATAGTTGAAAATACTCATTATTCTTTAAGCTCCTAGTAGTCGTTTAAAGAAACCCTTTTTCTCAGTCGTCAAGAACCGGTGTGGCACTTCTTTACCCAGTAGCCGGTTCACCGCATCGTTATAGGCTTGGCCAGCTTGAGCTTCGCCATTTAAAATAATGGGCAGGCCTTGGTTAGAGGCGCTCAGTACATCTTCAGACTCAGGGATGACCCCTAACAAAGGAATTCTTAATAAATCCGTTACATCGTCTACGCTAAGCATTTCGCCATTTTCAACGCGTTTGGGATTGTAACGGGTCAATAGAAGGTGTTCGACAATAGGCTCCTGCCCAAGTTCCGCGCGACGAGATTTGCTTTGCAGTATGCCAAGAATGCGATCGGAGTCTCTTACCGATGAAACCTCAGGGTTGGTGACCACTACAGCGATATCGGCAAAGTAGAGCGCTGTTTGAGCGCCTCGTTCGATACCGGCTGGTGAATCGCAGACGATGAATTCAAAATCTTTAGCTAATTCTTCAAGAACTTTTTCAACGCCTTCCATGGTTAAGGCGTCTTTATCTCTGGTTTGAGAGGCGGGTAAAATAAAAAGGTTCTCGGTGCGCTTATCTTTTATGAGCGCTTGGTTGAGGGAAGCTTCGCCATTGATGACATTGACAAAATCATACACAACTCGTCGCTCACAGCCCATAATCAAATCAAGATTTCTAAGGCCCACATCAAAATCGATCACTGCTGTTTTATGACCGCGCATGGCAAGACCAGTACTGATTGCTGCACTGCTCGTGGTTTTGCCCACGCCCCCTTTACCTGATGTCACTACGATAATTTTGGCCAAGGTTGGCTCCTCTTATTGATTCAATCAAATGTTTTGATTGTAAGTGTTACGATATGAGTTTTTCAACGCGCATTGTATCATCTGCTAGATAAACTTGCGTTGGTTTTTTAATCAAATCTTCGGGTATCGAATCTTTGAGTAAAAAATCACCATTTATTGAGACCAATTCCGCTTCCATATTCTGACAGAAGATGCGTGCATTACTATCACCTTTGACGCCAGCGAGTGCACGCCCACGAAGTGTTCCATAAATGTGAATGTGGCCATCGGCGATGACTTCGGCGCCTTCGCTGACTTGAGAGGTGATCACTAAATCGGTTCCTTCGGCATAAATTTGTTGGCCTGAGCGCACCGGTTGTGTGATGAATTTACTGGGCCGAGAGCTGGGTTGCTGTGGTGCAAAGTGACTGTGCCTGGGGGCGGCTGACTCAGGTTTCTTTAATTCTCGCTCGCGGGTGCTGGGCAGTACGGCAAGACCGGTTGCCTTGACGGCGGCTTGAAATTCTTCAGGAACTCCACTAAATCCTAGTGGTTGCAAACCTACGTTTTTACAGATATCGAGCAGTGCTTCCAGTTGGTTCAGCGAGCAGTTGCCTTCAAACTTCTCAAGGCTAATTAGCAAAGGCGATTTGAGGAAAAACTGAGGCGATTGATCAATTTTTGCTTGTAGCTCTTTTTTAAGTGAGTCTGGTTTAAATTCGACCAGAGCGAGAACCACAACGGTAACGGCACTGCCTTTTAGTTGGAAACTGAGATCTATCATTGACGGCCTATTGTTAGAGAAATTATCGGGACATTATCAAGGGGAAAAAAGAATAGTCAAGCCTTGTCTGGATGCTCTGTAATGAACTGTAATTTACATTGTTATACCATCGCTCTAGGATGATGAAATCTGCGTATTGGGGGGCTTATGAAGCGGCGAGAATTTTTGGGTTTAGGAGCATTGTTGGGGCTTGGTAGCCTGGCCAAAGCCCAAGAGGTACTGGCGCCCACCCCACCTGAGGTTAAGGGGCCTTTTTACCCTGTCATTGCCCAAGCCGATAGGGATTTTGATCTAACTCAAGTCGAGGGCAGAAAACAAAAGGCCAAAGGTCGTACTGTCGTAATTTATGGGAGTGTGCTCGACACCAATGGGCGGGCCATCGACAATGCCAGTGTCGAAATCTGGCAGGCCAATAGTGCGGGTCGTTATCGACACCCCAGTGATACCAGCGATGCGCCTTTGGATGAAAACTTTCAAGGTTGGGCAATTGTGCCCTCTGGCAAGAATGGTGCCTTTCGGTTCAGAACCATTATTCCAGGAGCCTACCAGGCATCATCCAATTGGACTCGGCCGCCACATATTCACTTTAAAGTCTCGAAGCGGGGGTATCAGGAGGTGATTACTCAGATGCATTTCCCTGGTGAGCCGCTCAATGACGAAGACTTGTTGTTGCAGCGCAAGACGGCTGCTGAGCGCAGACAAATGATCGCCAGAGAGGTGGATCACAAGGAGTATAAAGTCTTAATGTATGACATCGTTTTGGCGCGAATTGCTTAATTGAAGGTTATCGGGTATTTTGTGCTTTGGGGAATAGGAATGGTTACGGTTGGTGAAAGTGTGTTCAAATTGATCATTAAAATTCATTATTTTGTGAATTGCATCTCATTCGGGGAGGGGGCATGAACCCGCACCTGTATCCAATTCATATTAGTGCTCAAGAGAGGTTGGTAATCATCCAGCCAAATAGTCAAGATACTCATACTTGGGTCTTTGCATCAGGATCATACCAGCCCAGCCCATGGCTGCGGCTAGACAGTATTTTTCAAACTAAACCTCATGATTTGGATGAGTTCACCCGAGAACATCCACCCATGAATCAACCTGAAATGACGCGCTTTTTAAAAATGCTCTACACCCACTTTGGGCTTGATACGCGCGTTATCGACAATCTCATGGATACGGACAGCCCAATTGCAGTGGCTTTTCATCGAGCCAACTTGGTGGCCTATCGCTATTGTTTTCATCCAATCGAGCGTTTTACGACCCTGTGCCGGGTGACTCATCCCGCGTGGTCGACGGTCAATGTCTATCGAAATTCTGCTACCGGAACAGATCGTTATTTTCGCCATCGCAGCGCCTATCAATTGGGACATGATTTGCTCGAAAACTGGGGTGGGATGGATGCGGCAGGTGTTGCTGGAAGCAAAGAGTTGGTTGAGAGTATGCCCAGCATCGGAGAGCTAGTTCTGACTCGCTCAGGTCGAGAGCGTAAAGCGTCTATTCGCTACAATCGCAATCCTGGTCAGGTGGCTAAATTCAAGCGTCATTTAGATAGTCGAACTCAAGCGATGGTGGGCGGCCCAACTGGGTCGCAGAAATTATTTGATGAAGGTTTAGAGCGTTTTCGTTTGCTGTTGACGGACCCGACGGTGGGGCCTGCCATTTCTTATTATCTCTACAGTCTAAAAGGAGATGTAAAGTGTGTGGAGACCGATGGCAGCATTACTATTGGTTTAGAGGTGTTGTTGTTTTTGGTTACAGGGCAGCTCGGCAAAAGCCCGATGGGTACTATGACGCATTCGATTCCCAAAAAAGGCGCGTCCAGTGCACAATACATTGGCCCATTTACTCTTAATACCATGCACACTCTCCATGCACTTGCCAATAGCCTTTACAAAAGTAATATGCAAATGCGTCAAGAAGAAGCGTTAATGAAGGCTCCTCAGGGGCTTGTGCCCATGTTAGAGAAGACCCATGTAGACTTAAAAGATTTAGTGGTAAGGGTAAATATGCACCCCAAATATGCTCGAAAAAAAAGATCGGAAGAGCACACGTCTGAACTCCAGTCACGATCGTTAATCTCGTATGCCGTCTTCTGCTTGAAAA
>CAXQRU010000118.1:0-3865 GCA_964226685.1 Polaribacter sp. | reverse complement strand
TTATACACTCTTTCCCTACACGACGCTCTTCCGATCTATAAAGAAGAACGACAAAATATGGGAAAATACCCTCACTAGCGAATGCAAGGAAGCTTGCGCTTGTTCCGCAGTGAAAACCTCCAAAATTTCATATCTATCAACATTTTAAACAGCATGGTACACTGGTTGCTTTGAACTTTCGGCTGACCTATGTCAAAACAATTACTCAACCCCACTCTTTCAAAGACTAAAGCTCGCGGCATCAACCCCAAAATTATTAGCCCAAATGCGATTAGAGTGCTTGATAAACTTAACCAAGCAGGTTTTGAATCCTATTTAGTGGGAGGTGGAGTCAGAGATCTACTGCTGGGCAAAGCCCCCAAAGACTTTGACATAGCCACCGATGCAACTCCTGAAGAAATCAAAGGCCTGTTTCGCAACGCCAGAATCATCGGGCGGCGCTTCAAAATTGTACATGTGCGCTTTGGCAGAGAGATTTTAGAAGTGACCACCTTTAGAGGCACAGCGGACAACCATGCCCAGCAAGTAACCTCTAAAGATGGCCAATTACTTCGAGACAACGTCTATGGCAATTTAAAAAGTGATGCCCTAAGACGAGATTTTACCGTTAACGCACTTTATTACGAGCACAACAGCCACAGCATTTACGACTACACCGAAGGCCTAGAAGACCTGGAAAAACGACAACTGCGCATGATTGGCGACGCTGAAACTCGCTATAAAGAAGATCCAGTTCGACTACTGCGCGTGATCCGTTTCTGTGCGAAACTTGGCTTTTCGATTGAAGCGCAAACCGAAACCCCGATTGCCCATTGCGCACCACTGCTGGCCAATGTGCCTGCCGCTCGTTTATTTGATGAATTACTTAAACTATTGTTAGCGGGTGATGCCACCAGCACCTATCAACTGCTGCTTAAATATCATCTTTTTGAAGAGCTATTCCCACAAACTCACGCCGTCTTTGACAATGACCCCAGCTATCGCCCGATGATGGATGAGGTCATGGCTAATACCGACACTCGCCTTCGTAACGATAAACGAGTAACACCGGCTTTCATATTAGCGGCTCTATTGTGGCCACCAATGATCGAGCTAAAAAAATCCTTTGAAGCACACGGCATGCATGCATCTGATGCCTTTAACGAGGCAGCCAGCACCGTGCTTAGAAACCAAATTGCACGCATCACCATTCCCAAACGTTTTTCGATCCCCTTGAGACAAATTTGGGAACTGCAATGGCGATTACCCAAACGCCACGGCAAGCGAGCTGAGCAATGCGCCGAGCACCCTAAATTTAGAGCAGGTTATGATTTCGTCATCTTGAGAGAAGCCGCCGGAGAAGACCTTGGTCAACTCGGCCAATGGTGGACTCAATACCAAGAAGAAGATGAACAGGGCCGACTCAACATGGTCAATGCCCTAAGCACCCCGCATAAAAACAAAGGGAGACGCAAAGCTGATTAAGCACATCGCCTACATTGGATTGGGCAGCAACCTAGAGGACCCTCTAGCACAAATAAAAACCGCCACTCATCAGCTGAGCCAAATACCAAGCTGCACATTAACCGCATGCTCTCCGCTTTATCAAAGCAAAGCCATCGGACCTGGGGAACAGCCTGACTACATCAATGGCGTTGCTCAACTCGAAACAACTCTCAACCCCATAGAACTGCTGGAACAACTTCAAGCCATAGAAAATCACCATGGACGCCAAAGGCTAATTCGCTGGGGCGCACGTACCTTAGATTTAGACCTTCTGCTTTATGACCGTATCACTCTTGACTCAGATCGCTTACAATTACCCCATCCGAGAATGTTGGAGAGAAACTTTGTGATTTATCCCCTGTACGATATTGCGCCAGAGTTGATTTTACCAAACAATAAACCTCTTAGTGGTTATCGCCAACAATGCCCTGAGGATGGAATCAAGCGAGCAACCCATGCTCACTAACAGCCGAATCAAAAGCGCCATCGCAGAACACGGCTTACCCAATTATATTGCCATCGAAGGTCCGATCGGCGCCGGCAAAACCACCCTAGCCAAACGTCTCGCAGACTCCTTTAATTATGATACTTTGCTTGAACAGGCCAGCGACAATCCATTTTTAGAACGCTTTTACAAAGACTCCAGCAGCAACGCCCTACCCACACAGTTATTTTTTCTATTTCAGCGCGCCCAACAATTGCGCCAATTAAAGCAGGGTGATCTATTTAGGCCCGTTCGAGTCGCCGATTTTTTAATCGAAAAAGATCCGCTATTTGCAGAACTGACACTCGACGAGCACGAGCTTGCGATTTATTACCAAGTGTATGAGCAACTATCCATTGAACCACCAATACCAGATCTGGTCGTCTATCTACAAGCACCTGCTGATGTCTTGCTAGAGCGCATCAAAGGCCGAGGCATTGCCATTGAACAAGCCATAGAAGCTGATTACCTAGACGCGCTCAATGAGGCCTATGCTAAATTCTTTCATCACTACGATAAAGCGCCACTGCTGATGATCAACGCAGCCAACATCGATTGGGTCAACAATGACGACAGCTATACCCAACTTGTAGAATACATGCTCACCATCAAAAAGGGTCGGCACTTCTTTAACCCAACGATGATTTAACGCGCCAATAACCTTATCTAACGAAGGCTCCGCTATGACACTAGAACGCCCTATCACCATTCACTCACTCAAAAAACTTAAAAGCCAAGGAGAAAAAGCCACCTGTGTCGCTCTATACGATGCACCCATGGCGGCCATGGCTGAGCGCTGCGGAGTTGAGATGGTACTCATCGGTGATAGCCTTGGGATGACCGTTCTTGGTTACGACAGCACCATACCAGTCACCATGGAACAAATGATATATCACGTTGAAGCCGTGGCACGAGGCAACAAGCGCTCGCTGATTATTGGCGATCTACCTTTTATGAGTTATGCCACCATCGATAGCGCCATGATCAATGCCACCCGCATCATGCAAGCCGGTGCCCATATGGTGAAGCTGGAGGGTGGTGTTTGGCTAGCCGAAACCGTTAAACACCTCACTGATCGAGGCATCCCCGTCTGCGCGCACATTGGCTTAACACCCCAATCCGTCCATAAATTGGGGGGCTTTAGGGTTCAGGGCCGAACTGAAGAACAAGCACAAGTCATCTTAGACGATGCCAAAGCGCTTGAAGCCGCCGGGGCTGATTTAATCGTATTAGAATGCGTTCCTAGCGAGCTAGGCGAAGCCGTCACCAAAGCCGCCGGCATCACCACCATCGGCATCGGCGCAGGCGCCGGCACTGATGCCCAAGTCCTGGTGATCAATGACATCCTAGGCCTTACCGAAAAGCCACCCAAATTCTCCAAAAATTTCTTATTGGAAGCGGAAGATATTCCAGGCGCCTTGGCTAAATACGTTCGCGATGTTAAGGCAGGTGTTTTTCCGAGTGTAGAGCATATCTTTAGCTAATCAGCTTATGGGCTACGATATTCATATCACAAGAAAAGCAGAGTGGTTTGATGAACAAGGTAATGACATCACTCTGGATGAGTGGCTCGAATTCGTCAACTCTTCTTCCGATATGAGGCTCGATGGTTACGCCCAGGCACAAACGCCTAATGGCACCTTGAGAGTAGAAAGCGAGGGCTTATCCGTTTGGCTTGGGTACTCAAAGAATGATAAAAATGGCTCAATGGCATGGAAATGAAAAGATTTGGAATAAATCCCAAAGATGAAAATGCATTTTCAAAACTCTGTAAGCGCCAAAGCAATCACACACTACCCACGATGATTTAATCGCCCTACATTACTGTTTTGACTATTCAAAAGAGGTTAACCCATGAAAAAACGTAGCGATGATCAATGGCGCGAGCTGGTGAAT
>CAXQRU010000117.1:0-9699 GCA_964226685.1 Polaribacter sp. | reverse complement strand
CTCCTTTTCAGAAAGGCCAATCACATCCCTTTCCGCTGGGACTTTACTTTATGCATAAACCAAAATGGAACAACTTAAAAAAATAATTAGCGTGATTAATCTCATGTAATAATACCTAACTAACATCACAGGAAAATTGTTTCTAGCATTTACCACTCAATAGGAATGCAGATCAATTTCGTTAGAAAACTCTTTATTCAATGACTATGTAACCCGCATACAAAAGGCGACATCATCTTCTGCACTTATTGCAAACCCTCCAATTCTTGCCACAAGGGCTCACACAGATCTGGTCGATATATGGATTGCTTAAATATCGGATGCTCTTTTATATGGAGCCTCTGATCAAGTCTAGCATGTCTCTGCGTGAGTCCAAAACGTTCATAGGCAAGGCGAGTTTCGCAGCTTAATGGCCATAGTCCTTAACAAGAAACTTAACGAAGCATATGGACGTTTTGGCCACGCCCTTCGGGGCCTAGCAGGTTTGTCCGATATCGTTGTTACTCCTTTTTGCAAGGTCTAGACATTGCTACAAAGAAGCGCCTAGATCTCGAACAAACCTGCTAGGCCAGAGGCACGCTAGACTTAATCAGAGGCTCCACATATTAAGAAGCTCGACTTTTCCATCTGCAACACAAGCCTTGATATTAGCCAAGCGGTCGGCTGCTTTTACAATCAACGCCAACTCTAGCTCGCCTGATACCTTCGCCATTTTTTTATAGGTTTTGGCTTTTCTCTCCTCGCGATGAGCTCCCGGTTCATCAGTAAGGATGGCGACACATTGAGATACCAAAGGGCCAAATAGAGATTCAATCTCCTCTACAGAAGTATCCGTATCTTCGACCACATCATGTAAATAGGCGATAATTACAGCATCATCACCGTAAGCCGATGCGATATTAGCGACTTGATCAAGATGGAATGAATAGGGGCGATCGCCATAACATTGGTCTGCATGGCGTTCAATGGCAAAATTTCTTGCTTTTTCTTTGATGCTACTCATAAAGGTATGACCAAGATAGGGAAATCAACGGCTGTTTAGTATAGGAGTCTCTTATAGGCTTTTTCAAACATTTTGTTCAAGACACATATTTTTTCTAAAATCATGCTAAATTAACAAACCTAACTTTTGCAATTATCTTTTACACAAAAATAGGATACCGACATGCTCTGCCCCTGCGACAGCAAACTCAACTTTCAACAATGTTGCGGCCCCTTGATCCAGGGTGAAAAACTGGCCACGACAGCAGAGCAGTTAATGCGCTCGCGCTACAGTGCTTACGTCCAGCAAGAGCAAGATTACTTATTAAAAACCTGGCACCCAGCCCACCGCCCCAAATCATTAGATTTTGAAGACAATGAAAAATGGCTTGGCCTTAAAGTCAAAAAGGTTGTCAATGGTAGAGAGGTTGACTCAACAGGCACTGTAGAGTTTGTCGCACGCTTTAGAGTTGGTGGCGGACGCGCTCAGCGCATCCACGAAGTCAGCCAATTTTTGAAACTTGATGGTCAGTGGTATTATCTTGAGGGCACTTTTAAATAACGTTACCCGGCCTTTAAATAAGTTGCGTTAAAACTCTTCCCATTCATCCTCGTCATGATCCATCGATTGAGGCAATTCTATGGCTTTTTTAGGTGCTGGAGCAGCCGCCTTAGGTCGACTAGCGGCAATCTTGACTGGCGCTGACTTGTTAACTACGGGCTTGCTTACCGATTTAGACGCAGGCTTGCTCGAATGCCCAGCCGTATCGTGACCAACCTTAAAGGCTCGCACAGAGTCACTTAAAATCTTCGCCTGGTCATTCATGGATTCGGCGTTAGCCGTAGTCTCTTCAACCAACGCTGAATTTTGTTGCGTCATCTCATCCATTTGAGCAATGGCCGCATTAATTTGGCTAATGCCGCTACTTTGCTCTATTGAAGCTGTCGATATTTCCTCAATGATGCTAGCAACCTGTTGAACGGCGGTCACAATTTCGTTCATGGTTGCGCCCGCTCGATCCACCAACTCAGTCCCTGCTGCAACTTTTTGCGTGGAGCTATCAATTAATGCTTTAATTTCTTTCGCCGCTCCCGCTGAGCGTTGAGCCAAGCTTCGAACTTCAGCGGCCACTACCGAAAATCCGCGCCCTTGCTCTCCAGCTCGGGCTGCTTCGACCGCAGCATTCAGGGCGAGGATATTGGTTTGAAATGCAATGCCGTCAATCACAGAAATAATATCTGAAATTTGTGTTGAACTTTTGTTGATATCAGTCATGGTACTCACGACATCACCTACCACTCGCCCGCCTTTGATGGCAATCTCTGATGCATTTTTTACGAGCTGGTCAGCCTGTTGCGCACTTTCTGCATTTTGTTTTACCGTCACCGTCAACTCTTCAAGACTTGCGGCGGTCTCCTCAAGGCTGCTAGCCTGATTTTCTGTTCTAGCCGACAAATCATTGCTACCCATAGAGACTTCACTCGCTGCACTCGTAATAATCAGTGACGCTTCACGAATATCAGAAATAGCTTGTTTTAAGCGTTTTTGCATATTGACCATGGAATTGAGCACACTTTTATGCTCATTTTCAGAGCGTATCGACACTTCTAAGTTACCACTGGCAATCTCTTCTGCAATGTATGAGAGTTCTTTGGGATTGGTTCCAAGAGATTTTTTAATGCGGTAAATAGCCAACCAGCTTAGCAGGGCACAGGGAATGACTAATATAAAACAAATGATGGAAAGATAATTAGAAAAGTTCTGCAAGGTTCCTTTTTTCTTATGTGTGCTATCAACAACTAAGGCCTGCACATTATCTCTTAGCTCTTCCAAACCGACTTCCAGCAGCCTAAATTGCTGGTTAAATTCCTCCAGTTTATTCTCAACATTCGTTGACTGAGCCAAACCGTTGATCAGCTCAATACCCATTTCAGAATATACCAATAACGACGCCAACGTTTTTTCCATCTCAGGCGTAAGCACTTCAACCGTTGCTAAATTATCTTTAACTGAATTAGAAAGGCTTCTAAAGTCTTCGTCCTTGACCTGACCATCGGCCAGCATTTCAGAAAAATCACTTTCCCCAGTCGCCTTGGAGTACAAGCCTTGATAAACCAAACCCAGCATACCATCATGATGCATATCGATAGTGCCTAAGTCTTTCTGCAAATCCGTAGCAATTTCAGATACTTTCAACAAATGGGCCCAGCGTTCATTGACAAAGGCAAAGGCAATCAATGATAAGATCAAAAGAAACGCTGAAGTGAGCACATAACCATAGAGCTTAGTAAAAAAGCCAAACATACCTGCATCCCCAGGGAATTTATTGTACCTTTTACTATAGACAATGATTGATAATTACGCATGGGGCCTTTGACGACAAAACAGCAGGTTCGCAATGAACCTGCTGACCAAGGCTAAGAAAGCCTATCTAGATCATCGACAAGCTTGTCGATTGTAGTTTTGAGTTCAGCAATACGCTGTTTTTGTGCTTTGGTTGGATGCGACACTTCGTTCAACTGAGCAAGCTCGTTTTTAAGTGCTCGAAACTTTATGGCCAATAGCTGCTTTGGCGTTGCTTCAGGCTCCGTAACAGCCTTCATCTTACCAATGGATTTCAAACCCAAAAAAGCCTTAGACATTGATTTTGCCAGCTGTTTCAATTGGGCAGGTGGCAGCTCATTGAGCGTCCCCTGCTTTATCAAAGCCAAAGTTTGAACCGCCACATTGAGCAATGGCTCTGCCACCGTTGGGCGTCTTGGATTATAAGCATGATGCGTGATTTGATCAGAAAAACTAACATTTCTTACCATCGACGCACCCAAACGTCCTGCTGCTGCGATCGTATCGACCTCAGGAGGAGCAATAGGCGGGTCATCACCTACAACGGGGCTGCTTGCCCCTCTGTTTAAACGAACGTCTTCCATGATGTTCTCCTAAAATAAAATTGTTAAAAATAAACGCTTAGAATCAGCGTCAGCACACGACATGCCCAAGGATTGTACAGCACTGAAGAACTTCTGGTAAACCAGAAGTTCAAATAGGAAGGTAAAATTAGCCTTTTTTCTCAGCCAGAGCCAAACAGACCTCGTCTTGCTCAGCCCAATGAGCCGCTAAATCTTTACAACGTGCACGTTCAAGCTGCATCTGCTCAGGGTTAGCTTCAAGATATTTAGCCATTGAGACCACTCTAGATTCAACAGTCGATTCACCAGAACGGCCAAACAAGAAGAACAGCCCGACCGCCACCAGTGCTGGAACCAATAGAAACCAAAATAGATTTTTGATAAAACTCATTAAATGCCCCTACTAGCTCTGTGGTTGACGCTCGCGATGAATTTTATCGACCAAAAACTCAACCACCGACATCATTCCCTGAAAACCACCACGCTCTGTGGTGACCAAGTAACGACCATCAACCACAATTTGTGGGGTACCCGTAACGCGATAAGCCGTTACCCGAGCCTTAGACTGTTTCACTTTATTGATAATGCCGTAATTATTGAAATATTTATCAAACTTTTTACCATCAATGCCATTATCGACAAATAACTCGCGAATCTCGTCCTGATCAACTAGCTTTTTTCTATCTTTATGCAACGCATCAAAAATCACGGCGTGCATTTTGTCCAGTTGCTTCATCGCTAGAGCCGTATGATAGATACGTGCATGAATTTCCTGATTGTCATCAAAAGAAGCAGGAACTTCTACGAAGTTAACATAATCCAGCTTTTTAACCTTCCAATCTTTTAACAAACTCTCAAAACTGTAGCAAGCTCCGCAGCCATAGCGAAACACTTCAGCTACCTCCACCTTTGAAGGGTCATCCGTCGCCACGGGTTTATCGAGCACGATATAATCTCTACCAGCCACATAGGCATCTTGAGCCAAGGTTACTGAGGATGCTATCAGAGACAACAGTAAAACAACTAATGGTACGACACGCATTCTTTACTCCAGTATTTATTTCAATATGAACTATAAGAGCCATAGATGGCTCAATAGTTCAATAAACCTATTGAGGCTTAAAGCCCAATCTTTCAAGTCGGATTTCATCGATCAATTGATCAGCAATTCGCAACATGGTTAAATGACCATGCTTGGCCTCAACCCGGTAGCGCCCATCAATGATCAGCGCTGGCGTACCTTTCAAGCGATACCGGATTGAATTTTTAGAGGCCATCTGGGCCTGCTTAAGTACCCAGTCACTCTCAAACGCAGATACGAATGCATTTTCATCAACACCCTTGGCTTTCATAAAAGCCTTCATAGCCGGAGCATTACCCAAATTCTGCCTCTCTTTATGAATGGCATTGAAGATAGCCGGGTGTAAATTTTCCGTATTCAATGCCTTCAAGCTATAGTAGAGCTTGGCGTAGGGAATCATATTGTCACCAAAGATGGCGGGCATTTTCACATAGCTAATGCCGGGATGCTCAAGCAGCGTCCAACGCTCTAACAATGGCTGAAAGGCATAGCAATGGCCACAAACGTAGGAGAAAATTTCACGGATTTCAATCTTTGATGGGTCTTCAGTGGGTACCGGTTCTGGCAACAAAAAATAGTGTTCGCCTTCTTTAAACTCCGGCTCTAAACGCATGGGCTGGGCAAGCGCGAATTGACTAATCAGGAAAATGCCTACTAAGATGATTGTTCGCATACGATACTCCAAGATCTAGATACAAAAAAGGCGGCACCAAAAGCCGCCTAGTTTTCCTAATGCCGTTAGGGTTTCAAGCCGGAAATATAGTTGGCAAGCGCCTTGATTTCGGCGTCACTCATATTCTTGGCCACTCCACGCATAATCATACTATCGCCATCATTGACACGCTCTCCCGCTCGGAAAGCTCTTAATTGTGTCTCGATATATTCAGCGTGCTGACCACCTAAACGCGGGTAACCCGCCGCTTGGTTGCCCTGACCAGTAGGAGAATGGCACCCCGTACAGGCAGGCACTTTGGTCTCAAGGTTGCCTGAGCGATACACTCGCTCTCCTAGCTCCAAGGCATCAACCTCAATCCCCGCGTTGACTTTAACCTTCAGTGTCTCATCCGCACCACTAATATTCATGGGCTGGCACTGACCATTGACTGGAGGGCAGTTATAATAGGCTGCGATATCGCGCAATTGTTGCTCGTCTAAGCCATCAAGGATGCCTCCCATAAGAGTGATCACTCTCTTGCCTGACTGAACATCTTTCAATTGTTTGAGAAGGTACTTCTCCCCCAAACCAGTCAATTTTGGGTAGCTGGGCGTATCGCTATTACCCGCTTCGCCATGACAACCCGCGCAACCACGACTCTCAGCCAGCGCCTTACCGGCCTCAACGTCACCTTCAGGAGCATACTTTGGCGGATTAGCCGTTGCTGCAAACACCGTTGGCGCTACCACGAATAACGCAGTCACACTCACTTTTGATAGAAAAGCACTAAAAGACATCAGCCATAACCTTTTTCAAATTAGCTTTAATATTAAGGGGTAGCAAAGTCACGTTGAGCAAGCCCTGAGAGCCCATGAGCGCGAAATGCTACGCTGGTTCAGTAAATGGGGTACAATACCAATTTTCAGGCAATCAGTATAGCCACAAACTTTAAATTATGAAGAATCCTTACCGATCCGCTCAATTTTTACAAAGCGCTCCCACATTAGCTCAGTGCCCCGAAGATACTGGCGCCGAGGTAGCTTTTGCTGGCCGCTCCAATGCCGGCAAATCCAGCGCCATCAACACCCTAACGGGTAATAAGAAAATGGCCAAAACCAGTAAAACCCCTGGACGTACCCAATTGATCAACCTATTTGCGCTCGATTGCGAACAGCGACGGCTCGTCGATCTTCCTGGTTACGGCTACGCTAAAGTCTCAAAATCACTCAAGCAAAAATGGGATCAGCACCTATCCGAATATTTACAGGGCCGCGTTAGCCTTCGGGGGCTGGTGCTATTGATGGACTGCCGACACCCTCTGCAACCCTTTGATACCATGATGCTCGACTGGTCGATCAATCGCGGCATGCCTGTGCATATTTTGCTTACCAAAAGCGATAAACTCGCCAAAGGCCCAGCCAAGAGCACCTTATTGAAGGTTCAAAAACAATTTCAAGATCAACCTCAAATCAGTGCGCAATTATTTTCTGCTTTGAAGAAAGAGGGCATCGAGGAACTGATCACTCAGTTGAACCTATGGCTGTATGAGCAAGAGTAAAGGCCTGGGGCTAGTACTGTTACTGCTTTGCCCGACTGTATTTGCCATCGAAGCCAACCATGTTCAAGTGAGCACTGAACTGCTGGCGTGGCTAGCCATTGCCGCCGTCGCTGCCAGCTTTGTCGACACCATTGCAGGGGGCGGCGGCCTGATCACCATCCCCGTACTGATGTTAACGCCGCTATCGGTTGTACAAGCGCTCGCCACCAATAAATTACAAGGCTCTTTTGGCTGCGGAACGGCCTCTGCAATGATGTTTATTAAAGGTAAGCTATCGCTTAGAGCCAGTTGGCCAGGGTTTGCATTGGCTTTTTTGGGGTCACTCATCGGTGCCTATGCGTTGATCTGGTTTGACCAACAATACCCCGATAGCGACGCTTTAGATATCTTAGTGCCTATTGTAGTTGGCACCATCGCCTTGTATTTTTTACTCTCACCAACCGCGGGCGACGTTGAGTCTAAACCCCGTTTAAAAGTATGGGCTTATCGGACGTTCGTGGTGCCCATCATCGGTTTTTACGATGGTTTTTTTGGCCCAGGAACTGGCTCATTTTTCTCGATGAGCGAGGTTGCTCTTCGAGGAAGAAATTTATTGTACGCTACCGCCAATGCCAAATTTCTGAACTTTGCGACTAACTTAGCTGCTGTCGTCATCTTTATCCCAACGGGTCAAGTGGCGTGGGCCATTGCTGGCGTGATGATTTTTGGCCAGCTTATTGGCGCCTACTTAGGCTCACATGTGGTGGTCAAAGGCGGTTCTAGGTGGATCCGCCCTGTGATCGTCATCGTCTGTTTTGCTATGCTGACTCGTTATTTTTATCAGTTTTTTCAGGTCTAGCGTCTTCCTCTGGATCAGGGCGCCAGTAAATTTTACTACGAAGGAAAATAGCCAAACCTAAAATCACCAAATAAGCTGCAAGTAAGGCCGCTAGCATGCCATCTAATGTTTTAGACTGCTGGAGTAGAATATTCATACTATTAAACAACTGCGAGACTTCAACTAACATAAAACCGAAAAGGAAAACATAGGCCCACGGACGAACACATAATACAAAAAATGCTGAGGCCAAATAGATAGCACCGTACACCATATTTAAGGCATTCTTTACATCCATCAAAATAATCACACCCATAGCGACCAACAGCGCCACCAGTACATAGTTAGCCCAAAGATATTGAGCATTAACGCGATAAGGAATCATAAGCTTTCTCTTATAAATGGATGGTTAGTTTTCTGGCAAAAACTCAGGAACCGACAAATAGCGCTCGCCAGTATCGTAATTAAAACCCAACACTTTGGCGTTGGCATCCAGATTCGGTAGCGTTTTGGCGATAGCCGCCAGCGTTGCACCTGAGGAGATACCCACTAACATGCCCTCTTCACGAGCCGCTCTCAAGGCCATGGCTTTGGCTTCATCGCCTTCAATCGTAACCACGCCATCTAACAAACTGGTATCTAAGTTTTTAGGGATAAAACCAGCACCGATGCCTTGAATGGGATGAGGCGAAGGCTGGCCACCAGAAATCACGGGCGAGGCTGCAGGCTCAACCGCAAATACCTTTAAATTAGGCCACTTTTCCTTCAACACCCTGGCACAACCAGTAATATGACCACCCGTACCAACCCCTGTGATAATGGCATCAAGCCCCTCAGGGAAGTCCGCTACTATTTCTTGAGCCGTGGTGTGCACATGCACATCGACATTGGCAGGGTTATCAAATTGTTGAGGCATCCAGGCTTCTGGGTTTTGAGCCACCAACTCTTTAGCTTTTTCAATGGCACCTGGCATGCCCTTTTCTTTTGGCGTCAAAACAAAGTCAGCACCGTAAGCCAACATCAAACGGCGGCGCTCCAGTGACATACTCTCGGGCATAACTAGGGTCAAATGATAGCCCTTAACAGCGGCCACCATCGCCAAACCAACGCCAGTATTGCCCGATGTCGGCTCAATAATGCGTCCACCAGGCGCCAATTCACCACTTTTCTCCGCCGCTTCCACCATGGCTAATGCAATACGGTCTTTAATGGAACCACCTGGGTTGGCTCGCTCGCTTTTAATCCACACCTGCCCACGATCAAAAAGCCTTTGAATTTGAATATGAGGGGTATTACCTATGGTCTCTAAGATGTTATTTGCTTTCATGGTGTTCTCCAGGCTGGCGTGAAGGTGACATCATACTGGTACTCTTAAGCTCCTTCAATACTCCTACCCAAATCAGCGCCCGCGCTAATTCGACTCGTAATATGGAGAGATACCACCAAAGGCTGAATTAGACCATTATTTAAAATGATTGCAAATGCACTCTTGAGTCTTACATTGAGCATTTTATTTAACCCACTGACACCATAAGGCTTTAAATGATAAAACTGTGAACGATCACCTCGTGATTCGTAAGCGCCAAAGCAATCACACACTACCCACGATGATTTAATCGCCCTACATTACTGTTTTGACTATTCAAAAGAGGTTAACCCATGAAAAAACGTAGCGATGATCAATGGCGCGAGCTGGTGAA
>CAXQRU010000116.1:0-7226 GCA_964226685.1 Polaribacter sp. | reverse complement strand
TTCAGACGTGTGCTCTTCCGATCTGGGTTGTTCGGGTTGTTCGGGTTGTTCGGGTTGTTCGGGTTGTTCGGGTTGTTCGGGTTGTTCGGGTTGACTTATGATAGGTTCATTGGTTGTATCTAAAGATTGAGCTCCACAACCAAACAGGATCATTGCAATACAAGTAAATAATAGATGTTTCATATTCCTTTCCCTTCCTAGGTTATCCAATTAGAACATCATTATAAGTAAAAATGTTGGCACTGCAAGTTAAAACAATAAAAAGTGTGACGCTATCGATTCTTCGAGAGGGTGAAGACAAACCAGGAAATAAAAGCCTCTAATAATCAACACCTTTACGCGCCTTAACCCCCACATTAAAGCCATGCTTAATCTCTTTGACTTCAGACACGGTATCGGCAATATCTCTCAATAATGTGCCGCCACCACGGCCCGTCACAATCACACTTTGCTCAACTGGCCGCTGCTGAATGGATTCTATAATCTCTTGCTCATCCAAATATTGATAGGCGATCATATAGGTCAACTCATCAAGTAAAACTAGATCCACACTCGGATCAGCCAAATGTTTTTTAGCCACACACCAAGTACGCTCAGCTGCCTCAATATCCGCTTGGCGGTTTTGCGTATCCCAGGTAAAGCCTGTACCCATTTGGTAAAAATCGACCTCAGGAAACTGTGAGACAATCAATAGCTCTTCACCGGAGGCTTGAACGCCTTTAATAAATTGCACGACCGCCACTTTTTGACCATAACCTAAGGCTCGCAATACCATCCCAAAACCGGAGCTGGTTTTTCCCTTACCATTGCCCGTGAGCAAAACAACGACCCCCCGCTCAAGGTTAGCCGCTGTAATTTTTTCATCTACCGCTTGTTTTTGCCTTTCCATGGCTTTTTGATGACGTTGATTTTTTTTGTCAACTGCGTCGGTATTCTTCATGCTTACTCACTTAAAAATCAGCCTGGATACCCAATGTGTAAGCGGGCCCACTGGTGTTGTAATTACGGACTTGCTCATAGTCTTCATCCAGCAAATTATTGCCTTTGATGTAAAGAGTCAAATAATCATTGGGATAAAAATAAAGGCTAGCATCCAATAATTCATAACTATCTAAAGGCTGCTGATTGATGCCGGTCACATCTCGAACCGCTTGCCACTGCACATTCAACGCGGCTTTGTCCACCCAACGATACAAGGCGCCAATCTGCATTTCATGACGAGGCCGCAATGGGCGATCCAAACCATCACGACGTCCCGTATCATTATACGTATAATTACCGCTAATGAGTAATGGCTTAATCAACGGCCATTTTACATTGAGCTCTACACCTCTCGAAAGACTCTCCCCTTCGGCTTGCAAGTATCCCGAAAAGGTATTGAGATCAAAAAAGATTTCATCATCAATTTGTTGCTCAAAATAAATAATCTCGGAGAATGTACCTCCATGAGTTTGGTAGGAAACACCGACATCAAAACCTTGACTGGTCTCCTCTTGAAGATCGACCAATGAAGCCGGAGGACTCGCTGGGTAGGCAACTTCGGATAAGCTTGGGGCTCTAAACCCGGTACCGGCACTAAAGCGAAACTTCACTTCACCAGTGGCAACAGGCACCAAATAAGCACTCGTCAAGCGATAACTCGTGTGTTCACCAAAGGTATTATTATCATCATATCTAACACCCACTGTGGCAAACCAACGATCATTAATATTGCTTTGCAGCTCCAAAAAAGCGGAACTTTGCTGCTGATCATCAAGATCACTTTCAAATCCCATAAAGTAGGTCTTAGCTTCCTGACGATAATCCTCTAGACCCCACAGCAATGCTAGCTCCTCGGTCAAAGTAAAACGCCCGGTATAATCAATTAATTGACTGCGGCCTTTGGTATCAAACGATTCATTACCATCGGTGAATGTATCTCTAGCAACCACCGTTCGAGAGACTCCAAATTGATGCTGGCTACGCTCACCCATGATTTCGCCAGAAACACGCCAAATGTTTTCATCGGTTCGACCTTCACAATCATTTGAAGATGGAAAGCCGCAATTATCGTATTGATCATCGGCTTCTACGTTACGAAAAACAGCTCTTAACGTAATCACATCATTTAAATGATAATAACCTTTAAAATGCAGACTCAAGTTTTCATAACCGTCTTTTTCGTTGCTTAAATCATCTGAGCGGGCATTAAAACCATCTGTCGTAAAATCAGTGACCGAAAAACTCACCCCACTGCGTTCACCACCATAAGCAATGCGACTGTGCGCTTTATGCGTTTCGTATCGGCTTCCCTCAAAACTGGCCTCACCTGAAAAACCAGGCTCAGGGTCTGCAGTAATAATTGATACAACACCACCTGCATCCGCCCCATAAACCAAACCTTGCGGACCCTTGAGCACCTCAATGCGATCAATGTTATCCAATAAAATGTGTTCTATTTGAGGTAACGCTTGCGGTGCAGTAATATTTTCCATGCGAATACCATCGATATAAACGCGAGTGCGAAAACTTTCCTCGCCACGAATTCGCAAGGCACTGGTGCGGCCAATACCGCCATTATTGCTGGTTGAGATTCCCCCTTGTGATTGAAGAAGTTCGGTAAAACTTTGATAGGGGGTGTGTTCGATGGTTTCACTATCTATCACGGTAACACTGCTGCCAACTTGGCGCTCATCGACCGGAAGTTTCGTGGTAATTAAAATTTCCTCTTGCGCCATTGCCGAACTTGCCACGGCGGTTAGAGTGAGTAATGCTGCTTTCATAAATACCTCAGTACATGTATGACTGAGGGAGGGGGTAACGCAAAGTCACCCTATGCTTGAACATAGTGCGGTTCACCGTGAGCCCTCCGCTCATGTGTTTAGGCTTTTAACCTTACATAAACTTAGGCTGGTATCGGGCTTAGGCTTTGCGCCATTACCGTTGCGGGGGCAGCGTTAGATTTTCACTCACTTCCCATTTAACCTATTCAAACCCTTACAGGTTAATAGGCACCATCGTTATGGGCGCGCACGATAGTGTTTTTTATGGACAATGTCAATTATATTCACGCCAGCGCCTCTTGAGTCTCATCATCCAACAAATGTTGCGACAACCCTAACACCTGCCGCTCCGTATCAAAAATTACTCGATAAACCGAATGATTTTGGCCGAGATAAGCGTATTGAGTCGCTAAAGAAAATAGGGTTTGTTGCAAAAAGCCTAGAGCTTCTATTCGCAGCTCGCGTCTTAATGATTCGTCCTGACTAATATCCATTAAGAAGCCATGGTTATGTTCCAAAATCGCTGTCGCTTTGGGAATAAGTTTGGCGTGATTGTAGCTCGCCGCTGCATTGTGATTGGCCATCACCCACAACTTAATGCCTTGACGATCATGAAATTTTATACACAAACGTTTTGCCGCTGCACTGGCTTGTTTGAAATAAAAACACGCCTTATCAAAGCAGGATTGCTCATAGTTATGACAACCCTGTTGAAAGTTATCCCGGCACCGCTGCGCTAACGAAACTTCCATACTACCCCCCCCACAAATGCAAATGATAATAATTATCATTCTAATGAATACACCAAGGGTGTCAACAATAAAGTATGACAAATTGCATTATTTTTTGTCTTTGAAGGGCAGTAACAAACACCAATCCAATTCGGAGGTATCAACCGCCTGATATGACCTCAAACCAATTTCCATATCATCAATACCCTTTTCAGGTTTAGGGATATAAGTTCTAAACAACCGATCCCAAATAGACAAACAAAAACCGTAATTGCTATCCGTCTCTTTGGGTTCAACTGAATGATGCAACTTGTGCATATCGGGTGTGACGATCACGTATCGTAAAAGACGATCAATACGAGATGGCAATCTCAAATTGGCGTGATTAAATAAAGCTGAACTACTTAATACTATTTCAAAGATCAATATCCCCAGCGCCAACGGGCCAATGATCAACACCAATAGCGTTTTAAAGACAAAGGACAACAAAATCTCACCCGGGTGAAAACGCACTGCAGTCGTCACATCAATGTCTTTATCGCTATGATGCACCCGGTGAAAACGCCACAAAAAGGGGATCCGGTGAGAAAGCACATGTTGCAGATAAATACCCAAATCCATCAGCACCACACTGAATAACAAGTGGATGCCCCAGGGGAGACTAAGCATCGGCAACAGGCCCCATTGATTCGATACAAAATACTCGGCCATAGCGACTAATCCCACTAAGCTCAACACTCTGAGCAAAGCGGTATTGATGATGGTGATACTCAAATTGGTGAACCAACGAGGCCCACGAGCTGACACCCGCCTCTGCCTTGGAAATCGAAACTCCAGGCCGATTAAGAGTAGCAGCAAGCCTAGAAAAATTCCGACTCGCAAAACCGGGGCATCTACCATCATAACCTCTAATTAAGGCAGCACAACAACTCGAAAAGCAACCTTATCTTAATGTATACTTACGGGTTTTTACATAATACAGTTGACCATCATGACTATGGATAAAACCTATCAGCCCAGTGCCACCGAACAAGCGCGATACGAGCATTGGGAGAATCAAGATTATTTTGCTCCCAAAGGAGACAACACCGGCTACTGCATCATGATCCCGCCGCCGAATGTGACCGGCAGCCTACACATGGGACATGGCTTCCAACAATCGATTATGGACGCTCTCATCCGCCGCGCTCGCATGCAGGGTAACACTACTTTATGGCAAGTCGGTACTGATCACGCTGGCATCGCCACTCAAATGGTCGTCGAGCGCCTGCTCGCCGCTGAGGGCAAAACCAGGCATGATCTTGGCCGAGAAGCCTTTATCGATAAAGTCTGGGAGTGGAAAGAACACTCAGGCGGCACCATTACTCGCCAACTACGGCGTTTAGGCACCAGCCCGGACTGGAGCCGTGAGCGCTTCACGATGGATGAAGGCTTTTATAAAGCCGTTCAGGAAGTCTTTATTCAACTCTATGATGATGGCCTCATTTACCGGGGCAAACGCCTGGTTAACTGGGACCCTAAACTGCATACCGCCATCTCAGACCTCGAGGTACTCAACGAAGAAGAGAAAGGTCATCTGTGGCACTTTAAGTATCCACTCAGCGATGGCTCTGGCCACTTGACGGTTGCCACCACCCGCCCTGAAACCATGTTGGGTGATAGCGCGGTCGCGGTGCACCCAGACGATGAGCGCTATCAACACCTCATTGGCAAAACCATTACCCTACCCTTGGTTGGACGCGAGATCCCCATCATTGCCGATACCTATGTTGATAAAGATTTCGGTACTGGCTGCGTTAAGATTACCCCTGCGCATGATTTCAATGACTACGAGATGGGCAAGCGCCATGATTTGGAGATCATCAACGTCCTAGATGATGATGCCAACCTCAATGACAGCGTGCCTGAATGCTACCGCGGCTTGGAGCGTTTTGAAGCCCGCAAACAAATCGTAAAAGACCTAGAGGCACTTGGGCTGGTAGAAAAAATTGAACCCCATACCCTAAAAGTCCCGAGAGGTGATCGATCCGGTGTAGTCATCGAGCCTTACCTCACTGACCAATGGTATGTCAAAACCGAGCAACTGGCCGCCGATGCCATTAAAGTGGTTGAAGATGGCGAGATTCAGTTTGTGCCCAAACAGTACGAAAACATGTATTTCTCTTGGATGCGTGAACTGCAAGATTGGTGTATCTCTCGCCAACTTTGGTGGGGCCATCGCATCCCCGCTTGGTATGATGACAACGGCAATATTTATGTGGCTCAAAGCGAAGCGCTTGCACGAGAAAAATATCAGCTTAGTGATGATATTGCACTTCGCCAAGATGAAGACGTGCTCGATACTTGGTTCTCATCAGCTCTTTGGACCTTTGGCACACTCGGCTGGCCTGAGCAAACACCTGAGCTTGAGAAGTTCCACCCAACCGATGTCCTCGTCACTGGCTTTGATATTATTTTCTTCTGGGTCGCCAGAATGATCATGATGACGCTGCATTTCAAAAAAGAAATCCCCTTTAAAACCGTCTACGTTCATGGACTGGTTCGCGATAGTCATGGTCAAAAAATGTCGAAATCCAAAGGCAACGTTCTCGACCCTATTGATCTGATCGACGGCATTTCTCTGGAGGAGCTTTTAGAAAAGCGCACCACCGGCATGATGAACCCACAAGATGCCGAGAAGATTATTCAACGCACCAAGGAAGAATTCCCAGAGGGCATCGATGGCTACGGTACTGATGCCTTGCGTTACACCTATTACTCGTTAGCTTCTACAGGTCGAGACATCAACTTTGATGTCGGCCGTATCCAAGGCTTTAGAAATTTCTGCAATAAGCTCTGGAATGCCGCTCGTTATGTACTCACGAACTGCGAAGGTCAAGATTGTGATAGCGACAATACGGGCGATGTCGAGTTATCTCTGGCCGACCGCTGGATTATTGGTAAGCTGCAACAAACCGAAGCGGCGGTTATCCAAGGCTTTGATACTTATCGCTTAGATCTAGCCTCGCAAGCCTTGTACGATTTTATTTGGAATGAGTACTGTAGCTGGTACTTAGAACTTTCCAAACCCGTACTACAAGACGAGTCAGCCAGTGCGAGTCAAAAGCGTGGCACACGCCGTACACTGATCCGCGTATTGGAGGCCACTTTGCGCCTAGCTCACCCAATGATGCCTTTTATCACCGAAGAAATTTGGCAAAAGGTAAAAACATTGGCAGGAACCAGTGGCGACACCATTATGTTGGCCCAATACCCAGAGCCGGATGAGAGCAAAATCGATACGCAAGCGATTGAAGAGCTTGAGTGGTTGAAGCAAATCATTATCGGCATTCGCGGCATTCGAGATGAAATGAATATTTCTCCCGGAAAACCCTTGCCTCTCTTCATCGCCAAAGGTAACGAAGTAGAAAAAGCTCGACTGGATGCCAATCGCCGCTTTCTCACACGCCTTGCCAACCTTTCAGAGATCAACTGGTTAGAGGATGATAGCTCAGCGCCTGCCGCCGCTACGGCCCTGGTCGGCAAAATGGAGCTTTTAATCCCCTTAGCTGGCTTGATTGATAAAGACGCCGAACTCGCCAGACTCAATAAAAAAATGGATGAGCTTAACAAGGAAATTAAGCGCCTTGATGGCAAGCTTAGCAATAAAAACTTTGTCGATCGCGCCCCTGCCGAGGTGGTCGAAAAAGAGCAGGAGAAGTTAAAAGGCTAGATCGGAAGAGCGTCGTGTAGG
>CAXQRU010000115.1:0-4970 GCA_964226685.1 Polaribacter sp. | reverse complement strand
CGAGATTAACGATCGTGACTGGAGTTCAGACGTGTGCTCTTCCCGATCTGAAATAATAATTTGATGGAATAAGCTAAGCTAGATTACGGATCTATTAGATCTGTTAGGCATAAAGGGGTATTGAATTGGTTAGTACTCGTAACCTTTGGGTTTAGATATATCTTCAACTAATGTATGGCTTCTCCAAAAATTTCTTACTACGCCCTGAGATAGCTCAACATTCAAAATATAATCATCTTCATTAATATTTTGCTGACGATAGGCCAGTAACACACGAACCTTATTATGTTGCAATTGCCTAAACCGATATTGATACACCACACTTGCATTGTGTTTCTGAACGAAATCTGGTTTTCCAATGTAATTTTTTAACCACTGCTCCGTCGTCATACCAATAATAATTTCATCAATAAGCGACTGCTCTATTACAAGGTTATCTTTCTTTAAATAGGTGGTTTTATCGATATCAACTACTGCACAGCCTGAAACCAACAGTAGTAAAGGAACAGCGGTAAAATTAATAATTTTTTTGCGTATTAATTGGAAGCACATTGTTTTTTTGGCTCATCGCTAAAATAAGAGAGGCCTCTGCATGTGACAAATGGCAAGAATGGCTGACCTCTTCAACTGAAGCGCCTGATTTTAACAATAACCTGGCTTTTTCAAGCACTTCATCATGCTTATTAACAGACGTGCCACCCAAAGCGGCTACGTGTTTTTCAATAGCGATGATATGCTGCCCCATACCCACTGCAACAGAATTTACTCTACGACATTCTTTAGTGAGTTGCTTGATAAGCTTTTGCTGTCTGACAATAGCCAATAAGGTGCATAAAAAGCCCACCACGAGCAAGCCCGCCAGCGCTAACCATGGCCATAAAGACTGTGCTTGCGCTGTACTTAGTATGGGAGTATTGGTAACGGGATCTATCAGCATATCAAATTTCGTCTAAGTCGGCCCAATCAGCGTCAGTTAGCAGCTTATCAAGCTCAATCAAAATTAATAATTCATTGTTTTTGTGGCAAACGCCCTGAATAAATTTGGCACTTTCATCATTTCCAACATTGGGCGCCGTCTCAATTTCAGACTGCCTTAGATAGACCACCTCAGCCACACTATCAACCAATATACCGACCACATGACTATCTGCTTCAATAATCACGATCCGTGTATTATCACTGACCTCCCCTGGCTCTAAGCCAAATCGATGACGAGTATCGATGACCGTCACAACATTACCACGAAGGTTGATAATGCCTAATACATAAGGGGGAGCACCGGGTACAGGGGCAATTTCGGAGTATCTCAAGACCTCCTGAACCTGCATTACATTAACACCATAAGTTTCACCCGCTAGGTGAAACGTCACCCATTGTAAGACGGGATCATCACTCGTTTTTGTTTGTGCAGCATTACTTGCCATAATCTCTATACCCTCGACATACAATTTAGGAGTCTATATCTCAACTATAGTTAATAGTCTTAGCTATGCCAGTATTCAGATCAAAAAAACAGTATTTTGACGGTTTTAGCCGCTAATGCGCCCCTTTGTCTTTTTCTTGCAATAAACGGCCCATAGTGGGGACATCCAACAAGGCACACATATGTTGTTTGATGGTTCCTGCTAACCACAAGCGCTGAGTTCTAGCACTGCGCCAACGTACGTCATCAACTTCTACCGAAATCGGTTGTCCAATATCGCTCACGGCCATTCCCCAAGGCAAATTATTGATGGATACAACATATTTATATTGATCGATAAAGTCATCTTGATAGCGCTCAGGCATCACAAATTTTGCGGTATTCACCACCCTGACTTTACCTTGAGACGTCGTTTGTAGCCCCATAAACCAATCAGACTGGCCAAAAATGGGAGTGATGTCATCCAATAGTTGAATTTGCCCCAGGGCGACTAAGGGCACCGCTAATGATAAGCCTGCAACGTTCAAGAGCAATATATCAAATCGAGACTGAGCCCATACCGGACGCCCATTTTCCAGCCATTCCCAGTCTTTAACTTGAGGCTCATCTTGGGGTTGCTCATCTTGATGATCTGACGCTTTAACCGCTTCCTTAATGGCATTATCTTGAGCCTGTTGCAACAAAACTTCTAAACGAGAACGCTGTTGATTATAAGGAGAATGGAGTCCAGTGTTTACTGCGGTGTTTTGAGCTGTCTCTATCTGGGGTTCTTTTTGAGTATTATCTTCTCGCACTAGGTCTTCATCTGACAATAAATTATCAATATACTGAGAAATGAGTTGATTAGGCTGATCAGACATAAAACGCCTCTTATCCGAGAAGGCACATTAGGAATGCCTCTGGTTACGCCAGTACCTAGCCTGGTCATCGTGCTTTTCTAACCAACTATACAAACTTTTATAAGCGACGATTCCATGGCTTTCCGGGGCAAACTCTTGAGGGGCAATGCCAGCCTTGCTAGCATCACGGAGTTTGGTATCTACCGGGATTTTGCCAGGCCAAGT
Organism: Polaribacter sp.; assembly: GCA_964226685.1. GTDB lineage: Bacteria > Pseudomonadota > Gammaproteobacteria > Pseudomonadales > Cellvibrionaceae > CAXQRU01. The sequence goes on along the minus strand of CAXQRU010000115.1, from coordinate 2,483 downwards.
ACTGGTTCCATAGTCAAACCTCAATTTTCGCAATGTCGTCACCGAAGCATGAGTTCGCTTGTCATATAATGTTGGTACTATTACATAGTCTAGCTGCTTTTTTTGAGATCGGCTAAGCATTTGCAAGGTATGTAGCATTCTTTCCAGCCCTTTAAAGGCAAGAAACTCGGTTTGTACAGGGATAATGAGACGGTCACATGCCACCAAGGCATTAATCAGCAACACCCCTAATGCGGGCGGGCAATCGATAATGACTCGGTCATACTCATCCTTTAAATGCGCAATGGTTTTTTGTAGCACCAACCCTAAACCATCGTTCCCTATAGATTGGCGCTCTAGGGTGGCTAATAAAGTTGAGGATGGCAACAAACTCATTAAGGGCTGAGACGTGGGGAGAATCAAGCTGGAGACCAATTCGAGCGTCAATTTCTTGTGCTCTTTAAATAAGGTAAATACACTCAAAGATAAAGAGTCGGGATCTTGGCGAAAGTAGCTAGTCATCGAACCCTGCGGATCAATGTCGATCAATAACACCCGCTTGCCAGCTTCAGAGGCGTAACCCCCAAGGGCAATAGCGGTCGTGGTTTTGGCAACACCACCTTTTTGATTTGCGACGGTCCAAACTTGCACGATCACACCTACTTTGCTTAATTTCTTCTCTCAGGGTCTGTAGTAAATAATAGACCACCACCTTCAAGCTTGATAGGCTTTAAAGGATCATCATCCTCGGTCTTGTCAGAGTTAGGCTTTAAGGTATGATCAATATTGACGTCAGGATTTTCCTCAACTAGGGTACCTAAAACTTTATCAGACGACTCAGGGTATGGTTGGCTTTCTTCGTATAGTGGCCTATTCATTTCCTCAATAGCGCCCTTGGTTTTGATTCTTGGCCGCTCCACTCGCTCTCTAGCAATCATTAGCACAACTCTGCGGTTCTGAGCACGCCCTTCGGGGGTTTGATTTTCGGCAATGGGTTGAAACTCTCCATAACCGGTTGCTGATAATCGAGTGGGATCAATCCCACTGTTGGCTAAAATTCTAACTACCGCTGACGCTCTAGCACTGGATAGCTCCCAATTACTGGCAAATTGAGTATTGCTAATGGGCCTATCATCAGTAAAGCCTTCGACTTGAATCGGATTATCAAAGCCTTTTAAAAGATCGGCTATTTCAGAGAATATGGATTCAGCCTGAATACTCAACTCAGCTTGTCCACTGGAAAATAAAATACTATCTCTTAAAGAAATTTGTAACCAATATTCATTGCTGGCTATTTGTATCACTTCTTCATCGATCAAATCGGTAAATTGCTCAACAATTTCTTCAGATAAACGAGATAAATCAGCGGTCTTTTGGTTATCCGCTCCCGGATTATTGGTAATATTAGGAAGTTTTTCTTCAGGCTCAATGACGCTGGGTTCATGAGAAATCGTCGGCTGTCCAACTTGTATGGGGCTAATCGACCTTGGGGTTTCACTGAAGGCTTCCATGAGTGTACTTGATAGTGTTTTATACTTACTTTCATTCACTTGAGACACAGAGTACATCACCACAAAAAAAGCAAATAACAAGGTGACGAAATCAGCATAGGACACTAGCCAACGATCTTGATTTAATGTCGCTTCATCAATAGTTTTACGACGAGGCATAAGCAGTCACCTTAACTATTGTCGATATAGCCATTAAGTTTTAACTCAATGGCTTTGGGGTTTTCACCTTCAGCTATAGCAATGATCCCCTCAATAATTAACTCTTTTGACAACGTTTTTTGGCCGACATAAATCATTAACTTATTAGCGATTGGTAGCAGTAATAAATTGGCAATAGCAACACCGTATATCGTTGCTACAAAAGCTATAGCAATACCCGCCCCTAGCTGACTGGGTTCATCTAAGTTTCGCATCACATAAATAAGGCCCATCACGGCACCAATAATGCCGATGGTTGGGGCATAGCCTCCCATACTAAAATAGAATTTTACAGCATCTTGATCCCGTTGCTCCTCGATGATCATATCGGTTTCCATAACTCTTCTTATTTCATCAGGATCACCGCCATCAATGAGAAGCTGCAAACCTTTTTTAGAAAAATTATCTTTTTCTGTTTCACTGATAGCCTCTAAACCTAACAGCCCCTCCTTTCTTGCGGCCACCGCCCAGCGAATAATTTTATGGATGGAATCAATAAATGAAAGTTTTGGTGGGGTGAATATCCATGTCAGCATTTTTAAAGCTCGCTTTAGACAGTTTACCGGCGTTTGCAATATTGCCGCCCCGATAGTACCCCCAAAAACAATGAGTGCCGCAGGGCCATTGATCAGTGAGCGCCAAGTACCGCCTTCCAACAAATTTCCGCCCAGCAAGGCTGCAAAACCGAGAATAATCCCGCACAGACTTAATACGTCGATAGTAGATGACCTTCTAGCCATAAGCTCCCCAAAATATAGGCGACAATAAAATGACAGACTTCCTAGATCGGAAGAG
>CAXQRU010000114.1:0-49872 GCA_964226685.1 Polaribacter sp. | reverse complement strand
TAACACAGTCAGCAGCAAAAATAGCCATGGCCCTTCGGGTTGGGCCTAAAAAAGCGCTACTCGGTGTTGCTCGTCGTTCATTTAGAATCACTAAACTTCTCTCCTCGCGCCTTGATTAGCGCTTTTTAGACTCCAACAGGAGTGATAATGAAACGTCAACAGGCCCTAGTATAGGCGCTTTCATCAAACAGGCATAATAAAAACCGTCACCACCATCAATAGTTGGCAGCAATTGCCGCCCATAGGCCTGTGCCTGTCCCCAGGCAGCCTCGATTGGAATGTGTTTGGCATCGGAATGGTTCGCGACAAAACTCGCGATTTGCTGACTATTCTCTTCTGGCAAAATAGAACAGGTGGCGTAAACCAAACGGCCGCCTGGTGCCAACAAAGGCCACAAAGCGGCCAATAATTTCTCTTGCTCTTCGCACAGTGCCTGGACATCTTGTTCCTGACGCAACAATTTGATATCGGGCTGACGGCGAATAATACCCGTGGCTGAACACGGCGCATCGATTAAAATTCGATCAAACAGCTGGCCATCCCACCACAAATTGGGCTGTGCGCCATCGCCCTCAAGCACCGTCACCTTAAAGTTCAAACGCTTCATATTATCTTTGACACGCTGCAGCCTTGAGGCTTTAACATCAAGAGCAGTGAGCGCTAAAGTGGGTTCACACTCCAATAAATGGCCCGTTTTGCCGCCAGGCGCACTGCAGGCATCCAACACCCTCAAATTGGCTTGTAAATCCATAAGCTCAGGCGTGAGCTGAGGAGACTCATCTTGCACACTGACCCAGCCTTCATGGAAACCCGGCAAGTCGTCTACCGCGACGGGCTTATTGAGGTAGACGGCACTCGCCGCATACTGCCCTGCTCGCCCCTCAAGCCCAGCTTTTTTCAGCAATGCAAGGTACTCGGCTCTGGAATGATGAGCCAAATTCACTCGAAGGGTCATGGGCGGGTGCTGATTATTGGCTGTTAAAATATCACTGGCTGCCTCAGCCCAAGCCAGATGAAGGCGATTGGCCAACCACTTTGGGTGAGCATGATGAGACTGGGTCTTCTCATCCAGCACCTCACTCTCACGCTGATAGCGACGTAAAATCGCATTGACCAATTTACTGGCCCACGACTTATTGAGATCGTGCGCCGCTTGAACGGTTTCATTGATGGCGGCGTGAGCGGGGGTATCCATATATCGCAATTGGTAGAGCCCCAACATCAATAGGGCATAAACGTCGTTATCCTTGCGCTTTAAAGGCTTGCTTAACAGGCTCTTAGCGATAACATCCAGTTGCCACCACCAGCGGCAAACTCCAAAACACAGGGCTTGAACTAAACTTTTATCCGAGGGAGACAGCGCTTTTACCTGCGAACCCAGTGCCGCCAAAGATCCTTGGTGAGACAATAACTTAGCAATGATAAGGGCGGCTTGTGTGCGAGGTTTTTTCATAATGCCAATCTCAAATGGTGCGGCAGTATAAAACAAGCGTGGTGCGTTGTCACACCGCTCATCGAAAGCTCAATTAGCTCACAGGGCCTTTATGTACCAACAACTCACTCTTGCCCACCAGCACTAACGACACACTGAGATTGGCCTGGGCGTTTACCCAATCACTGAGTTCGCGCAACTCATCCTCATGAGAAATCGCGTTATTGAGGTATTTTTTTGATTTATCAGACTGAGCCGAATCGTTAGACAGCCCATGTTGCTCTAACTCTCTCATTACTTGATCAAAATCAGACATGATATGCCTCATCATCAACAGTTTGAGGCAAGTATATCTTGCCTCAATAACTTATTGTGATAGGTATCTTTTAGAAGATAGCTTACTGCGGTACAAAATTGAAGTCATAAGTTGTCGATGTGGTTTTGACATTCGCCGCACCAAATTTAATACGCTTCAAAAGAGACAAAATTTTGCTTTCAAGATCAGGATCTTTTAGCTGCGAAGCTGAAATTTTAGCAGACGTCACATCGCCAGCCGGACTAATCACAAGACGCACGGAGACTCGCCCTTCCAGTGCCGGATTCTTTTTCAACTGCCGCTGGTAAGCGCTATAAATCCGACTTTGATTAGCGTCGAGTGTTTTCCTGATACTAGACTCACTTCGAGTCGCCGTAGCACCGCTATCTTGTCGATTATTATTAGTCGCGGACGAGTTATTTCTCGGGGCACGATTTTGAGCATTCGCAAGCTCACTGTTGACCTGAGTGCTTTGGCGATCCGCCAATTGGACGCCACCACCCGATTCTCGACCTAATTGATCAGCCTTAACTCCGCCACTTCTTTGCTGAGCCTGCTCTTCAATTCTTCCTGTATTACGCTGCTGGGCGACAGCCGTAGCACCCGAGGTCATATTGGTACCACTGACATCAACAGTGGAACTTGATAAATCACCAACATCACCGAATACGGAAGCGGCGCGATTGGCCTGCTCTTTCGCTTCCTGCCTGCGCTCTTGCTCACTCACCACTCGTTGCGGCGGGCCACTGTTAGTCACAGGCTTGGGCCTAGGCTTCGGCTCTGGAGTGGGCTTAGGTGGCTCAGGCTGTGGCGGCTCTGGCTGTGGTTCTGGCTTTGGCGGCTCAGGCTTGGGGGGTTCGGGTTCTGGCTCAGGCTCAGGTTCCGGTTCAGGAATATCCAAAGGATCGAGCTGAACCAAAATAAATTCTTCCTCTTCAGGCTCAGGCTTTTCTTTTTCGGGCAGATTATACCACCAAACGAACAACACCAAGAGCGCCATTATTAGCAAACCGATTAGCAATAGTTTGATAAAAAAGCGATCTTGATCGGTTGAACTCGACCAAGGGAGCTGTGTATTACTTGGCGAATAACTCAAGAAGCCCCCTCTAATTTTTTGTTCACGCCAAAATAGATGGCTCGATAGTTTTGCTCAGCGCAAGTGGCCATAATGCGCTGAAGCAACTCATAGGGGATATCTTTGTGCCCGAGCAAAGTCACCGCTCGGCCATTCTTTTTCTCCTTTTCATTGAGAGGCGTTTTTGCCATCAAGGTTTTCAGCTCTTCACTGAGCGGAAGAATCGTTGGTGTTGTCGCATCGATATCTTTAATACTGACGATTTCTTTGCCGTCGATAATAATATTATCAAGGCTAATTCGAATAACCAGTGTGCCCTCATCAGGTCGCTCTTCAGCGATGGAATCGGGGAGCACTACGCTGGTGTCTACTTCTAATACTTCAATTTCACCAGAGTTCACCAAAAGGAAAAACACAAGGATCGTAAAAATATCCATTAAGGAGACCAAATTTAACTTGCCCACGGTTTTATTGCGGCGATGGTGCTTTGCCATGCGTTTTGCGCGCATTGATGACTTCACTGAACCACCTCGATATCTTTGGCTTTGCCTAGAATAATATCTGGAAATAACTCAGCCGCTTTTTTATCAACTTTTGCGGTATCAACCACCGTTTGATCCGGCCCTGGACTGGAAACGGGCTGAACGTCTGGCACAAAGGAGCGGACACTATCCATGATGGTAATAATGCTTTGGTAATCAATATCTTTTTCCGGCATTAAGATGATATCTCTTTTTTCAATGCCTTCTTCTTTCATTCGACGCTTTAACTCTTTTAAAATTTCTACCAACTGAACCGTGTCATACTCACCATCGACTGTTTTTGCTATGCGTTTTTGACGAGTGCCCGGAGGATAGTTAACATCGAGGTAGTCTTTTCGAATCACAAGTTCTAACTGATCTTGCGGCTCATCTTGCGTAATACTTTCATCAGCTTTTTGATTCGCCACTTTCGAATCAAGAACCGTGATTTGAGAAAACACCATCGTAATTAATAGAAACGGCACCAAGATAATCATCAGATTCATAAATGGCGTAATTTCTAAATCCACCTCTTGATGGTGACGCCTACGTCGAATACTCATGGTTTAGTCGTCGCTACGAGTCTTATTGGTAAGGGCCTTTTGTGTTGCTAAAATATTAAGCACTTTTACCGATGCCATCTCTAGGCTATCGATAATTTCGGTGGTTTTATTTTGCAGCATGGCATGGAACAACAACAAGGGAATGGCAGATATCAAACCAAAAGCGGTCGTATTCATGGCGGTAGAAATATCGCCTGATAATTTAGCAGCCTTCTCAGCTGCTTCTAACGCCGTAATACTTTCAAAGGCTCCGATCAAACCGATAATGGTGCCCAAAAGTCCCAATAGCGTTGCAATATTGGCAAGTACGGCAATATAAGAGGTACGGCGCTCTAGTCGCGGAATCGCCTCTAAGACGCCCTCTTCCATCGCCAGTTCAATATCGTCACGCCTGGGTGACGATGACATGCGCGCAATACCGGCCGCAATGATTTTTGACATGGGCACTCGAGACTGCTCACTGACCGCCGATTTATAATCGCGCTTTTTGAGGTGTGCAATGGCTCGTTTATAGGCTCGTTTATTCGAAGTTTTTGAGTAGGTGAGAAATAGCCAACGTTCCAATGTAACGACTAAACCGACCGCTAAGGTCACCGCAATGGGAATCATAAAGCTGCCACCATTTTTGAAAAAGGCAACTATGGATTCGAAATCATTCATCGGTTACTCCCCGTATGTATAAGTAAGACACTCTTTATTAAGCATAGGCATTAAAAGTAAAAACGTAGAGCTTATCAGAGTAAAATTTATTCAAATTGTGAAACGCTCTAAAGTGTAGCATTGCTCCTGGCACAAATAATGGCACTAGTTCGCACTCGGGCACGAAAAATTATAAATTAACTTTGAAAAGTTGGATAAGCTCACAAAAATTAAACTATTTTTCGTTACCTTCAGGAACGGATTCTAAAAAATGTAATTGACGACGCAACTCAGAACGCTCAACCGGTGCAAAAATATGCTCTAAACGGCTGCCGAGCGGGCGATACAAATAATCCGGGCCAGAGGGTGGCTGCCACGGCACAATCGTAATCACTTTAGGCTGCTCTTGGTTACCTCTAATGGTCGTACTTAAGTTGACATCACTGGCTTCTTGCGCAAAGCTCAGACCTGGCATGAGAAATAACAACACCCAAAAATGCTTCATTGACTCACCCGATTACTTAAATCTTTTATCCACACGCCTAGCAGTTTATCTGGCTCTTGAAGGAGTGCTTGAGCTAATTGATAATGCTTTAAGGCCTTCGCTAAATCACCCAAGTACAGGTCATATAAAATACCCAAATTACGATGTACCGTCGGTTGCGATGGCCATCGATCCAGTGAGCGTTCATACACCTTACGCGCCTCATCAAATTTACCCTGCTCTCTCAAAGTAATAGCCCACAAATTATAGGCATCGAAATTATTGGCATTCACCTTTACGGCTTGTTGAAACTGAGCGATCGCCTGATCAGCGCGATTGGTATTGCGATACACAATACCCATATTCACATAACTACCAGAAAATTTTGGGAACGATTGCTGCAGATACTGCAACTGCTGCTCGGCTTGTGCCCAACGCTGTTCACTTAATAATTGCAGTGCAAACTCAAACTCTCTGCGCGCGGCATCGGGAATATTTGGCGGATTCTTCAAGTAAGGATTGGGCACCACTTTAACTTCAGGAACAGGTATTGTTTCTGTTTTTGATTTTTCTTCTGACTCAACCTCGGCTTGCGCCTCTTCGGCATCGGCATCGGCTGCGCCCTCCACTACAGGCTCTTGCGTGCTTGGCGCCTCTTGTGAGCCTTCATTATTGGCAGGCTGGCTCGCACACGCAAACAATAATAAAACACTGATCAGTGTGATCAAGCGCTTAATGAATACCACGGCTCACCCCCACTGATTGCTCTTTTTTATCGTAACGACCCGGCGACAACTCAGCTAAAGCATCAAAGCTTTTCGCCACCCAGGCATCATAAATATTCGAGCTGATGCGCGCCGCATTGGCCTCGTGCAATTCCATGGCTTTTTCTTCTAAAGGATAAGCTTGCTCTTCCAAAATAATTTCATATTCCTCAAGTGCTAATTCATCCAAATTGCGAGGACGGCTAGACTGCATAATGGACTTAGCAAAATTATGGTATAACTCACCCATAAAATAGTTTGCTTCCGTCACGTATTCGGCCACCCCTAAGTCCACCACGGTTTGATAAGCCGATAGCGCCTCATTGAAGGCTTGCTTTTTCTTGGCAATACTATTTTTTAACGGCAACGTTAACTTAATGGACTGAAAACGTTGATAGGATTTTTCGGCTTGCCAACTGCGAGCACCGGCTACGATAAAACGGCTACGCGTATCCATATTGGCATCAATGGGTTGATTAACAATTTTGCCCAACCAAAAATCCCGTTTACTTGGATCTTGCGTTTGATCATAAAGTTCGACCAATTGGAACTGAGCTTCTAACAAATCAGCCTTGGGCTGCTCGTAGCGATTAGCATAATCACGATAGTTATCGATGGCTTGACCTAAATCGCCAGATTTTTGGTAGAGCTGAGCCGAGAGTAGCAGTGACTGCCTCGCAAGCTCAGGATCATTGCTGTTACTCATCACCGCCAGCTCAGACGCCGCCTTGCCCCACTGCTCGGTCTTTTGATAAATCAGCGCTAACTTAGCTGGCATATTTTGAGCTAATTCATGATTGGGGTAACGCACTTTAAAGGCTTCAAAAATCGTAGCCGCTTGCGCCCATTGCTCAGACTTCATATAGGTATCACCCGCATCAAACTCGGCGGTAATCGCAATTTCTGAGTTAGGTGCAACATCGCGCACACCCAATAACAGTTGAATACCCTCGTCTTTTTTACCTTCCGCAATGAGCTGTTCACCGCGCTTATAGCGACTCAAGGCTAAACGTTCAATGATATTTTCGCGCTTAGGATCATCCAAACTCATTAAGGCGACCGCTTCGCCATAAGCGCGCTCGGCCGGGCCATATTGTTGAAGGTCAAATTCGCTTTGCCCAAGCACCAACCAAGCTCGAAGTCTCAAACCCACTTCGGGAGGCGGTTGCAATGCGACTACTTTGCTAGCTATATTGATCGCCTCTGGCTGACGCTCGGTAGCGAGCATCCCCTGAGCCGCATCCACTAACACAGCCGCCGCTCTGTTGTCTCCTGGGTAAAACTCGGCAAACTTGAGGGCATTATCAATTTTCAAGGTCAACCAACGCTGCTCGTCGCCTCGCGTGGCCAACTCATTGGCCAATAAAATTGCAGCATACGCCGCATTGGCGCCATTGGGATTTTCCACTTGCGGCTTATCTTGATAATCGTAAGCAACCACCACAAAAGCCTCGTAAGCCAACTCGATTTCACCAGCGGACTCAAGCGCTTCTGCCATTAAAAAATGTAAGCTAGCCGTTTTTTCATGATCGGGGAATGTCTCAATAAAATCCTTATACCACGCAGCAGCTTTTAAAAATACTGGCTGCGCTTGCTCTACTTTTTTATCGGCCACTAGCGCTTGTGCATTGGCATGTTCGTAAGCTGCAAGTTCGGGCAAGTACACCAACAAATGCGATTTTAACTTGTCGTGGACTTGAGGTTTTTGCGCCCAGAAATCGCTTTGGCGCCCATAGCGAGTCACATAATCTTCTTTTGCAGGAATGATTAAACTAGGGAACTCACCTCTTTCGTAAACACTGATCGCTTTGACACTGAAATCTGGGGCATAATCAGAAAGTGGATTTTGAGCCACGTAGTGTAAATACACCTGCGCACTATCTTGATAGCGCTCCTGGGATAAATACTGCTCACCCAAACGCTCAAAGAGTTTATGATGATAAATTCTCACGCCCAAACGATTGTAAATATCGGTAATCGACTGCGGGCCATCGAGATAGGAAAACGACAAACTGACCACGCGCAAAGTATCGTCCGCCAAGTTTTGTTGAATATTACTGAGATTCTTTAACGCGTCATCATCGCCATAGAGGTTATCCAATATTTGGGTGAAGGTCTCAACGGCCTCTTCATATTGTGATTGCTTGAACTGCGACCAACCCAACATGTAAATGGCGTTTTGATAAAACGGCGTTTCTACCCCACGATCAATGACTTTACGGTATAGGGTTTCTGACTCTCTGTAGCGCTTTTCATTAAAGGCTTTTTCCGCACGGCGAAAATCCGCTTCGGCCGCAAAATTAGAATTGGGATACTGCTCGGCTAACGCTTCTAAGTTTGCATAAGAGGGGTTTTCAATACCATCTAAGGCTTGAGCTTTTGATAATTGATAGAGCAGCTCATCGATGCGTTTTTCAAGCGCGGCCTTTTCTTCCAAGGTAACATTTTCAGCCTTTTCCATCGTCAAAAGCTCTTGATAAAGCTTAATCGCCTCACCAAAAAATTGGCCGTCTTTTTCGCTATCGACCATACGATTTTCAGAGCGCTGCATCTCAATGCCCGCCAAGCGCATCAATATATCTCGACGCGTTGATTGGTCGCGAGCCACGGCAAACGCCTCTTTGTAATAGCCTTCTAATTCATCGAGTGTAATGGCGGGCAAGGGCTCATCCGCACCGAGATTCTCAGGCTCTTGCTTAGCAACCGCAGGGCCGATGGTCGGGCCGATCGCACTTCGACGACTGGACGAACAGGCCGTCATTAACGAGGCTATTAATAAACAGCAGATTAGAGGTTTAGCATTCACGGCTGCGCCTCCAACATTGATTGGTCATACAAACGCGCAATGGCTAATTTGGTTTCACCCAAATAGTAGGTCAACCGAATACTTTGACGATTGAGTTCAGCGGTAATTTGCGAGCGCAAGCGTGCATCCAATTGTTCAATCAAGGCATCGGCATTGGCGAGCCTCTGGTCGAGACTGATCCGAGCCTTAGCAATCGCCTCTTGATGAGGCAAAATATCAAACGGCACCTCGATCAAAACCGCTACTGAATCACGCCGAGTCTCGGCCTCAGCGAGCGCATTGGCCACGGGTTTTAGCTGATCTTCAATTGCCCATACTCGCGCAGGAAAATCCTCACTTGCCTGCCACATGATAATCCCTCGATAGCGCTCATAGAGTTCACGCTCAGCATCCACATTCTCACCGGCCGCCTCCAATTGCTCAAGGGTGCTCGCCATATTATCCAAGCGGTTTTTGTACCCATAGAGAGGCTCTTCCAAAAAGGCCCAAATATCTTGCTCGCTTTTCGCTCTTTCCAGCTCAGCGGTAGCCACCTGCCAACGCTCACGCAATGCCAGCAATCGCTCACTGTGACCTGCCGTAGCAATAATTTCGGCTTGATCGGCTCGCCGCTGGCGACGCTCCACTAATAGCTCATCATAAATATCAAGCTTATCGCGCCACTCTTCAAGCTTATCTTTGACTTGGTAAATATCTCGCAAGGTTTGCACTAGGGCTTGGAATTCATTTTGAGTAAATAAGGTTTGTAGATAACTGATCAAAGGTTTGGCCGCACGAGTTTCATCGTTCACCAACCAACTGGCTGGTGGCTGCCCCCCAGCAGCAAGCTGGGTCAGTATCGACTGTTCCTGAAGGCTTTGATTTAGGGTTTTAAGTTTGTCTAACTCGTCAGTAAAAATTTGCTCTGCTAGCTGATACTGCCTCAATGCCTTACCAAATAATTCCTGTTTCTCAAAAGTATCACCTATCGCCAGCAAAGCCTCTTGAGTGGACGGAAAGATCAATGAACGCTGAGTCGCCAAACGCCAAGGAACTAAAGCCTCGCCATATTGCTCTTGCTCATAGTGCGCCCAACCTAAACCCAAAAGGGCTTCATTGGCATAAAAGCTGTCAAGCCTCACCCTTGAAAAGGCTTCAACTGCCTTGGGGAAATTCTTTTGCAAAAGATGACTGTATCCCGCTGCGGTGAAGCTCTTATCATACAAAGCCAACTGCTCTCGACGCAGCACAGGGTTTTTAGAGAAATTAGTTTTGCCCATCAAATCAAAGTATTGCTGGGCTTTTTCATAGTCGCCAGCACGGGCATAAGCCGCGCCCAAATTATAAGCCAGATACGCCTGCAAGCTGCTATTTTTACTCGATTTTTTCAATATTGGATTCGCTAAGACCTCAGCATCCGGCAATCGATTTTGGCGAATAAGCAATTGATTTCTTAGCTCGCTATAGCCCTGAACTAAACCTTTCTCGACCGGCTCTACGACATTGTCCAAGGTATTGGCGGCGCGATCTGAATCGCCTCTTTGATGTTGCAATTTAGCCAAATAATACCAAGCTGCATTGCGCACAGAGATCGGCTTTTCCTCGGTTAACAGGGCCTCAAAACTGGCCTTGGCTTGCCTATCCATTCCAAAGGACAACGCAATTCCGCCAGCGACCAACTCAGGGTTATCCGCATGACCTTTGATCCCACCCTTGGCATCGGCCACCATCAACTCGCTTAAGGCTCTGAAGTATTCGTCTTGATAGTACTCATACAAAACCAAGCCATAGCGGAGGTCTTGCACAGTTCGCAGGGGTTCAGCCTGAAGGAGCGGTGCTGCTAAAGCCAACCCAGTTAACAGCCATCGCCTCACTGCAACTCCCATTGTTTAACCGTGAATTCTGGCTGTAACTTAGTGGTTGAGTCTTCGATTTTTAACTCTAAAAGTACAGGCTCTTCATCTTTTGTGAATGTAAACTTGGTGGCCCTTTTGTACTCGCGACCCTCTGGCCCTTTGCCGATAAAGAAGGCACTCAATTCATGTTCTCCAGACTTGACATTGCCCAGATGGATACGCTGAATTCCGCCTCGAAACAGCGCATTCACTTGTCGCTCTGTGTAAAGATGGCTGGCAACTACTTTGTCGTCGATTTTTACCTTGATGTTGTCCAACTGAAAGAACTCGCCGACATCCATTGAAACAAAGACAGCAAGCTGGGTGCTGTCTGGAAATAGCAGCTCTTCCTCTAAAATCAACAAATCACGATTTAGGTCAAGTGCAGACTGCTTCAAATCTTCCACCTGATCCGCTAGCGGTGTTTGCGCTGCCGCATTGACAGCCAAACACGCCCACAAAGACATCAAAACCCACCGAAATGGAGAAACAATAACCATCGAAAAACCCTTCTAATTGTTATCTGCCGGTTTAGCCGGATCATAAGGATAATAGGCCCGTTAGTAATCATAGTATGATCGGGCATCAAGTGTATCGATTAATTGTGAAAAATGTGGGTGATGGCACACAAAATTAGATAAAGACGCCTTTTTAACCGCCCAAAACCGGGCAAAAACAAACAAATTTCATGCTTGCACCTAAAACCCTAAACTTTAATCAAAAACCGTGTAAGCTCCCATCATTAACCAATAAATGATACTGAGTGCATGTATGACAGACTGGCTAGAGATCTTCAACAACCCCAACTTTATGCCCCACGGACATTGCTATCTTTGGCGGCCAGACATTCTCTGGACTCACTTTTTGTCCGATTTAGCCATTGGCATCTCCTACTATTGCATACCCATTGCAATGGGCATCCTGCTCTACAAACGTAAAAAGCGGGTGCCCCACCCAGATATTTTCGGTCTATTCATTGCGTTTATCTTCCTTTGCGGCACAACCCACTTTTTTGCCATCTTGGTCACTTGGTATCCGGCTTATGAATACCAAGGATGGCTAAAAGCCGCTACCGCCTTTATCTCAGTGTTAACATTGATTGCTCTTGCCCCTAAGCTACCTAGGCTAATTAACTTACCTGGCGTTAACGAGCAATATGTAAAGGCTCAAGCCGAGCTAGGAGAGCTCAAAAGAAACCAAGAACAAATGCAATCGTTACTCGCAACCAGCACACATAGGGAAGAGCGTATCCTCGAGTTAAAAAAAGAGATCAACGAGCTATTAAAGCAACAAAATCAACCCTCAAAATACGAAGTCTAGGCCTTGAATACCAAAAACCTGACGTTATCGACACTGCTAACATTTTTCATTACCCTGGAGGTACTGATTGCGATCAACTACACCATCAAACAGCAACAACTGAGAGCAGTCACCAACTCCGTTCATAATGCAATACTGACCCTGCACGATCAAATTGGCTATACCGGGCTGATACATAACTTAAAAAACTATGTATTACGCCCCTCTCAAGTGCACTATAAAACCGATGCTCAACAAAATCAAAAAATAGCTATGTCCATGATTGGCATCATCGAGCTCGAGGCCAAAAAATTGGGCCTTGAGATTAAAATGCCTGAAACCAAAAAGATGCTTGACAGCTACAGTGAACGACTAGAAACCATCACCCAGTTAATCGCTAAAGATTACTCAGCCAGAGAAATAGATGCCGTTATCATCTATAACGATAAACCCTCACACGAGGAAATTAAAGCGACCTCTGATATTATCTTTAAAGCCATTAATCAGAAGCTCTCAGAAACGTTAGAAAATAACTTACTGTTTGGCCTAATTACATTGATCGCTCTTGGCATCACATTAATCGCGCTAGTGCGGTTCTTCTTTAAGGAGCAACAACTCGCGCTGGAGCAAAGCGGAAAATTAAACGCCACCTTAAACAATCACAAAGACGAGCTACTGCAATCCCAAAAGGTTATTTTGAGCATCATTAACGATGTCCAACAAGAGAAAAACAACACCAATAAACTCAACCTTCAACTCTCAAAGAAAAACGAGGAGATGATGCAATTTATCTATATTGTCTCCCATGACCTAAAATCGCCCCTGGTCACCATTGGCGGCTTTGCAAAGATGCTGGCAAGAGAACTGAAAAACCAATTATCAGAAAAGCAAACGCATCGACTAAAGCGAATACAAGAAAATGTTGTCAAGATGGATAATTTACTGACTGACCTTCTCATGCTTTCACGGGTTGTACACGAAGAAGCCAGCAAAAAGCAAATTGATATGAAAACGCTGATTGAAGAGCAATGGCAATCGCTTGAGGTCGCCGTCAATGAAAGCAAGGCAACAATCCACATACAAGAACCTCTGGGCTTTTTATACGCCAACGAACGTTTGGTCTCACAGTGTTTTCTCAACCTCATTAGTAATGCCATTCATTATCGAGAGCCTGATCGGGCCATGACCTTGGACATAAGCCGCATTGATACCGAAAGTGAGGTCATTTTCTCAGTTAAAGATAACGGCTGCGGTATAGACTCTAAGTACCATGAGAAAATTTTCAATATTTTCGAGAGGTTATCCAAGAAAACGGGGTCAGGTGTAGGCCTATCTATTGTAAAAAGTGCTATGGAGAAGCACAATGGCAAGGTATTATTGGAATCCACTCCTGGAGTTGGCAGTAATTTTTTACTATGCTTCCCTAGGGACAGTCACCAAACCACCTTGGAACCCTCATGAAACCCATATCCATCTTACTCGTTGAAGATAATATCGATCACGCTGAACTGATGATAGAGACTTTTCAAGAGCTGCATGTTAGAAATGCGGTTTACCATGTCACCGATGGCGAACAAGCCATCGCCTACTTAAATAGTGAAGCACCATTTGATGGCAAACCAATACCTGATCTTATTTTTTTAGATATAAGAATGCCCCGGCAAGATGGCATCACCACACTCCAAAAAATCAAAGAAAACGATGCATTAAAGCACATTCCAGTGATCATGATCACGACGTCCAAAACCGAAGAAGAAGTAAGGCAATGTTTTTCATTAGGCGCCAGTAGCTATGTACAAAAGCCCCTCGAGTATGAAGAGTTTTTAGAAAAACTACAGGATCTTAACCATTACTGGGTCAGCACCACCGAGCTACCTCAAAAACTGAGTAACAGCCCATGAATATTCTTGTTATTGAAGACAATCCTGATCACTATAGCATTATTGAAGATAGCTTAACCGAAGGCATCCCCGAAAAAGTCAATATTCAACATGAGGTAGAACTATCCAAAGGTCTACATCAGCTCAGCAAAAAACGCTTTGATATTTGCCTATGCGATTTACAACTGCCTGATGCTCCAATAAACACGACGTCTGAGCGATTAAAAACTCTCAATAGTCAAACTCCAATCATCGTTTTGACCTCGCTAAATAGCAATCATATTGCACAACAACTATTAAAGCACGGTATACAGGACTATCTTCCCAAAGAGGACTTAATGCCAGAGCTTTTGCATCGCATGTGCCTTTACGCTATTGAGAGAAAGCAAAAAGAACTTAAACTGAAAAAGCAAAACCAAGACATGCAAACCTTCTGTGCCAGCCTATCTCATGACTTTAAAGGCAACTTGCGGCGGATACCCCAGATTGCAGATATTTTAAAAGAAAAGCTTTCTGAACGGATTGAAATTAATGAGGAAGAACTTAACTGGTTTCACCTACTGTCTAGCAGCGCGGAAGGCATCAACAACTTAGTGGAAAATCTGAGCAAGTTCCTGTCCGTCAATCACTCTGCCAATGATTATTTTGAAGCCGTCGACCTTTTCAAAGTTGTAGCTAGAGTTGTTGATATCATTACGGACAATGGTGATCGAACAGCGACGATTAATGTGACCACAGAGCTTCCCGACATCTTAGGTGATGAGTCACAGCTACTTTTGCTCTTTCACAATCTAATCAGCAATGGTATTAAATATAACAAAAACTCTCCCCTCATAGAAATTAAAGCCTCGCCCCTTATTGAAAATTTTTGTGAAATCACTGTTAGCGACAATGGTATTGGAATAGACCCAAAACATTTCGATAAAATTTTCTCACCGTTCAAACGCCTTCATGGCCAACAAGAATACTCTGGCACAGGCTTAGGGTTAAGCATCGTTCAAGGGATTATTGATAATCATGGAGGCAGCATTCGGGTTGAATCAACCCCCGGCGAAGGCAGTCGTTTTATTATGAAGTTACCCTTAGCGAATCAAGGGGCCTTATATCAATAATAGCTGATGAGTGAGCCATAAGAGAGTTTCATTTTTGCCAAGTCAAAGCTCGGGACAAAATAGCCGACAAAGCGTCCTTCCGGGTTAATGATCACGATCTTTGACTCGATGTCAAAGCCCTGCGAATTGGGTAAAGCTTGAATACGCACCCCAAGACTGGCAGCTAACGCCTCAACTGATCCCCCCGATACGGATCGAAAAGGAGCTTTGAACTGACCGATAAACTCACTCAATTCTTTAGCGGTTTCTTGTGAGCTCACCGTGAAGGCATAGACATTCGTTATTTGTTGCGATGACTCTGGCAAAGCTTGATACCATGAAACCACGCTAGCCAAGTGATTCATACATGCGGCGGAACACGCCGAGTGAGTAAAAACAAAAACGCTCCAACTTCCCATTAAATCATCTCGACTTAATCGTCGCCCATCTTCGGTTGACAAGGAAAAATCCATTAACAAGCCAGGAGACTCATTGAGCATTAAACCATGTAGCGCCATTTGGTCGGGGCTTAGGTATCTGGGTTGCAATATTCTATAAACCAACAAGGCCACAAATACAGCCATAATCAGCAATACCACAACAACCGTTTTTCGAACACCCGGGTTGGACATTAGGCTATTACATAGTGATCAAGCAACATGACCAAAAACAACAACATAAGATAGGTAATAGAATACTTAAAGGTGGTCATGGCCGCCTTTGATTGGGGGTCACGCCATAACACCACACTCCAATACAAGAAAATGCCACCAAGAGTGACGGCCCCTGCCAAATAAATTGGGCCAAAGAGCTTAATGATAAATGGCAGCAAACTTACCAGTATCAAAATAATGGTATATAGCAAAATATGCAGTTTGGTGTAAGACTCTCCATGGGTAACCGGCAACATAGGAATATCAGCTTTCGCATATTCATCCTTTCTGGCGACCGCCAGCGCCCAAAAATGAGGGGGCGTCCAGGCAAAGATGATCAGCACCAACAATAAACCACCGGGTTCAATTTGGTTGGTTACCGCAACCCACCCCAGCAGCGGCGGCGCGGCTCCCGCAATACCACCAATGACAATATTTTGAGGCGTCGCTCGCTTTAAAAAGACGGTATAAACCAAGGCATAACCCAGAAGCGATGCCAGAGTCAACCAAGCAGTAAGCGCATTAACAAATACCAACAAAATTATCATCCCCAAGAGACCAATACCGATGGCAAAGGTCATGGCCTGTGTGCCAGTGAGGCGACCATTGGCGATGGGACGCGAGCGAGTGCGCAACATTTTTTGGTCAATGCGACGATCAACATAGTGATTAATCGCTGCCGCACTACCAGCACAGAGAGCAATGCCTAAATTGCCCCAAAATAGTACGGCCAGAGAGGGCAAAGCTGTGGTCGCCAACAACATACCGATCGCCGAAGTGAGGATCATTAAGGCAACCACTCTAGGCTTACACAGAGATAAGTAATCACGCCAGGAAGGGGAAAGACTAACTGCAATAGAATTATTCATGGGCATCCGTTTTTATGGTTATTGTATAGAGACGATAAAGCAAAGTGACAACAGAAATCAAGAGCAAAGCGCCTACGCCATTGTGGGCAACCGCAACGGCCAACGGTAAATCGGCCACGATATTGGTAATACCCAAAATAATTTGTAGTAACAAAATGGCGCCAATGATGGCTAACCAGGTTTTTAACTGAGCAACACCGGTGGCAAGCATTTTAATGGCCACCACTAAACTCACCAGGACGACCGCTACGGCGCCAATCCTATGACTGTAATGGATGGCTGTGCGCGCTTCAATATGCAGTTGCCCACCCAGATAATTGGGGCCAATATCCTGAAAAAAATCAAAACCCTCAACGAAGTTCATAGCGGGCCACCAAGAACCATTACAGGAAGGAAATGTTGCACAGGCAGTGGCAGCGTAATTAGCGCTCATCCAACCACCCAAAATAATCTGCACTAGGACAACAATCAATAATAACCAGACCCAAAACCGCAAATTACCTAGCTTGAGCACTTGTTTTGGCAGTAGACGCCAACGAACCCCGCCCAAACGTTGTAACAACAGCCAGATCAGGGTCATGGTGGTAAAGCCACCTAACAAATGAGCCGTGACGACTTGAGGCCATAGATCAAGAGTAACCGTCCACATACCAAAGGCAGCCTGCAAAGTCACCAAACATAATAACGCGATGGGTAATTTAAGTGGCTGATTGACCGTTGATCTAAGACGTATAGCGGATATAGCAATCCATAGGATAAAGAGCCCTAAGGTGCCCGCAAAATAGCGATGAACCATTTCGGGCCAGGTTTTATCATGCTGAACGGTCTCACCGAATTTTGCCTCGGCCGCTGCCACCTCTTCAACCGTTTTCGGAGCCCACAGATGACCATAACAACCTGGCCAATCAGGACACCCCAGCCCCGCATGTACAAGACGGGTAAATGCCCCTAAACCCACGACAATGATACTGATTAAAAACGCCGCCAAGACCCAGTTGAACGTACGCTTTCGCTGAGACTTTTCAACAAATAAAATCGGATCACTGTTCATTCTTGAGCTTCAATAGTTTTTTGATGTCATCTAGTATGTGCTTGCCCGTATGTTGAGGCTGATATGCCATCATTACCCAGCCATCAGAATCGACGAGATACATATTATCCGTCGCAAGATTATCAAACTCTTTGAAGGGTTTGAAGAAGTTTACGAAGTCTGAGCGCCGCGCTGACACCTGAATCGTCCCAGGATGCTCTTGCCGCAACATTTCTAAAAATTCAGAGCCAGGATCTTCATCCAAAAATACCAATAAGCGCTCTACATGCTCAATATTTTTATGCAAGGCAATGTGCACTTGCCTCGATAAATATAGACGCTGCTGGCAAGCTTCTTCACAAGGAAACGTTATAGGTACTACAATTCTCCAGCGCTTCATTTCGGATTTATAAATGTTCTCAAGCGCCTGAGACTCGCGAACAACTAATTCCGTCACCGCTCTGGGCGGATTCAAAATGATGCCATTGGCCTGGCCTTTACCAGTAAGCCCAATCCCAGTGTGATACATGACATAAGCGAGAACCATCGGCACAACGACGATAGCCAACATCAAATAACCCGCTTTACGATTTCTTTTGATTACTGCCTCTTCGCTCATCTTTTTCTTTACGGCCTCGATTATTAATCATAAAAACAAATAAAACCACTAACGCCAGCGCCATCGAAAACCACTGAACAGCATAACCCGTGTGTTTTGCAGGCGTCACATTGATCACTGGCCAGTGTGCTTCATAAGCTTGAGGGTGGCCAGGCTCAATTGCTAAAATTAAAGGAAAAACTAGAGCATCTAATTCAAGACTCGCCGTTTCAATATCAATAGAGAGTACACGCTGGGGCCATAGCGTCATCAAATCGTTGACCATACTTTCGTACAACGCATTCACGATAGGCTCACGCAACATGCCCCTAACCGTGACGTTGTGTTCAGGCAACAGCACTTCCGGCACCTCATCACGAAACGCTGAGGCCGGTAGCCAACCGAGATTGACCAAAAGTACCATTTCACTTTGATCAACGAAAAATGCCGCGATCACATTGTAACCGGCCTTACCCTTATAACTTCGATTATCTAAATACCAAAAACGTTTGGGATCAAACTTGCCCGTTAATTCAACTTTTCGATAAGCATATTCTGAAATATCAGAGCCAATGCGAGTCAACACCGGCATGGCCTGACGAGACTCCAAGGTTTCCAGCTCAAACTGTTTTTCGTCCGCTCGACTTAACTGCCAAAACCCCAAAGAAACCAATAAAAAAAATAGTGCCAATGAGAACAGTGTGAATCCGCGATAGCGCTTGCAGTTTAACCAAAAAGAGGACACTATCTACAACCCCGAGGAGATGAATATGCTATTAAAAACGATCATTATTATCTTATTTATTGCCATGATTATTAGCCTAAGCAGCGGGCTTGGTTTTCTTTTAAAAGATGTCGGCACCCCCTCTAAAAGAACACTCTACGCGCTAGGCATTCGCGTCAGTATAGCGCTGATGTTATTGATTAGTCTATTCTATGGATTTTATACCGGGCAATTAAAAAGCCAGGCGCCCTGGGAACAAGTTCCTGCTTACCAACAAGAGTAATATTTCTCACTCTTGTTGGTAAGCAGGTGCTAATTATCTTTTAGCCAAACACATAAACATACAGGAACAGGCCAATCCAAACCACATCAACAAAGTGCCAATACCAACTAGCCGCTTCAAAACCGAAGCAATCGTCGTGTGAAAAATGTTTGGCTAAGATTGAGCGCAAAAACATCACCAACAACATTGTGGTTCCCAAGATCACATGCAAACCGTGAAAACCCGTAAGCAAGAAAAAGGTATTACCGTAAGTTCCAGAGGTTAGCGTTAGGTTAACATCATAAGCATGAATATATTCTGCCGCCTGAAGACCAACGAAGATAAAGCCCAACGCCACTGTTACACCCAACCAAAAGTTAAAGCCCTGGCGCTTATCCTTTTTAAGAGCTGTATGAGCGAAGTGAACGGTAAAACTGGAAGTCACCAGCACCACAGTATTCCAAAATGGAAGCCATCCGAGAATGCCACTCAAACCAGGAAAACTCATATTTTCACCAGGCCCGACTACAGGGTTATCCACACCCTGGGCTTGATCTGGCGTGATCATCAAGGGCCACTGAGCTTCAAAATTTGGAACAAGATCATTTGCCAAAGTACCGGGCGTACCCAACTCTGGGACCGACAAGTGCCTAATAAAGTACAAAGCACCAAAGAAAGCACTGAAGAACATGGCTTCACTGAAAATAAACCAGCCCATACCCCACACATAGGAGCGTTTGAGCTGCTCGCTATTTAAACCCCTCCTGTTTTCAACAATGGTAGTAGCAAACCAAACCCATAAAACGGCAATAAAAAACAACATCCCCACCGTGAGTATGGGCGACAATTTTGCGCTCATAATTGAGTTTGCCGCCCCAAAAACCGTTAAAAAGATCCCAACGGATGCCAATAACGGCAGCTTGCTCTGCTCGGGTACATAATAAGTGCCTGCACTCGCCATAAATATCCCCTAGTTTTTATTATCCACAACACCAGCCTTCTGAGTTGTGGCTTTATCGGTTATATCAAACAGACTATAAGACAATATAATACTGCTCACATTACTTGGTAAATCAGGGTCGATAGTAAACTCCACGCCGAGTTTGGCGCTCGCACCTGCCGCCAGTGGCTGCTCATTAAAACAAAAGCACTCGTGTTTCAAAAAATACTGAGCCACATTGGATGGAATCATACTCGGCACCGCACGAGCCACCATGCGTTTATTGGTAGGGTTGTGAGCCAAATAATTAATTTGTGTCGACTCACCCACACCAACCATCACAGATCGAACCTCTGGTCTAAAATCCCACGGCATCTGGCTATTATTCTCGACAAAAAACTTGACCTCAATTTGTCGATCTGACGGCATCTCACTGATCACCTCTCCTTCAAATGGTTTATCCGACATTTTTCCATTGAGGCCTGTGATATCACAAAACAAATCATACAGAGGCGGCATCACGACAAAAGCGAAAACAAACATCAACACTGAAATCGCAACAAGCTTCAGTATTGATTGACTTTGACCACCCTGCGCCATACTACTTCACCATAGGTGGTGTACTAAAGGTGTGATAAGGGGCGGGTGAATCTACCGTCCACTCCAAACCATCCAATTTTTCATCGGCCTGATCCCACACTTTTGCCGTCGCTTTGCGACCGCTAACAATAGTGGCGATAATATTATATAAGAATAGCACCTGAGCCGCACCAAACAGGAACGCACCCACAGACGAGGCCATGTTAAAGGGCTCCAAGATTTGATTATAATCGGGCACCCGGCGCTGCATACCCGCCAGACCCGAAAAGTGCATAGGGAAGAAGGTCAAGTTCAATCCAATAAATGCTAACCAGAAGTGGGTTTTCCCCATCAGCTCACTGTACATTTTCCCGCACCACTTGGGCAGCCAATAATAAACACCGGCCGTAATTGAGAAAATTGCGCCGGGCACTAACACATAATGAAAGTGTGCAACCACAAAGTAGGAATCGTGATACTGGAAGTCAGCAGGAGCAATCGCTAGCATCAAACCCGAAAAGCCGCCAATGGTAAATAGAATCACAAACGCAACCGAGAACAGCATCGGTGTTTCATAGCTGATCGAGCCTTTAAACATGGTGGTAATCCAGTTAAAGACTTTTACCCCTGTCGGTACAGCAATGAGCATGGTTGCGTACATAAAGAATAATTCGCCAGCAATCGGCATACCCACTGTAAACATATGATGCGCCCACACAATAAAGCTTAGGAAAGCAATTGAGGCGACGGCATACACCATTGATGAATAACCAAACAAAGTTTTGCGAGAGAAGACCGGAATGATCTCACTCACAATACCAAAGGCCGGCAAAATCATGATGTACACTTCGGGGTGACCAAAGAACCAAAAGATATGTTGGAAAAGCACAGGGTCGCCACCACCACCCGCATCAAAGAAGCTGGTTTGATAGGTCACCGCTTCTTTAATAATTTCACCGGCTGCATTGAGCTCAGCCGGAAAAGTGATGCCGATATCCAGCAACATCATGGTAACCGCCGCCGCCAGCACTGGCATTACCGCAATCAACAGATACGCTGTAATTAACCAGGTCCAAACAAACAATGGCATCTTCATTAAGGTCATGCCAGGTGCACGCATATTCAAAATGGTGGCGATAACGTTGATCGCCCCCATAATGGAACTGATCCCCATAATATGCACAGAAAAAATAAAGATCACAGTGCTTGGCGGTGAGTAAGTAGTTGAGAGCGGCGCATAGAACGTCCAACCAAAGTTCGGGCCACCCCCTTCCATGAAGAGCGTTGACAACAACATAAGGAATGCAAAAGGAAGAATCCAGAAGCTCCAGTTATTCATGCGTGGTAGAGCCATATCGGGAGCGCCGATCATCAACGGAATCATCCAGTTAGCCAAGCCAACAAAAGCAGGCATGACCGCACCAAAGACCATGATCAAACCGTGCATGGTGGTCATCTGGTTGAAGAAATTGGGCTCAACGATTTGAAGGCCTGGCTCAAACAACTCGGCCCGAATCACCAAGGCAAAAATACCACCAACAAAAAACATGGCAAAACTGAACCAGAGATACATCGAACCAATATCTTTATGGTTCGTTGTAAACAGCCATCGACTTAAGCCTTTAGCAGGACCATGAGCCATAGGTAGACCTCACTTTATTGTTATATCAAACACCGAATCAACACAGAAACTGAGCACGGTTGGAACTCAGAGATTTATTATTTCTTCATAAATTTTTCAAAAACATAGGATGGCTGAACTTTCTGTTTACCATCGTCGTTACCAAATGCATTCCTTTGGAAAACAACGACAGCCGCCAAATCCGCTGGTGACAACTGATCACCAAAAGCACTCATTAAATTATTATTAGCGCTGCCATTAACAATAATATCGATGTGTTTATCAAGATCACCGGTGGCAATCTTACTGCCAGCAATGGCCTTACCAACACCACCCTCACCATTGGTGCCATGACATCCCACACAGTTCTTAGAATAGACCTGTTCGCCAAGAGCATATAATTCTTCAAAGTCGAACACCTTTTCATTCAGCTCGCGAATTTTTTCAGCCGCCACCTGCTCAGCCTTCAACCACCGATCAAACTCAACCTGTGGTTTGACCTCAACTACAATAGGCATAAACCCGTGGTCTTTACCGCACAATTCAGCACACACACCGCGATACACTTCTGGCGCTCGCTTGGCAATATACAAGACCTTATTACCATCGTTGTCGGTACTGACACCCAATGGCGAAGTCACGCTCTCATCAACGACTTTTACCGCCAAACTTGAGGCATTGCCGTTTAGCGTATACGAAATACTATCGTCGCCCACAAAGTCAGCCGGAGGAATGTAATTCAACTTACCATCAACAATACTGGCTGTGCCCTTTTCAGCTTCGGGCTGACCACTAATAGCCCCCTCCAAACTGATCGGCTTCAACCATGACTTAGGCGTAGGAACTTTGGCCCAAGCATCGTTAGGGTAGCCAGGTATAGCATCGCGTTTAACACCCAGCGCCGGCACCCACCAAGAATGAATAACGTCATTGGAATAAACGATGAAACGAATTTTTTTATCTACGGGCAGGACCAGCGGCTTATCAACCTCTAAAAGGTAATTTTTACCTTTAGGCGCTTTATTTTCAATCTGCTCCCGTGGGGTACTTAACACACTAAAAAAGTTTACTCCAGCCTCAGGGTATTCGTAGCGCCATTTCCATTGATAGCCCACCACTTTGACATTCATATCGACGTCCTTTTCAGTATCGTACATAGTGATCAAACCGCTGGTAGCATAGGCTCCCATGCCCACTAAGATAAGCAATGGAATAATCGTCCAAGTGATCTCTAAACCAACACTTTCATGGAAATTGGCCGACTTTGCTCCCGCCGCTTTGCGATGAAAAATCATGGCATAAAACATCACGCCAAAGACTATGACACCAATGATGACACAAGCCCAAAACATCACCATATGAGATTCATAGGCAATCTCACTGTTAACAGTAACACCTCGGGGCATATTGTATTTAGAGCTGCCATATTCTTCTGCAAGAATAGGAAAACTGAGCAACATCAAAACACCTAGCTTAACCACAGCCAGTAGGCGCGCAAATCGAATACGCATTCGGACAGCCTCCAAAATCGCTTTTTATGTTTATTATTTAGCTTTTGTTAGTAAAAACTGTTTTTTATTCTGTAATATTTCGTGTTAGAACACCCTCTGAAACCAGGTGACTACATATTATTTTTATCGTCGTTATAGCGTTACCGTCTTAGCTTAACGTATTTTTATCGCTTTGTGCTAGTACCTAAAACAATAAAATCCTCCAAGCTTGGCGCACAAAAACACAATGAAAAAACAATAACTTGCCCTCCCACAAGCAGATTGGCGCGACAACACACAATTGCAGCACTCCTTTGAGCGGTAGCCAATCCGCACAGCGAGCTTTATACTACTGCCCTTAACAATTTTGAGCGGAAAATTAACGGCTATGAGTAACTCTAAAAACCAATCTTGGGGTGGACGATTCAACGAACCAACGGATGCCTTTGTCGAGCGCATGACAGCCTCAGTCAGTTTTGACCAGCGTCTCTACCAACAAGATATTCAAGGCTCCATCGCTCATGCCACCATGCTGGCGAGCGTAGGTGTCCTCACCAATGACGAGCGAGACGCCATCATCAATGGTTTGAATGAGGTGGCCAAGGAGATAGAACAAGGTCGCTTCACATGGTCTGTTGGTCTTGAGGATGTTCATATGAACATTGAGGCTGCTCTGACGGATAAAATTGGCATAACCGGTAAAAAGCTACATACCGGCCGCTCGCGTAATGACCAGGTCGCCACGGATATCCGCCTGTATTTAAGAGACAGCATTGACAGCATCGGCAGAGAACTGACTCGACTTCGAAAAGCACTCGCCGAACTCGCGCTCAAGGAAGCCGACACCATTATGCCCGGCTTCACTCATCTTCAAACCGCCCAACCGGTGACCTTTGGACACCATTTATTGGCCTGGTATGAAATGCTGACTCGCGACCAAGGCCGTTTAGACGACTGCCGCAAACGCCTCAACGCCTCTCCACTAGGCTCGGCAGCGCTGGCCGGCACTACCTACCCCATCAATCGAGAGATGACCGCCGAGCTTCTAGGTTTCGACCACCCAACCGCCAATTCACTGGACTCAGTCAGCGATCGCGACTTTGCTATTGAATTTTGCAGCGCAGCCAGCTTGATTATGATGCATTTGTCCAGAGCCTCCGAAGAGCTGATTCTATGGACGTCCAGCCAATTTGACTTCATCAATCTACCCGATCGCTTTTGCACTGGCTCATCCATCATGCCGCAAAAGAAAAACCCAGACGTTCCAGAGCTGGTTCGCGGCAAGAGCGGTCGCGTTAGCGGGCACCTCGTGAGCCTTCTGATGTTAATGAAGGGGCAACCACTGGCCTACAACAAAGACAACCAGGAAGATAAGGAACCTTTGTTTGACACCATTGACACCCTCAATGATTGTCTGCGAGCGTTTGCCGACATGATTCCTGCATTGGAGGCGAAGAAAGAAAATATGTATCAAGCGGCAAAACGTGGGTTCTCAACCGCCACCGATTTAGCCGATTACTTGGTTCGCAAGGGTATCGCCTTTAGAGACGCCCATGAGATCGTCGGTTCATCGGTTGCCTATGGAATACAGCATAAGAAGGATTTGTCGGATATGACACTCGAAGAACTACAAGCGTTCTGCCCAAAAATCGAACAAGATATCTTTGAAGTGCTCACTTTGGAAGGCTCTGTGGCTGCGAGAAACCACACTGGTGGAACAGCACCGGAACAGGTTCGCAAAGCGGCAAATCAGGCGTTGCAAAACATGTAGAAATAACTGACAATCGAGCCCTATCGTAAGGAGGCGCCTTGCAAAATGAGGTTTTTTGGGTTCTATGAAACACCGCAACGATTCAAGACGGAGCGAGTTTTCTGAGCAAGGAAAATCAATTTTTCGAGGTGGCCTTAGTTGAGTTAACCTATACTGGTATACATGGATATGTCACAGTCACCACTATCCGCAATTGAGCGGCAACTCGTTGCAAGCTTGGGTCTGAGCGCCGACAATTTAGGTGCAATCAAAGACACATTTAACGCAGTCAACCAAACCCGACTCTCAAGAGCTCAGGCCATTTTGAGCGAGAGACAGCGGCAAGTATTGTTGAGCCTGCCATCCCTGCTGGACTGCAATCATCCAATGCTCCCAGGCTATGTTTCCCGCACAACCCCCTGTGGCATCTATGATTTCAATCCCAACAAAGAAGCACTGAGCTTTATCCGAACACTCGCCAAAAGCTTCCAATATAACCGACTACAACAGCACTACCGCAAAGATATCCTCGGCGTGTTTCTCATGGGTAGTGTTGGCACCATCGCCCACTCGGAAACCAGCGACATCGACCTTTGGGTATGCTTTGAGCCTTCATTGTCTGATGAACGTATCAGTGAGCTAAAACTCAAGTGCGAGGCCATTGAGCACTGGGCCTTGGAATACAATCTTGAAATCCACTTCTTTTTAATGGATTGGCAACGACACCTGCAAGGCGAACAGTCCGCCGTTGATACGGAGTCATCTGGCAGCACGCAATACTATCTTTTGCTCGATGAGTTTTACCGCTCGGCCATTCACCTGGCGGGCTGTCTTCCCATATGGTTATTTGTCAGCGGCAGTGATGATAAGCACTATGCAATGTCCAAGAAAACCATCCATCAAGATCGGCTTTTGGGAGACACTTCAACCATTGATCTAGGCAATGTCAACCATATACCGCCCCAAGAGTTTTTGACGGCGGCCATTTGGCAGTTGTATAAAGCCATCGAATCGCCTTATAAGTCCATTTTAAAGCTACTATTACTCGAAGCTTATGCCGCAGGCAACGAGAAAGATACCCTCTCTCACCAGTTTAAAAGCAAACTTCACGAACTGGCTAAGTCACAAACGCCAATTGATGCCAATGAGTTCGATCCTTATCTGCGAGCCTATCGGATTATTGAAAATTATTTGATTGAGCAAAACCAAGGTGAGCGACTGGATTTAATACGGCGCTGCTTCTATATCAAGGTCGGCAAACTTCTAACCAAGCCACCCGCGCACAAACGCAAATCGTGGCAACGACAATTAATGGAGCAGCTCGTCGACAAGTGGGGCTGGCCAATCAGCAAGCTCCAAGAACTCGACAGCCGAGACGAGTGGAAAGCACCGGACGTAAAACGCGAGCGCAAACACCTAATTGAAGAAATGAACAGAAGCTATCAGGTGATTGTTAGCTTCTGGCGCCAACACAATCTCCACCTAGTTGGCAACAACAAAGATCTGAATCTTCTGGGTCGAAAATTGCAAGCTGCCTTTGGAAGAAAAAGCGGCAAGATTGATATTGTGAACTCAGGCATCACCAAGGATATTAGCGAGAGTAAGTTATTTTTCAAAAAAACCAACGATTTTTTAAAGCCCTGGGTCGCCTACAGCAAAACCGGCAACAAGCAACAAGCCATCGTGACCAAAAAGCACTTAGCCGAAGTCATTGCCTGGTGCTTTTACAACAAAGTATTAACCACTGACACCCAGTGCTATTGCGACGACATCCCCCCCGGGGCCATCATGGATATTGCTCGTCTGTTGAAAACTCATCTGCATGTAGACACAGACAACGAATCCAGTTCTTTTGAAAAAAAACCAGCAGTTGAAAAAATGCTGGTATTAGTGCATACCTCACCAGAGCAAGAGGCTTCATTGCACACCGTCACCAAATTAACGGGAAAGTTCAGCGCCCTCAACTTTGGCGGCACATCAAACCCGTTAATTCGCCAAATTGATTGTATCTACGTGAACGAATGGAATGAAATTTACTGTCAATCATTCAAGCGCAGCGCCATTGTAGAAGCACTCACTTTGCTGTTAAGGTCGTTACGAGAAAATCATAAAATGCAATACAGCATTCACTGTATCAATAGCAATTATAGGCTGCAGATCGAACAGCAATTTTCCAAACTTTGCAACGATTTGAGCGAGTACTGCATACATTCAAGCAATCAGCATCGCTCGCGAGTCATCGTAGACATTTATGGCGCCCACCAAACTATTGAGTTTGATGATAACCGTCCCATTATCCGCGCGCATGAAGATGCCGATCATTTGATTGATTTCTTAGGGCAACCGCATCTGCATTTTATCAAAACGCATCTGGAATCAACCACCTTACAAAATCACCCCCTACGGCATTTTGTGAAGCACAACAGTGAAAATACCGTGCAAATTTTTTATGAAGCCATAAAAAATAATGCGGTGATCTATTTGTTTGATGAGAAAGGCACTTTTGTGAAAGACACCATTAGATACTTTCGCCACCCCGACTCACTGAAACTGATGCATCACTTTTTGCGAAATACTTCTGCCCAAAATGCGGCCAGCAAAAGCCCGGCATCGATCACACCCATTATTTTTTATGAACTCCACAAGAAAAAGAACGAGTACGTCTATAGCGAACTCGCCATCAACTCCAATATTGATGACCTGCCATTAATTCGTCTGAGCGCCCTTTGTGATATCGCCGATGATGAGCTGGTTTTTCATGTACAGATGAACGATACCACCTACAATACCGATGGCCAAGAGAGCTCGATGGATGCTCTAGCCTTGGCAATTATTGAAGAGCAAAAGACTTCAGGGATCGAACTCTTTGGGATAACCGCCTTGGATTTATCCAAATGCCAAGACTACCTATCCGAAAATGGCCAGCTATACGCTAGCCACTACTTGCACGTTAAAGGTCTCTTGGAAAAACGAATTCGTGCGGCACTCAAACGGGTAAAGTCTCAAGCAACCGTTACGAATCAACATGGTTAAGATCGACATCACAGCCAGCCTGTTCACTGCACGCTCGCGTCAGCAACTGACCGAGGGTTTCCTTGGTCTGCGTAGTCACCCAGCGGCCATCGACAAATTCTAAGTGAAAGCCGCCGCTACGGGCAGCCACCCAAATTTGCTTTAGTGGACGCTGGCGAGAGAGGATCACCGGGCTTTGAGACGGGCCACATAGGATGGTCAGCATGCCATCACCTGATTCGTAATCCAAAGGCTGATCGGCATCAATCATGTCATCCAGCGCTTGCTCAACAAGCAACAACTGGTCATCGCTTAGGGTAATGTACTCATTTTCATTCATTGTTGCATAGCCTCTTGGAATATTCGCTATTTAGCATGGCATCTGTAGGTCGATGCAGGCTATACTACCGCACTTAACCGCTCTGAAAAAAGCCTTACTTGGCCATGAGTTAAACTTTCAATACCAGATAAAGACCATGCGTTTTGTATCGATATTAGCGTTATTCTCAATATTGACCTTGTTTGGTTGTGGTCAGACGGGGCCCTTGTATTTGCCAAACCCCGATGCGCCCGATAACACAGAGCTCGAAAAAAACGCAACGAATAAGCCGTAACCTATGAACGAATTTCAGTACCAGCAAGGCGAGCTTTGCGCCGAGCAAGTGCCCCTAACTCGTATTGCCGAGCAATTTGGAACCCCTTGCTACGTCTACAGCAAGGCTGCTTTCACTCGCCACTTTCAAGCCTACACTAATGGACTTGGCGATCATCCGGGAACCATCTACTACGCCGTTAAAGCCAACTCCAACATTGCCGTGTTGCAAACACTGGCTCGCTTGGGAGCGGGTTTTGATATCGTATCAGGCGGCGAACTTGAGAGAGTTCTCATGGCTGGAGGCCAGCCTGAAAAAATCGTATTCTCTGGCGTTGGCAAAAGCCATGAAGATATCAAAGACGCATTAAAAGCCGGTATTGGCTGTTTTAATGTCGAGTCGATTGCCGAGCTGGACGACTTACAGGCCATTGCTTGCGAGCTGAATATCATCGCTCCGATTTCCCTGCGCGTAAATCCCGACGTCGACGCCCAAACCCATCCGTATATTTCTACGGGTCTAAAAGAAAATAAGTTCGGTATCGATATCAATGATGCCATTGGCGTTTACGAGAAGGCTCGTGACATGAGCCATATCAACATCATTGGCGTTGACTGTCACATTGGCTCACAACTGACCACCATGGCGCCTTTTCTCGATGCCTTGGATAGAGTGTTACAACTGATCGACACCCTCGCTGAAGTGGGCATTGAGATCCATCACTTAGATATCGGCGGCGGCCTTGGGGTCACCTATAATACTGAAAGCCCACCCAGCATTGAATCGTATATCGAAGCGATCAAAGCTGCTTTGGGAAACCGTAAACTCGCACTGTGTTTTGAGCCGGGTCGCTCAATTGCCGCCAACGCTGGCGTGCTATTGACTCAAGTAATGTATTTAAAGCCCACTGAACACAAAAATTTTGCGATTATCGATGGCGCCATGAACGACAACATTCGCCCATCGCTTTATCAAGCCTGGCAAAATGTGCTGCCCCTGAAAGAGGCTTCAGAAAAGGCCAAGACTCACTGGGATTTGGTTGGCCCTGTGTGCGAAACCGGTGATTTTCTGGCCAAAGACCGCGCCCTACACTTGGCGCAAGGCGACTACTTAGCACTCATGTCATCAGGTGCTTATGGCTTTGTGATGAGTTCAAACTACAATAGCCGCCCGAGAGTTCCTGAAATTATGGTGGATGGCGATGTCGTGCACCTAGTTCGATCACGAGAAACTTTCGAAGACTTGATTCGAGGCGAACAATTATTACCTGAGGCACCCTAAGCATGCGCTTTCGTTTTACCAAAATGCATGGCTTGGGCAATGACTTTGTCGTCATCGATGCGATTAGCCAACGCGTGCGCATGAATTCGGAACTCGCCCAGAAAATTGCCCACCGCCAGCTC
The DNA here is from genome assembly GCA_964226685.1 of Polaribacter sp. GTDB lineage: Bacteria > Pseudomonadota > Gammaproteobacteria > Pseudomonadales > Cellvibrionaceae > CAXQRU01. The sequence goes on along the minus strand of CAXQRU010000114.1, from coordinate 19,604 downwards.
GGGATTGGCTGCGATCAAATTCTCTTGGTAGAGGCCCCCACTCGAGCTGAAACTGACTTTCGCTATCGAATTTTCAATGCCGATGGTAGTGAAGTCGAAAACTGTGGCAATGGCGCTCGCTGCTTTGCGAAATTTGTCATCGACAAACGCCTGACCGGCAAAAAAACTATCACCGTGGAAACTCGCGGGGGCATCATCACGCTCAATGTGCTGGCTGACGGCCAGGTGACTGTCAACATGGGCATACCTAAACTTGCCCCCAGTGCGATTCCCTTTGAGGCTCACGAACAACAGATCGCCTACCAGATCGACACCCATCAAGGCGCCATCATGATTGGAGCCGCCTCCATGGGCAACCCTCATGCGGTATTGACGGTGGATGATGTCAAAACAGCCCCCGTCGGCACCCTTGGGCCAGAGATCGGCAAGCACTCAAAATTTTTGGAAGGCGCTAATGTTGGCTTTATGGCCATTCGCTCTGCCAATGAAATTGACCTACGAGTCTTCGAACGCGGCTCTGGTGAAACACTCGCCTGTGGCACGGGCGCCTGCGCGGCCGTTGTCGTTGGGCGTCTGCAACATCAATTAGCTGAAAAAGTCGCGGTCAATTTGCCTGGCGGCACCCTTCATATAGAATGGCAAGGCGACCAGTCACCCGTCATGATGACAGGACCCGCAACCACCGTTTTTCAAGGGCAGATAAAACTATGACGACAAAAGAGTCCACCGCTCTGGACATCCAGCAGGTCAGCAATTTCTTAAGGCAAAACCCTGAGTTTTTTAACGAGCATCCCTCCTTGCTGGAAGAGATAAAATTAGAGCACGATTCTGGCAACGCCATTTCACTGGTCGAAAAGCAGCTTTCGGTATTGCGTGAGCGCAACCAAGATATGCGTCATCGCATGGATAAATTACTCGCCAACGCCAGAGTCAATGATCAACTCTTTGAGAAAAGTAAACGCCTTGTGCTGACCTTATTAGAAGCACAAGACGTTGGCGATATGATCGACGCGATTTTTTTCAGCCTCAAAAACGAATTTAATATCCCCTATACGGCTTTGATATTGTTTGGCGAGCCTCGGACGCTCTCAGCTGGAGCCAAGCAAGTCACTTATGAAATGGCCGAGCAGCAATTCAAAAATACCCTCACCAATAACCGATCTTTTTGTGGCAACCTCAACCAAGAGGAAGCCCAATTTTTATTTGGTGACAAAGCCTCCAAAGTGGGGTCGGCCGCCATCGTGCCCTTGAATCATGGTGACCCGATTGGCCTGCTGGCCATCGGCCACAAAGACCCCAAGCATTTTCGCTCAAGCATGGGGACTTTATTTCTCAGTCACATTGGGGATGTGCTAGCACGCTTACTCGCCAAACATCGGTAAGCTATGAGCGGGCCAAGCTTTCAGGATGCCTCCGCTGCTTTTAGCCAATATTTGCTAACGGAAAAACGAGTCGCCAGCCACACCCACGAAAGCTATATAAGAGACCTCAAGAAGTTAGAGGTTTTTTGCATTGACGCAGACTTAGCCCTAGATAAACTCGCCACTAATGACGTACGCGAGTGTTTAGCGCAATTACACCATCATGGTCTTGGATCGAGAAGTTTGCAACGCTGGCTATCATCAAACCGTCGTTTTTTTAAGTTTTGCATACAAAAAAAATGGTTAACATCAAACCCATGCCAAGGCATTAAAGCACCTAAAGCAAAAAAATCTCTCCCCAAGGCACTGGACACTGACCAGATGCAACAACTGCTAAGCCCCCCTCAACCCGATTCATTTACCGAGATTAGAGACTGGTGTATCGCCGAATTATTGTATTCATCTGGCCTTCGCCTTGCTGAATTAGTTGCGATTGATCTGCCTGATATTGATTTTAATGAGTCATTAATTCGGGTCACCGGCAAGGGCAATAAAACCCGCATTCTACCCATTGGGCGTTTTGCGATGGAGGCGATTAGCCAATGGCTAAAACAACGAAAGACAATTGCCGAAGAAGACTTACTCGCCCTGTTTATTTCAAAGAGGGGAAAGAGAATTAGCCACAGAAATGTCCAGCAGCGGCTGCAAATATTAGCTCAGAAAAATGCCTTGGGACAAGATTTACACCCGCACATGCTGCGCCATTCCTTTGCGAGCCACCTATTAGAATCGAGCAGTGATCTTAGAGCCGTTCAAGAATTACTGGGCCATGCCAACATTAGCACCACCCAGGTATACACTCACCTGGATTTCCAACATTTAGCCCAGGTGTATGATAAAGCTCACCCCCGGGCTAAAGACAAAGATTAGATGGGCTGACTACCGTAGTTTGAAGATGGCTTACGGGGAGGGTCTGCCAACACATTGCTATCGATGTAATTAATTTTGCCACCGTTAGCCAAAAACTCTTCAACTTGGCGATTTAACTCTTCACGGGCTTTGGCTTTGCTGACATCTTCCCATGAATCAATGGAGATATCTTCCATCGAGGCACTGCTGCTAGGTTCAAAGCTTAAATCATCTTCACTCATTATGTTAACCCCGCTGTTACTGGTTATTGATGAGTATATTTATAGTCTAATTTCGTGACTGTCAATCCATAAAATGTCGTTTTTTTTAGGCTATTTTATTCTTGTGACAAGCTAAACAAAACGCTCTTGTTATAATGTGCACTGGTGACAAAAAAGGCCGACAATAACTTGCCGGCCTTTCTACGTTGTTGGCTTTTTGTCAAAAAAATGGCTTACACAGCGTCCGGACCCGTCTCACCCGTGCGTATACGAATCACCTGCTCTACCGGCATTACAAAGATTTTGCCATCGCCAATTTTGCCCGTTTGTGCAGCCTGGGTAATGGCCTCAATGGCTTGATCGGCCAATTCGTCATCAACAACGATCTCTAGTTTGATTTTCGGCAAAAAGTCGACGACGTACTCAGCACCTCGATACAATTCAGTGTGACCCTTCTGACGACCAAATCCCTTGACTTCGGTCACGGTCATGCCCTTAACGCCAAGGTCTGACAGCTGGCTTCTGACATCATCCAACTTAAATGGCTTGATTACGGCGGTTATTAATTTCATGTTAGCTCCCATCTTTTAAGCAAGCATAGCAGGGCTCACGCGTCCACGACAAGAAAAAAAAGCCCGGCAGGTGCCGGGCAAAGTGGTGGGACTGTCATAAACCCTATTTATTGGTGAACTCTGGATAAGCCTCGATGCCGCACTCAGCGATATCAACCCCTGAGAATTCTTCTTCCTCAGAGACTCGGATGCCCATAACTAACTTAATAACGATCCAAACGATGAGGCTGGTGACAAACACCCAGCCAAAGATCACGACGATGCCCAGAAGCTGCCCCACTATCGATGCATCACCATTCGTGATCACTACGGCCAACACACCCCAAATACCAACAACTCCGTGAACTGAGATAGCACCGACTGGATCGTCAATTTTGAGCTTATCAAAGGCGATAATACTAAACACCACCAACAGGCCACCCACGGCACCAATTAAGGTCGCCTCAAGCGGTGTTGGCGTATGGGGACTTGCAGTTATCGCAACAAGGCCAGCCAGAGCACCATTAAGAGCCATAGTGAGATCCGCTTTTTTGAACCAAACACGAGCCAGTATTAGAGCCGCGATTAAGCCACCGCAGGCAGCCGCATTGGTATTCATAAAGACGATGGCCACCTCATGAGCCTTATTGATCTGCCCCAACTGCAAAGTGGAACCACCATTAAAGCCGAACCAACCCATCCATAAAATAAAGGTGCCCAGTGTGGCCAACGGCATATTGGCACCAGGAATGGCATTAACCTCACCATTTGGCCCATAACGCCCTCGTCGAGCACCCAGCACCAACACACCAGCCAAAGCAGCCGCAGCACCTGCTAGATGGACAATACCTGACCCTGCATAATCGATATAACCTGCGCGAATCGTCTCACCAGCATCGTTCTTGACTGCACTTAAACCAAAGTCACCAAAAATCGGCTGGCTATTCCAAGTCCAAGCACCCTCCATCGGGTAAATGAAACCTGTCATGACTACCGCAAACAGTAAAAATGCCCAAAGCTTCATACGCTCAGCTACCGCACCTGAAACAATCGACATCGCAGTCGCCACAAAGACCACCTGAAAGAAGAAATCGGCAGCTCTAGATTTGACAGTATCACCCGCAAAGCCCTGCTCTGCCGACTCTGCCAAAGTAGCCGCATGGTAGGCATCAGGATCACTCAACAACACCATATCTTTCAGATACATCAAATTTTCTTTTTCGCCGCCATACATAATGCCGTAACCAAACAGCATGTACATGGTGCAAGCAATCGCGAACAGGGCGATATTTTTAGTCAATATTTCCGTGGTATTTTTAGATCGCACCAAACCAGCTTCTAACATGGAAAAGCCCGCAGCCATCCACATCACCAATGCACCGCAGACTAGAAAGTAAAAAGTATCCAGTGCGTATTGCAATTCAAATATATTATTTTCCATTACGTTTCCCCTAATTATTCATGTTGGTTACAGGGCATCTTTACCCGTCTCACCCGTGCGGATGCGGACGACTTGCTCAAGTGGTGAGATAAAAATTTTGCCATCGCCAATTTTTCCGCTGTGCGCGGCCTTGCTGATGGCTTCAAGTACGCTGTCGATCAGGTCTTCGCCAACGGCAATTTCGAGCTTGGTTTTTGGCAAGAAATCGACCACGTATTCTGCTCCGCGGTACAATTCGGTATGACCTTTCTGCCGACCAAAACCTTTGACCTCGGTCACGGTAATACCCTGGACTCCGATTTCGGATAGGGCCTCTCGCACAGCATCTAATTTAAATGGCTTGATGATCGCCGTGATTAGCTTCATGTGTAGTCTCCTGGTGAAATATTGTTATTTGTACTAATCTTGGATGTTCACAGGAATAGCAATCGGTATGCCATGTGGGGTTTGAATAGAAGAAATGGCAGATCGCAGCGAATAATCACGAATTTTTGGCCGTTTTTGCACCAAAAAACATCACCCATAAAACACTTGCGCACCATTTTGGCGCTATTGTATCCAGACTCAGACAAGGGTAGGATGAGGCTCTTTATAAAGCGAGAATTTCTATGTTTGCGGCTCTCACTAAACAATTACTTGAGCATGTCAATCAGCTCACCAGCCAGCCATTATCAGAACAAGATCAACAGACCCTGCACGCACTGATTCAAAGCAGTTTGGCCAAAGCGAATTTGGTCACCCGCGAGGAATTTGATAGTCAGTGCAAGGTGCTAGAGCGCACCCGCCAAAAAATTGAGGCACTCGAAAAGCAGCTCGCCAAAACCAACCATGATGCATAAGGCATAATTTTGCGCGCTGTTATCCAAAGGGTTAGTCAGGCCTCGGTGTCCGTCAATCAGGTGTGCGTTGGCAAGATTGGCCCAGGGCTTTTGGTGTTATTGGGCGTCGCCAGTGGCGATCAAAAGGCAACGGCGGATAAAATGCTTCACAAATTGCTCAATCTGCGCATCTTTAATGATGAACAGGGCAAAATGAACCTCAGTTTGTTGAGTGCCAATCAATCATTACTGATTGTTTCGCAATTCACCCTGCTCGCCGATACCCAAAAAGGTCTGCGCCCTGGCTTTTCGAAAGCGGCCGATCCCAGTTTGGCACAATCGCTGTACGACTATTTAGTCGAGCAAGCTAGGCAGGCAAACGTCACCGTCGCCACCGGAGAATTTGGAGCCAATATGTCTGTTGATTTAAGCAATGATGGGCCTGTCACCTTTATTATAGAGGTAGAATAAATGGCTTTTCGAAATACTAAACAACGCTATGGCATCATGAGCATGCTGTTGCATTGGCTACTGGCAGCCATCATTATTGGATTGTTCGCCAGCGGTTTGTGGATGCTCTCTTTGGATTATTATGACCCCTGGTACCAAGACGGCCCCTACTATCATAAAGCGGTTGGTATTATCGTGGTAGCACTGACACTGTGGCGTTTGATTTGGCGCTGGCTTAATCCGCAACCGTCTCTTAGCGACCTGCCTGCATGGGAGCGCCGGCTAGCCCATCTTGTGCATGACTCTTTTTACTGGTTAGTGTTTGCTCTGGGGGTAACTGGCTACTTGATCAGTACTGCCGAGGGCACACCTATAGACCTATTTGGTTTACAATTGCCCGCATTCTCTTCCCACGCTTGGGGACAAATCGCGGGAGATACCCATGAATATTTATCTTACCTTCTTATAGGGCTAGTGGTACTGCATACATTAGCCGCCCTGAAACACCATTTCATTGATCGCAAAGACACCTTAAAACGTATTCTACCCACATCATCAAATAGCGGAGACAGACCATGAAACGATGTTTACTTATGATCAGCTTGGCATTCTTTTCACTTGTAGGCCACGCGGACACCTACACTATCGACACCAAAGGTGCACATGCCTTTATCAACTTTAAAATAAAACATTTGGGGTATAGTTGGCTGCATGGGCGCTTTGACAGCTTCACGGGTAGCTTTGAATACGACGAAAAAACGGCCAGCCTGTCAAAGGTGACGGTTGATATCGATCCCGCCAGCGTCAACTCCAATCATGCTCAAAGAGATCGACATCTTCGCGACACGGACTTTCTGGATGTAAAACAGTTTCCCAGCGCTTCCTTCGTTAGCACCAACTACCGCTCCACAGGCGAAGGCAAAGGGGTTCTCAGCGGGGATTTGACTCTGCATGGGGTCACCAAAAATATCGACATCAACGTTGAGTATATCGGTGGTGGTAACGATCCTTGGGGTGGATATCGTCAAGGCTTCAGTGGCACCACAGAACTCAAACTCAAAGACTTCAACATTCAAAAAGATTTAGGGCCAGCCTCACAAACTGTGTATCTAACACTCGAAGTCGAAGGTATCCGCCAATAGATAAAATTGAACAAGGCAGGATGCTTTGTTCAAATTTGTCACTCTCACAATACTTGTCTACACTTTAAACATTGGTGAAGACGGTGTAGATGGCCTTTCAAAAAACAGATAAATGGTCACCCATTTATGATGCAATACCGCAGCACCATTGGCATAAATTCACCCATTTTATAAGAGAGGTGTTAGACTGTGGCGTCGAAATTGCATTTATCCTGGAAACAAAAGTTAACCATACTCATAGCGGTCACCCTTATCGGTTTAGTCATTGTCGCCAGCTCCGCTTTTCTCGGTTTAGGCAGCGTCAATAATAGCTTTTCAGAACAATCCTTAGCGACAAACTACAAACAAAACTCTCTGCGACTGACCAATATTTTGTTGCAACTAGAAGCCGACACTCTCGCAACCACCGCTGATACAACAGGTGAGTTAATGACTAAGCTCGAAAAGCTTGAAGAAGTAATTGGCACCATGAAAGATCAAGCTAAAGAGCTGGATGACTCAAAGCTCGTCAACTTTACCACCCAACTGGAAACACTCACTACCAACTACACAAGCCTTCGAAAGGGCTGGATTGAAAACAGGCTGATTTTAGGCTTTAGTCCAAAAGAGGGCAAACTAGAGGAGCTAAACCAAGCATTAAAGGCTCTTGAGAAAGTGTCTTTTTCGATGATTGATGAAACCGTTACCGCTGTTATTTTTAGCCAAGGAAAGTATATCGTTTCAAAAGATATCGAAAACGAAACGGAACTCGAAGGTTTTTTGAAAAAGCTTGAAGGTGTGGTCGACAAAATGTCATGGCATGAAAACCGACTAGGGCAAATCATTAAAGCCTACCGTAAGGTATTTGATGAAACCAGAGAGCTGATCTCTTTGGAAGTAGAAACTGAAACAAAACTTAACGCCATTCGAGATGAACTAGCTGCCGTTGTCCGCGAGCAAAATCAATATCTAGAAACCACGGTGCTCACCGCCGTTTCAGCCAAAGCCGATTCCGCTAGACAGGCAGCCACCAAGGTCGTCGTGGTCGCCGCCAGCATCGTCGGCTTGGTGATATTAATCAGCCTCGTCAGTATTGCGCGCCAATTGAATTTTCAACTGCACGAAATGCAAAAATTTCTGAGGCGAGTTGCCGAGGGTGACTTTTCAGAAACACTCAAAACCAACAATAACAAAAAAGATGAATTCACCCAACTGCGAATTGCCTCGAATCAAATGGTGAGCGACATCTCCCAAGCACTTGACAAAGTATTACAGGGCAATCGTTCGTTGTTTCAAATCAGAGAGGAGCTGTCCAAAGCCGTCGAGGATTTGGGCATTAGCAGTTCAGAGGTGGAACAAAAAACTCAAATTTCAACCATAGCCACTCAGCAAATTTCCACGGCCGTCAATGATGTTGCCAAACGCTCGGTAGGTGTTAGTGAAACGGCTCAAGAGGCCTCAAAATCGAGCTTGAGCGGCGGCAAAGTAATTGGCGAGTGCGTTAATTCAATCATCAACATTGTGGATCTAATCAAGAAGACTCATGATGAAGTGACCATACTCACTAAATCCAGCTCTAAAATGCTCAACATTATTGATGTGATCAATGGCCTTGCCGATCAAACCAACTTACTGGCACTTAACGCCGCGATCGAATCAGCGCGCGCTGGCGAAGCTGGTAGAGGTTTCTCCGTAGTCGCCGATGAAGTAAGGGCTTTGGCTCAAAAGACCGTTGGAGCCACCAGTAGTATTGGAGACATTATCAAAAGCTTTAATGATCAGTCCAAACGCATGAGCGATTTAATGGAGCAAGGTATTAAATTAGCTTCATCAGGTCAAGACAATGCGAACAATGCAATGGAATCGATCCATTCTATTGAAGCGTCGATACAACGAGTGGTATCTGAAATGGATCAAGTCGTGGTGGCTGTTGAACAAATTTCTCACAACACCAATGATATTGCCACCCAGGTTGAACAAATTTGCGATCAATCTGAAAAGAATAAGAGTACTCGTTTGGTCATGGAAGAGCATACCCAACACTTATCCGATCAGATCAAAAAAATAGAACAAACCACTCAGCGATTTAACCTGGGTTAATCACTGATACTGATGAGTAATAATTCTAAAACTTTCCACCCAAATTAACTCACAGGCTCCTGCACCGGTATCATTTCGAGTGAGGGAGCTGTTCCAGCGCCAATTGCCATTTTCTGCCTCAACACTTACAAGACTCCCAGACAATTCTATAATGTCTCCTTCTCGAACATCATCAATCGTGATTCTCACCGCTTCAGTCGCTGGAATCAGGTGCATATTGGCACTATGGGTTTCTATTTCGCGCCTTGGAATGGGAAAACTTTCAACTTGCCAATAGTAAAATCGACCACGTTGAGAGATATCAATGTGCTGCAACACACTTTCATCAGACATTTTACCCCAACCAAGAGCCAGATCCACGGGCGACAAATCAGCCTCACGCCCCAAATGATAATCCTCGCGCCCTAACACTTTTGCTGACAAACTAAACTTAGCTTGATCAATAATGGTAAAGTCGCGATACTGACGACGCTCTGGAGAGGCGATAGCCTCCTGAATGGGTTCCTCTGAAACCATGATACCTGGCCCCAATGAGACGGAACCGACTGGCTTGAAAAAAACCCAGGCAACAATGACACATACTGCAAAAACAATGATTTTATTCATGCCTAAGCCTCACTCATTCTTTAATTAAAAAATTGTACGCCTTATTCAACTTATCCTTACGATAATGAAAGTGCCACCACTCTTTATGATAATTGGTCAATCCCGATTGACTCATAATGCTCAACAACAGCTGTCGATTTGCTTGCGCCTTATTAGCTATCAAAGTGCTATTTGTATGGCTGATTGAATCAAAGCAATCATAACCCGAACCCATATCAAGACTATTATCAGACTTTCGATTCACCGAGGTACAATCTTCATCGTTATCAGCCGCTAAAGGTTCGCGCCTTGAAAGATCCACTATCGTCACATCCACCGACACACCTTTAGAATGAGACGATTGTAAAGCAATATACCCTTGCTTAAATAAATCGGACTTAGGCACATTGGGGAAATATTGTTTCTCACTGGGCGTCTCAGGCTTAGAGGACCACACCACAAAATGATCCACCGCCATTTGAGGCCGGTAGCAATCGAGCACCTTCAACGACAAGTTGGGATTATTGTTTTGCAGTAAACGCTGAGCGTTACTTAATGCTTGAGCCACCTCTTCTTGCAAAATACAGCGATTCGCCTGATACCCTGGCACAACATCATGAGTAAAATTATTTTTGCTAGCGTAGCGCATATCAACCACGATACTTGGATCAATATCTTTTACATCGACAAAACCCTCTGGCAAGTCTGTTTCAATAGCGGCCTCTAGCACATCATTGTTAGCAAGCCTACCCTCCGGCAAAGGATGTCCATCGACTCTCATATTAAATAAAAAATAATTAGGCGTACAAAAGCCCACCCCTTCACTCTGCAATAACTTAAGCCTAGAGAGCACCTTTGAGCGTGTGGGCTCTGCATAAGCATCAGCCACTTGCAGTGGCAACTGCTGACAAATAAAATCCTCCCGACAAAACTGCCCCATATAACAACTGTCTAACTGAGAGCGTCGAATGGGTGTTTCACTCATACACTGAACGGGATTTTCACTCGCTGCACAAAGATCAAAATGAACTCCGCCAATCATAGCGCAATGACTCTCTGGCACATTGCTTAAATCTTTTTTCAAACCATCAACAAATTCCAGGCGGCCATCTGGGGTATCATCTTGACATTTAACCGATACTCGCCCCAGAGGCACACCGCCTTTTGTGGTCGCGCAGGATTGAGCATAAACTTTACTTGGCAACCCGCCATCAATACCAAAAATTTTATCCTGATGACTTTGCAGATTGTAAAATGACAGAGAAAAATCATTGGCTTTTTCTTCAATCACACCTTCTCGACATACATGACCTGCAGGCAATACGGCTTGCTTTTTATAAACACACTCCCCAAATTCAACACCCGATCGATTATTGCTTGCCAACACCCGACACTCTTGTTGAGGATTACCACAAGAAATTGTTGAAAAGTGTTTATCATCCAACAAACAAAATTCTTTTAATTTTGCCGGCAAGAAACCAGGAACACCGGCACCTGGCGTAAGCCAATTAGCAACAGGAAATAAAGAATGTGGCCTAAAGGGATTAACCTCCTCACCATTTAACAGAGCATTAAAATAATGAAACCTTCTTGCACGCTCAGCATAATAATGCGAAGAAAACCCCAATGCATTTTGATTAAACTGCGAATTCAAAGCGCTGGGCATTCCCAACAAATGAAAACCAGCCGTACCACCGGCTTGGTGACAACCACTGCAACTGCGATTATCCAATCTCTCTAACAGCGCTTCTGGACTATGCATATAACGTAATTTAGAAAACTGGCGACTATCAAATTGACTCAAGTCATCACGCAAAATCGTACTAAAAGGCTTATTCGCCATTCGTGAGCGCCCTAACGTAGAATACGAAATCACTTTGTCCGCTAAGAATTTATCGCTGATTTTAAACACCCCCAAATCAATCGCATTAAGATTGTCAGAAAGTTCTTTAATCAGCTCTAACCTCAACGTTTTATCGAGGCTAATTTTAGAAACATCGGGCGTATTTTCTAATAAGATTGGGGTCAACCTATTTCCACTTAACGCCAACACTCGAAACAAATACACCGCCTGGCCACCGAAATGGGTTTTCAATCCCGACGGGAAGCGAACAGCCTGCATATTGATTTCGACTTGCTTTAAGGTTTTCTCCAAAGCCAAAGGCGATGATAGCAACCATTTAGCATAGGCCTCATCATTCACAAATCCTTCTTTCACTCGCCAGTGCTCCACCAGCTCCGCGCACTGATTAGAATCAAACTGATAAACGATGTTGATAAAAACTGGTAATGTAGAACGGCTCTGCTGGTGATGGTAGGCCAGCCGATAAATAAATCGCAATTCTCCGCATCCGGCCTTTGAAAAATCTTTTTTATCCATTCGGTTGATCACACCAATCAATGCAAACTTTGCTTTATCCGAACTTAACCAATATTCATCAAAGTGCCGACCAATATTACCTGCAGGAGCCATTTTTTCCGCTTGTACGGTACTGAAGGCCAACTTAACTCCGATGTCTTTTTTAATCGCGGTCATATCATCTACAAGGATTTCAACCAATGAGCGATAAGCCGAATTAGCATGTAATTTTTGCAGGGATGACTCCGCACTGCCCCAATGACTCCCAAAAGAATATTGGTTTTCTAATAGCTCCAAAATCGGTGGTTGTAACACATCGATCACGATATCGCCCGATGCTGGCATGCGCCGAGCGTCTTCTACATATGAACTCGCAAACACATTGGCTGATAGCCAGCACAGCACCCATAGCAAACCCTGTCGTAACGTCATTCAATTTCCATCGCTTAAACCCGTATAATCATTTGAGCATACAATTCATTCAAACGACTGTAAAGGCACTGATCTACGATAGATAATACATTGAGAATAATGGCTTTTTTTGCTTTAATAGAGGCTTATATTTGGAGATCACCATGACCATACATGTATTCACCACAGGCGGCACTATCGACAAAATCTACTTCGATGCTAAAAGCGAGTTCCATACTGGAGACCCTCAAGTACCGCGTTTATTTGAAGAAGGCAACTGCACCCAAGCCTATGAACTGACTGAAGTTTTTAGAAAGGATAGTTTAGAAGTATCAGACTCTGATCGAGACCAACTGGCCAAAGCCATCCATGAAAGTCCTCATACGCACATCATCGTGACCCACGGCACCGACACGATGACCACAACCGCCGCCGTTGTTGCCGAACAAAACCAAGACAAAACCATCGTTTTTCTAGGAGCGATGCAACCCGCCCGCATGCGTCTAACCGACGCGCCCTTTAATCTAGGCTTTGCCACCGCAGCCGTGCAGTTGTTACCAAAGGGCGTTTATGTTGCAATGAATGGCCACGTTTTTCCCTACAACCAAGTAAAGAAAAACCTTGAAAAGGGCGTTTTTGAAAACAAGTGAGAACAATGGCAATCTTAAGATCGTCATCGATCCACAAACTTTGTCCACGATGGGTATGGATGCCGGCTACCACCTAGGTGAACATTATATGCTTATTAGGAACGCAGGGGTTTTAACAACGCAGAGGGGACACATCGAAATCGTTCATGAATGCACACATCATCTCATCACCACAAACTCTCGGTGTTACGATATAATGATGCAAGAGGTAGGCTCCTACATTGTCCATATCTTATTTATGGCTCACTATTTTACCCCCCTAGAAACACTAGAACGCAAGTTTGAGCAAAAACGGCCTACTAGCATACGTGAGCTTATCGAAGCTGAAACCATCAAATTAATTAAAAGCCATGATTTAAAAAATCGACGCGGCACCGTCATAAAACCCCACGCTGAACTTGAAGCCGCATTGCGTAGTGGGTACAAAAATATGTCAACCGAAAAATTTGCTCAATCACTACACCCAAAAGACCACATGGAAGACATTTTCGCTAGCATGGCTTTGGTCTACTTTTTCGAAGGGATTATTGGCCTAGACCAGAAATCCCGGTATACTGCGCACTTTTAACTGGCCCGCCAAAAAGCTAAGCCCCCACTCGGAACATCATTGTGATAGAAAAACTGCGTAATATCGCCATCATCGCCCACGTCGATCATGGCAAAACCACCCTTGTTGATAAACTTTTAAGCCAATCAGGCACTTTGGAGCGAAAAGACCAAGGCGCTGAGCGCATAATGGACTCTAACGACCAAGAGCGTGAGCGCGGCATCACGATTCTCGCGAAAAATACCGCCATTACCTGGAATGACTATCGCATCAATATCGTCGATACCCCCGGCCACGCCGACTTTGGTGGCGAAGTAGAACGCGTACTCTCAATGGTTGACTCAGTACTATTATTAGTAGACGCGGTTGACGGCCCCATGCCTCAAACCCGCTTTGTGACCTCTAAAGCCTTTGAGCGAGGACTCAACCCTATTGTGGTCATCAACAAAATTGACCGCCCTGGCGCCAGGCCCGACTGGGTAATGGATCAAGTATTTGATCTGTTTGACAGCCTTGGCGCTACCGATGAGCAACTCGACTTCCCAGTGATCTATGCTTCTGCGCTCAATGGTATAGCCGGTCTTGCCCCTGACAGTATGGCCGAAGATATGCAGCCCCTGTTTGAAAAAATCGTATCCGATGTCGCCCCCCCTAAGGTCGATGTTGATGGCCCGCTACAAATGCAAATCTCTGCACTGGATTACAATAGCTATGTCGGTGTTATCGGTATTGGCCGTATCAATCGCGGCTCGTTATCAACCAATGAGCAAGTTGTGGTGGTCGACATCAAAGGCAAAACCCGCAAGGCTAAAGTCCTACAAGTCATGGGCTACTTTGGGCTTGAACGCGTTGAGACCAATAAAGCCTCTGCTGGAGACATTGTATGCATCACCGGTGTCGACGGCCTTAATATTTCCGACACCATTTGCAACCCAGAACACATAGACGCGCTACCGCCACTCAGCGTTGACGAGCCGACGGTTAGCATGACCTTCCAAGTCAATGACTCACCATTCGCAGGACTTGAGGGCAAGTACGTAACATCAAGAAATATTAAAGACCGCCTTGAGCAAGAACTGATTCACAACGTTGCATTAAGGGTTAAACAAGGCGACAGCCCTGATAAATTCATCGTTTCCGGTCGAGGCGAGCTTCACCTATCAGTGCTGATCGAGAATATGCGCCGAGAAGGGTTCGAACTGGGCGTATCACGTCCAGAGGTGATTCAAAAGGAAATCGATGGCGTTATCCACGAGCCGTTTGAACATGTGGTCATCGATGTAGATGAAAAGCACCAAGGGTCAATCATTGAAGAACTCGGGCTGCGTAAAGCCGAAATGACCAATATGGCTCCCGATGGCAAAGGTCGAATTCGCCTTGAGTTTATGGTGCCATCACGCGGCCTAATTGGCTTTAGGAACCACTTCCTCACACTCACATCCGGCTCTGGCGTAATGACCAGTATTTTCGATCACTACGGCCAAGTGAAAGATGGCGAGGTCGTCAGCCGTCAAAACGGCGTTTTGGTGTCCATGGTCAAGGGAAAAACGCTGGCCTATGCACTGTTTGCACTTCAAGATAGAGGTCGCCTGTTCTTAGGGCATGGTGCTGATGTCTATGAAGGTCAAATCGTCGGCCTACACTCGCGCTCAAATGACTTAGTTGTGAACCCAACCAAAGGTAAGCAGCTCACCAATATTCGCGCATCAGGCACAGATGAAGCACTAACGCTAACACCACCCATTAAACACACTTTGGAGCAAGCTCTTGAGTTCATTGAAGACGATGAATTAGTCGAGGTCACCCCTGAAAGCATTCGCTTACGGAAAAAGCTATTGACTGAAAACGAGCGAAAACGAGCGAAAAAGTAGTCAGATTGGCGCACCAAATAAGGTGCGCCTGTAATTATTACAAAAAGTTACCTTTTTCACACATTTTACTTTTTGTTAATTGGGCGTTGATTCACCCAAGAATACGTATTAACATGGACGAACGTTAACCAACATGGTATGGACATGCGCATTGAGAATCAGGCCCTCGACGCAAGGCAGTTGAAAGCCCTAGGCAATGATTATGGCATCATTAAAGATGTCACCTTCATCTATTGCAACTTAACTGAAGGGCAATTTATTTTTGAGAATTGTCGATTTTTGCAGTCCAAACTGGCTGGTCATCGGCTCTTCAATTGCAAATGCAGCAAAGCCATGGAAAAAGATGACGCCTACTATGACTCAGAAGGCCAACTCATTCAAACCCACCTTCAAAACGTCTCTTTAGGCAACTGTAGTGTCAGTCGGGTCACCGCCGAGAACTGCCAGTTTTTCGGAGGAAAAGTCCTGCACTCCAACTTAAGCCAATGCCAGTTTCAATCAACGGAAATCAAGGCCAGTCTAACCTGCATGAGCCAATTGCATCAATCTACCGTGCACCGCGCTAACTCGATTTACCACAGCCAAATAAAATCCAGCGATTTCTCAGACTCCAAAGATAGCATAGCCTTCAATTGCTACATTGAAGGCAGCCAAGCTGAACGAGGCATCCGCCTTTACCGCACACGTTTGTTCGACTGCGATATGCGCGGCGATGTGTGCCAGGACGTTCAATGGCTAGAACAGGCCGAAATGATCGCAGAACAAAAACCTAAACTCAGAGCCGAGTTACAAGCTTGCATAACACACTGATACATCATGGATAAAATAGAACAGCAAACCCTTAGCACCCAACAACTTCAAGCAATTGCCTTTTGCGGAATCATTAAAGACAAGCTCTTTGTTGGCTGTACCATCACCAACGCCACTGGCTTTATTTTTCAGAACTGCAGCTTTCGCCAAACCAGTATCGACGGCGGCATCTGCCTACTGTGTAAATTCACTGATCTCGCGCAACCCATTGCCGAACGCCAAAGCTCAGTGATAAAAAATGCCGAGATTATCCAAACGCCCATTATCAAAGCGGTTGTTGATAACTCCAATCTTTTTAAAGTCAACGCACAGTATTGCGAGCTGAACAACTCCACCGTCAGCATTAGCAAATTAAGTTTTGGGTCGAGCAAAGACAGCCATATTGAAAGAAGCAGCTTCAACAATATGACCATTAAAGGCGGGCAACTCTACAAAGCTGATGCCCACAAGCAAAATATAATTGAAAATGCCTGCCTTAAACGCATCAACATCAATAAATGCCACGAAACCACCCTCAGCAATTGTTACTTGGAGTACGTCAATAGCGGCAACGGCAATCTGATTAAAGACTCATACGTAGCGCATTCCAATATTGACAACGCATCGCTACTCAATGTGACACAACTGCAACAAGCTTTACCTCAAAACAAGGCGTTAGCGCTCTTAAACAACCCCCTGCATGCTCGAGACTCAAACTCTTGCCGCAAACCTCAAAAAAAACCCACACTGGCAGAACTTTACGGCCGCCGTTAGTGAGCCAGCTCGAGGTGACGAAAACAATCGGTCGTATGATCATTAACCATACCGACCGCTTGCATAAAAGCATAACAAATCGTCGACCCAACAAAGGAAAACCCGGCCTTTTTTAGCGCTTTACTCATCGCATCAGACACCGGCGTTGAGGCTGGCACCTCATTAAGAGAAGCAAAGCGATTATTGATTGGTTGCCCATCAACAAACTGCCAAATAAATTCACTAAACGCTTGCTTCTCCTGAATCGCTAAAAAAGCCCCAGCATTTTTGATTGCACTGCGAACTTTTAACTGATTGCGAATGATTCCAGGATCTTGTAATAACTGCTGAACTTTTTTCTCATCAAAACGCGCCACCTGCTCTGGATCAAACCCCGCAAATTGCTGGCGATAACGCTCACGCTTTTTTAATACGGTAATCCACGACAAACCCGCTTGCGCCCCCTCCAAAATGATAAACTCAAACAAGGTTTGATCATCAAAACATGGCACACCCCACTCCAGATCATGATAGGTTTGATATAAAGGATCATCGCTACACCACTGACATCGAACGCGCATTAAATATAACCTCAAATAAAGTGAATAAGCCTGTGATTCAGTTTGACAAAGCCAAACCTCTGAGTCAAAGTTAAGGAACATCTGATCAAGTCTAGCCAGCCTCTGCGTGAGTCCAAAACGTTCATAGGCAAGGCGGACTTCGCAGTCTAATGGCCTTAGTCTTAGCAAGAAGTTCACACGATGATTTGCTCCTGCATCATCGATGTACCTAGATCTCGAACAAACCGGCTAGGCCAGAGGCGCGCTAGACTTGATCAGATGTTCCTTACAGATTACGGTTGAATTTATAGAGGCACTCTGATGCAACAATGCTACCCTGCTATTAAACCGAACCACCATTTTTATCTCAAACGCGACCACCACGAATTGTACGTTGAACAGTCAGGCAACCCAAACGGCATACCCGTTCTTTTTCTTCACGGCGGCCCCGGCGCGGGCGCAAGTGCCGATGATCGACGCTTTTTCAACCCCGAGCAATACCACATCATTATTTTTGATCAGCGAGGCGCCGGACGCTCAAGACCCCACGCTGACTTAGAAGCCAACACCACCGAGCACTTAATTGGTGACATTGAAGCCATACGGCATGAGCTAGGCATTGAAAAATGGCTACTCTTTGGCGGTTCTTGGGGTTCAACCCTGAGCCTACTTTACGCGCAAGCCCATCCTGACGCTGTCATCGCCATGATATTACGCGGCATCTTTTTATGTCGACAACAAGATTTGCATTGGTTCTATCAAAGCGGCGCCAGCATGATCTTTCCTGATTACTGGGAAGATTACATCAAACCCATTGCGCCAGGTGCTCGCAATGATATGATCAGAGCCTATTACCAACTGCTGACCAGCAGCAACGAAATTGAGCAAATGAATGCCGCCAAACACTGGTCACTGTGGGAAGCTCAATGCGCCACCCTTCGACCTAACAGCGAAGTGGTTGAACACTTTTCAGACCCTCGCGTTGCCACACCACTGGCTCGCATCGAAGCACACTATTTTATCAACCGTATGTTTATGCCCGAAAATGCCATCATCGAGAATATGGCCAAAATTGATCATATCCCTGGAGTCATCATTCATGGGCGTTACGATATGGTATGCCCTTTGGATAATGCCGTTGAACTGCATCGCCATTGGTCATCTTCTGAGCTGCATATCATTCGAGAGGCCGGGCACTCGTCAAAAGAACCGAGCATACTCGATGCACTCATCAAGGCCACCGACGAGTTTGCCAACCGCAACGACACAGCCTAGCCAAAAAAGATTTTGAGGTTCTTGCTGCATTAGCTGACATCCGTTATCATGCTCAGTGCACGACACTAATTGACGAACAGGAACGGACTGTCATGACAGACATATCTGGCGCGATAAAAAAAGCGATCAAAAGCCAAGTTGAGCTTTTAAAGCCTGCAGATATCATACAATCTGCGGTGTCTGAGGCGTATAGCGCCAATGTTGACAACCCAGCCGAGCGCGCCACAGATCACATACAAGACGCCTTTGAGCAAGCAGGCCTGAATGACGCCGTCTATGGCGCCCTAGACCAAACCCTAAGCCAATCCAATCTTTCTGAGCAAGGCAAACAAGTCTTAGGACGTGCTATGGGCGAACTAGACCCATCCGCAGCCATCAGCCACCACGTTGGCCAGCAACTGAGAACTCTACCCGACCAAACATTGGCAGCCGCCCAAGCTAAATTAGCCGATATCGACCCGACAGGGCCAGTCGCTGATGCAGCAGGCAGCATCCTCCAAGGGGTAGACCTGCCAGAGCTATCGATGCCCTCAGGTACCACGCTGAGCGCTTTGAACAATAATGGTTCCAATCCACTGGAAAGCATTAGTGCCGATAATAGTGCCTACTTTCAAGGTGATAGTGAGCTACCTGAGCCAGAAATGCCACTGGCCAAAAGCCCATTTACCCCCAACCCCCATTTCAATCAAGAATTGCGCACCCAAAAAAGCCGTCACTTGCAGTTAACCACCCAGTTTTTAGAGGAAAATGACTTAATTCCCGTAGAGGCAGTGATTCACGAACGCCTGTCCTCTGGATTTCGCTATGTGGTCACTGCCTATGGTGAGCGAGA
>CAXQRU010000113.1:0-10300 GCA_964226685.1 Polaribacter sp. | reverse complement strand
CAGACGTGTGCTCTTCCGATCTCTCAATAATTAACTGCAGTCTACGCTAAAAATTACAGTAGTGTAAATGCTTTTATGAAAACAGTGCCGCAAAAAAATTGATTAGGTATAATACGGCGCCAGTTGTTATGAGTAACCTAACGAGCATGCTACACTTTTTATTAATATTATAACGGCACCAATCATGCTTAAGAAACTTTTCAGCTCCTTAACCATCCTCTGTATTGGAACGTCGGTTTCCGCGGCAGACGATTACTCGGAGATTGTGGTAAAAGCAAGAAAACGCGCCGAAAATACTTTGCAAGTTCCGATTTCTATCACGCCATTTCAGAAAGAAACACTCCAAAACCCCATTGTCAATGATATTAGCGACATTGCCAAAGAGGCGCCCAACGTCGACTTCATCACTACGGCGCCCTTTGCCGGCTCCAGCAATGCGGCCTCGGTTTATATTCGAGGCATTGGGCAAAATGATTTTCTACTGACGACCGACCCAGCCATCGGCATTTATCTCGACGGCGTTTATATTGCTCGCTCTATTGGTGGGGTTTTAAAAGCGGGTGATTTGGAGAGCGTTGAAATTCTCAATGGCCCACAGGGCACGTTGTTTGGAAAAAATAGTATTGGTGGCGCCATTCAAGCCTTCTCGCGCAAGCCCAGCGCTATCCCTGGGGGCGAGTTAGTGTTTACCACAGGCTCCTACCATCGCCACGATTTTGGGGCCAGCATAGAGGGCAGTTTACGCGACAATGTGCAAGGCCGATTAAGCTTTCTAAGCGAAAATAGAGATGGCTATGTGGACAGGCTCTATGACGATGTCTGGCTCGGTGATATTGACCGCTTAACGGGTAAAGGCGTTCTCACTTGGCAAGTCAATGAGACTACCGATATTTTTGCGACGGTTGATCGCACTCATCAGCGCCAAGAAGCCATTGCGCAACATTTACGAACGTTTGTGGTGACTCCAACCAATACCACGTTTAACGCCGAGGCACCCGTCGCTTGGGATGCTAGCTGGCTGACCAATGATCCATTCACTACCTATCAAACTGGCCCAAGCCAAGATGATGTCGATGTTACCGGTTTTTCTTTGACGGCAACTCACAGAACAACTTGGGGTGAAATCACCAGCATCAGTGGCTATAGAACCTTAGATGCCACCTACGCTAGAGATCCTGATGGCTCCCCCGTCCAATACGGCCACAGTATTAATACTGATGATCAGGATCAATTCAGTCAAGAACTGCGCTTTCAAGGTAATGCCCTTGAAGATCGGCTCGACTGGTTAGTGGGCCTTTATTATTTTGAAGAGTCTGGCCACAACCGCACCGATGGTTTTTTATTTTCAGACACATCCGTTGGCTTAGATTTTATTGTTAACAATGATATCGATACAAAAAGCTATGCGGTGTTTACCCAAAATATTTATCAACTTTCTGAAAAAGCCAACGTCACTTTTGGAATTAGAGCGACTTTTGAGGAAAAAACTTTTTCGGTCGATACTCGCCTGACCAATGGCTTTATCATCACTCAAGGCACAGACTCGGATGACTGGACTAACCTCTCACCCATGGCCAGCGTGGACTATACCTTTGATAACGGTGTGTTTACCTACCTCACAGCCAGCCGAGGTTTTAAAAGTGGTGGCTACAATGGCCGACAAGTTTTTCCTGGCCCTGTTGATAAATTCGAACCTGAATTTGCCACCACTATTGAAGCAGGACTTAAAACCAAATTATTGGATGACACACTTAGCCTAGAGGCCAGCGTGTTCACTACCGATTACGAGGACATGCAATTTACCGTGCTGGTGGCTGGGGTTATCCCACAAATTGCCAATGCCGCCGAAGCACGCATTAACGGCGCCGAACTCTCAATCGATTATAAAAGCGATTCGCCTTTTTCGTTAAGTGCAGGCATTGGCTATCTGAATGCAAAATACACCCGCTTAGATGCTGATACATTTTTAACTAAAGATTTATCCTTAGTACGAACGCCAAAATGGAATGCTCATATAAAACCCAGCTACCTTTGGTTCAGTGACAGTGGCGACTGGGAATTATCAGCCCTGCTTCGTTACAAAAGCAAAGTCTACAACGATGCGCTCAATACCGATGACATCGCCCAGGGTGGCTTCACTACCCTCGACATTACCGGAACTTGGTACAGCATCGAGGAAGACTGGACGCTGCAAGCTTTTGTCACCAATGCCACCGATAAACGCTACTATATCAGCGGATCTTCAGATAAGGCCCAGTTTGGCGCCTCCGAGGTCAATTACGCAAGGCCTAGGGAATATGGGTTCCGAGTGAAGTATCAGTTTTAGGGTCGGCGTTGACTCCGATCAATACGGCACTCATTAATAGAACAGGCTTCTTTTTACTCAAGCATTGAGTAAGCAACGCTGTGCTGCACATAATATCATCTATGAAACTGCTGCCTGCTTGAGTGATCGCTGTATTTTGTTATCTCTTCAGTGTTAACATGTAGCTATTTATATTTATCGGAGAGCAAGGATATGGCATGGCGTTACATTGGTGAGACGGACAGAACGATGGTTTGGGAGTGTGACTTTTTCTCAGACTTAAACGGCGGAGTGATGAATAATTTTGCTGAATACTTTCAGCCATTTTCACCCTACGAGTTAGCCCCATTTGAACCCAAACATTTACAGAAAAGTTATCCTCAGGGCTATAATCACGATATAAAGATTGATGCTGACAAGCAGATTGTCATTCGTATGCCTCGCCAACAGGTTATGGTATACGGTTTTGGGCGTCAATTGAAATTGACCGATTTCCCTATCGTTGAAGGCTTTCTGGGTGGAGAATACGACTTACCTCCTGGCTCATATGGGGTGTTGGATATTGTTAAAAAATTTAATCTTGAGAAGAAGAGACCTCATAAAATTAGGCCATCACTTTACCCTGGCGGAGGCCTACCTGGTGGAATTGATGAAATGTATGTATATGGTACGACTGGCTTTACGTTAAAGCCAGATAGAACCACCTTCATTATCACTCCTACAGAATATAAGGTTCGAGGGTATGTTTTTTTGACGGATGACCAGTGGGACTTTGCATCAGATCATGGTTTTGCAAAGGTGGTTAATCCATTTGTTCAAACCCTGTTTGGCCCTTCCCACTATAATGTTCATCCAGGTGGAATCCTTATTGAATATACTGGTATGGGTACATTTTTAGAGGTTAAACAGCGGCGATGAAGCAGTTGCTATTGCTACTTCCTCTATTGTCGGCTTGTGACTCAATGATGTCATCAAGCATTGAGAATGTTCCTGATGCCTTTGAGACGGAAGAGGTCATTTATGTGGCAGAAAAATTCCCTTCGTGTTACGCATCAACGATTAAAATAACTCAAGGTTCTCATGACCATTTTACGCGTAATTCGGACGATTTTAGGTTTAGCAAGGCACAAGGACAACACTATAAAGCTTGGCAGAAAACACCTATTCCTTCAGAATTTTTAACCGATGAATATGAGGGGATTGATATAGCTATGTACAATGCCATTGAGCAGGGAGTGACCTGTTTTCTAGACGCCCCCGATAAGGTTGATCCATATCACTCTATCTATTGGGAGGCATTGCGTTCAGAGGGCTCTTATTACTCGAGACTTGAAGATAGCAACCATACTTTTATTCTGTTTGTGCCTGAACATCAGTTGCTTTTTCACAGCATTTGGTAATTTTAATATTTCGCGCTTGGGTATAGAGCTGAAGCACCGTAAAATGTCATCATAAAATGAGTTTTAGGCCGGGAACATTTTGCACCCTACACACTCCAATAGATAATCAATATGTTTTAGGCCGTGTTACACTCTCGCACTGGCCTCCTCGAGATACGATTATCGATGCTAATAGATGGCTTTAAACGCAAAATCAACTACCTCCGACTGTCGGTAACTGACCGTTGCGATTTGCGGTGTGTCTATTGTATGAGCGAGTCCATGAAGTTTTTGCCAAAGGCCCAGGTACTCACCTTGGAGGAGTTAACCAGCATCGCAGAAGCGTTTATCCAACTAGGGGTAGAGAAAATTCGGATTACCGGCGGTGAACCCCTAATTCGCAACAATATCATTGAGCTATTTGAGCGCCTGGGTCAACACCCAAAACTTAGAGAATTAACTTTGACCACGAACGGCACTCACTTATCAAAGTATGCACGCGCACTGGCCAATGCCGGCGTTTCTAAAATTAATGTCAGTTTAGACTCTATTGATTCTCAAGAGTTTACAACCATGACTCGCTTTGGCGATCTTAACGCTGTGCTTGATGGCATCGCCCACGCTCAAGCTTGTGGTATTCGAGTAAAAATTAATACCGTACTATTAAAATCCATCAACCTATCGAGCATTAAGCGCTTATTGGATTTTGTGATTGAACAACAATTGGATATTAGTTTCATTGAGGAAATGCCGCTTGGCGACATTAGTCATCATGAACGCGGCGATGAACTTATCCACTCAGAACAACTCGCTCAGATTATTAATCAGGACTTTGAGCTGCACCCAATAAGCACACCCGCCACCGCCGGCCCAGCGCGGGTTTTTCGCCTCGCAAATCATCAATCCACTGTGGGGTTTATCTCACCTATGAGCAATAATTTTTGCTCTAGCTGTAATCGAGTACGGGTCACTCCGCAGGGTAAATTATTATTATGTTTGGGCCAAGAAAATAGCGTAGATCTTAGAAAAATTTTACGAGCTAACCCAGGCAATAGCGAGAAATTAACCGAGGCTATCGAGCAGGCGATTGCTCTAAAACCTAAACAACACGAATTTAATCACAGCGAACCCGTACAAATTCTTCGATTTATGAATAGCACGGGCGGCTAATGGATTCACTCAGCCATTTATTAGAAGCCTTAGTGGATTCATCACTATTTGAAATTATCAGCCTTTCACTAAGAGTCAGCTTATCGGCGTGTTTAATTGCCTTAGTCATCGGTCTTCCCATCGCCTATGTCATGGCCACTCAATCATTTAAAGGGAGGCGATTACTCAGCGTTATTTGCGATACCTTAATGGCACAACCGGCCGTGGTTGTTGGACTTCTGGTATACCTGTTATTAGCTCGCAATGGCCCTTTAGGTGTATGGGGATTATTGTATACCCCCACCGCTATGATTATGGCCCAAGTGATATTAATCACCCCATTAATCATTGCTTTATCGTATCCAATTTTGCATCAACGCTGGCAATATTTGGGGCCACAATTGCAAATGCTTGGAGCCAGTAAAACTCGACAAATGACACTGCTGCTGCAGGATTCGCGTATCGCCTTAACCACAGTCAGCCTAGCTGCTTTTGGTCGGGCCATCGCCGAAATTGGAGCGGTGATGATAGTCGGTGGCAATATAGAGCATCAAACGCGAGTGATGACCACCGCGATTGCCATGGAAACTCAACAAGGTAATCTTGAATTGGCCATCGCTCTGGGCGTGGTGTTGATGCTCATTGCACTTGGCGTTACTCTGCTTTCACACTGGCTGAAAAAATCATGAGTTACTGGCCGCTGGTTCTCAATGAAATTTCTCTCACATTAAATGGCCGCCTGTGTCTTGACGCCATCAATTTGCAAATCACCAAACCAGGTGCTTACGCCATCATTGGGCCAAACGGTTCTGGCAAGAGCCTCTTGCTTAGTGTGATCGCCGGGCTTCGAGTGGCCTCTGGCGAGCTACACTGGCGATGTCCACCAAAACCGCCGCAGATCACCTGGCTACCCACTCAAGCCGTTTTATTAAAGCGCAGCGTGCTCAATAATTTGCTGGCGCTATTGCCGCGAAATAAGCGTAAACACGCAGAGGACGCTCTCGCTTGGGCTGGCATTGAATCCTGGGCCGACCGGCCAGCCACTGAGCTTTCAACCGGTGAGCAACAACTGGTGGCCTTTGCCAGAGCTAAAGCCATCGGCGCCAGCATCTATTTGATCGATGAACCCTACGCCAACTTAGACCCTACTGTGAGAAAACGACTTCACCAACTCATGATCGATCTCAAACACCATGGCGCCACCTTGATCATGACGGGTCATGAGCAACCAATCTATGATGGCCTAGCTGACTATGTGTTCACATTAGATAGTGGTAGACTCCTATCCTCCCCCCATCATCAAGAGGCATAATATGCGCTTTGGCTTTTGGTTAATTTTGATTTGCGCGCTCGTGCTAGGCTGTTCTGAAAGCAATGAGTCCCAGCAGCGGCCCTTAACACTCGGGGTGAGTACCACCATCCAAGATTCGGGCTTACTCAAAACTCTTTCGCCAGCCCTACTGCAAAAACACCCTGATTTAAGGATTCTTGTAAGCCCAAGCGGGCAACTTCACAGGCTCAGCCGAGATGGCGAGGTGGATGTGATTATCAGCCACCACCCCAAGGGCGAACAATCACTGCTGGATGAGGGCGTTGCCAAACAAAAACAGCCCTTAATGAAAAATCGCTTTTTGCTCGTTGGCCCAAAAGAAGATCCGGCCCACGTAGCCACATCACTGACGTTTGATGAAGCGTTTAAAAAGATCGCCCAACGCCAAGCAAGCTTTGTCTCGCGCGCCGATGGTAGCGGCACGCACCAGTTTGAGCACAATATCTGGCAAAAATCCAACATCACAGACTACCCCCAGAAAGTGAATACCGGCACCGGCATGGCCGACTCATTACGAGTCGCTTTGGCAAGAGAAAGCTATATTTTGATTGACCAAGCAACCTGGCAGGCACTCGCTGATGAAACCGAAGGCTTTGAAATCCTGCTGGATGATGAAGAAGCGCCAGACAATGTGTATAGCTTGCTGCTGATCGACGACAAAGGCCAAGCACTATTTGATGAACTCGCCAACAACACTCGAAATACCATCGAGCAGTTTTACGTTAACAACCTAAAAGTATTTATGCCTTATGAGCCTTAAGATCGCCCTCCTCACCGTTTCCGATACTCGCAACCTTGACACCGATACCTCGGGAGCCTGGCTAGCCTCTGCCATTGAACAAGCGGGCCATCAGCTTGCCGCTAGAGAAATTTGCAAAGATGATATTTACCAATTGCGAGCGACTGTCAGCCAATGGATTGCCAACCCCACCATTCAAGTGATCATCACAACGGGCGGCACTGGTTTCTCTCAGCGCGATAGCACCCCAGAAGCGCTTGCGCCGTTATTTGATAAAAGTATCGATGGCTTTGGTGAGCTGTTTCGGGCGATTTCCTATGAAGACATTGGCAGCTCAACCATTCAATCAAGAGCACTTGCCGGCATCGCCAACCAAAGTATTATCTTTTGCTTGCCTGGCTCGACCAACGCTTGTAAAACCGCCTGGGAAACCATTCTAGCGGAGCAACTCGAAGCCACCCATAAGCCCTGCAACTTTGTTGGAATGCTCAATGCAAAGCGTTAGTGAGGCCTTAGCCTCGATTCTTCAACAAGCCAAACCGCTCGCCGAATTGCAAACCATCAATATTGAGAGTGCTCTTGGAAAAACGCTCGCCGAAGATATGACAAGCCCAATCGATCTACCGCCTTTTGCAAACAGCGCCATGGACGGTTTTGCCTTGCGCTATGAAGATCTCCAAGGTGAGCCGCCCTTTCAATTAGCCATCAGTCAGACCATCGCCGCCGGTTACTCTGCACCGCCTCACAAGGCAGGTACCGCCGCAAGATTATTTACCGGAGCGATGATTCCAAAAGGTGCCAATACGGTCGTCATCCAAGAAGATACTGAGGTTCTAGATGGGTTTGTGATCATCAAGGAAAGCCCAACAAAAGGACAACATATCCGCAAGCAAGGCGAGGAACTGAACCAAGGCTCAGTGCTGCTCCCCAAAGGCCAACCACTCACACCCGCCGCCATTGCTTTATTGGCATCAGCGGGTATTGAACAAGTCCGCGTACACAAGCCCTTAACCATTGCCATACTAACCAGCGGCGACGAACTGGTACTGCCTGGAAACCCCCTTAGCCCGGGACAAATTTATAACTCCAACCGCTTCTTGATCGGCGAGTTACTCAAACAATGGCAATGCATACCCCTATTTTTTGACAATATTAACGACGATCTCAATTCTCTGGTGAACGCACTCAAAGCGGCCAGCGAATACGATATGATCATCAGTACTGGCGGCGTTTCCGTGGGCGCCGCCGATTTACTCAAACAAGCCGTTTGTGAAGTGGGCGAACTACAGCAATGGAAAGTTGCAATGAAGCCAGGCAAACCGCTGGCCTTTGGGCGCATTCAAACAACACCCTACTTTGGTTTACCCGGTAACCCGGTATCGGCTTTTGTAACGGCTTACCTATTCGTAAAGCCCTTTATTCACAGCATGAGGGGTGAGTCTCTGGCCCAACAACGAAGACCTGCCAAAGCGCTGTTTAACGAAACCAGCAATGAACGACAACAATACCTTCGAGTTCAAATTGATGACCAAGGACAGGCACACAAATTTCAACACCAAGGTTCAGGTGTTTTATCATCACTGAACTGGGCCAACGCCTTAGCTGAAATCCCCCCGCACACCAAGGTTTCCCACGGTGATGAGATTAACGTAATTGAATTGGAGCAATAATGACCACTGACGAACAAACTCAAATTGAAGCCGCCGCTTTTCGACGCCTAGTGAGCCACCTAAGAGAAAGGCACGACGTGCAAAATATCGATTTGATGATTCAAGCGGATTTTTGCCGAAACTGCCTTAGCAAATGGTACAAAAGTGCAGCCGATGAGCAAGGAATTGCGCTCTCAGAAGACCAAGCGAGAGAAGCCATTTATGGAATGCCTTATGAGGAATGGAAAAACCGCTACCAACTCCCTGCAACCGAAGAACAACTTCGACTTCTAGCGGAGAGAAAACCGTAATTTTGCACCACTTTAGGGCAAACCAACCAGTCAACGACTCAAAAAGATTCGTTTTTATGCAGCCCTAGTCTTAAATTAAACCGCATTTTGAGGTAAGCTTTTCAAATGTGAATTATAGCGCCCATCTAAACCACCCATGGGCCACCAAAAGTTTGAATTTTATTCTATACTGGAAGTTACGTCATTTATCGTATCAGTAGTGGGCGGGTTGAATATATTGAATCAAGAAAAAACAATAATTAAGGTCGTCACATATGGCTGAGATCAATACCAAAAGCAGCGGAATGACAATATTTCCCAAAATTCTAATTGGCATCATTGTCATTGTCATCCTACCTATTTCTGTCATGTTATATCTCAATACAGAGCGACTCCAGGAAGAGATGGAGCGAAATGTTGAGAAAAACTTACAAGATACTAGTGCCCTACTCGCCACAGAAATCAATAATTGGACAGATTTGAACTTGAGGGTTCTGCGTGAGCATGTTCAACTCAAACAGATACAATCTGGCATTGAGGAACAACAAAAACCCATACTAGATGCCATTCTTGGTACCTATGAATGGACTTATTTAGTCTATGCCATCGGTGGTGATGGCTACAAAACCGCACGCAGCGATGACCAGCCCATTCTCAAAGAAGATGGCACTAAAGCGCACTTTCGCGGTGATCGAGACTATTTTAAACAGGTGCAACAACGTGATTTTGGCTACCAAGTCGTCTTAAGCAAAACCATCAATAAGCCGGTATTCATTTTATGTGCTCGCCTTAAAAAAGCACCAGATGCCGAAAACTATGGCGCTTTGTGTATGGGCATGACCCTGACCAGCATGTCAGATATCGTCAGCAACACCCGCATTGGAGAAACTGGCTATGCGATATTGCTGGACAACACCAATAAAGTCATTGCTCATGGACAATCGGATTTAATCAAGGAGCAGCTTAAAAACCTAAGCTCTCACCCTGTCGTCGCCAAAGGCATTGATAAGGGCCAACTCACTTTTGAGGAAGGAGATTATGCAGAAGAAGGCACCGAAAGCAAAGATACGACCAAAAAAGTAGCCTACACCCAAACGGTTAATCAAGGCTGGCGTTTGATCGTTGTTCAAGATTACAATGAAGCCTACAATGCGGTAATCTCTACCAAGCGCAACACCTTAATTGTACTCGTTTGCACCATCGTGCTGAGTATATTGTTAGCCTGGTTTTTGGCGAGACGAATCTCCCAACCCATAAAACAATTGACGGACATTGCCAATGACATCAGTCGCGGAAAACTGCATATGCAGATTGCCGCCTCAGATCGCGGAGACGAGATTGGCATGCTCGCCCAAGCTGTTGAGAGAATGGGGGTGAGCATCTCTCTCGCCTTCAACAAACTCAAAAAACTACAAAAAGAAGCAAAGGCAAGAAAAACAAGAACAAAACCTTAGTGAAC
>CAXQRU010000112.1:0-13477 GCA_964226685.1 Polaribacter sp. | reverse complement strand
GGCATTGGCAGACATCAAAAATAAGCCAAGTATTAGCAGCGCAAGTAAACTTTTCATCTTATAACCCCAATTATCTTATAGCGCTCTATTATCGCTATTTTTTACCCAATGAAAAGAGCAGCTAATTTACTGCCACGGGCTTCTGAGTTAGTATGAGTGCTTTTTGAGGGTGCGTAATGTCTTCCCAGAGTCTAGATGAACACATCAAGCAACACGTTAGCCTAACGCTTGCGGAGGATATTGGCAGCGGTGATATAACGGCTGCGTTGATACCCGCTTCAAAGACCGCTCGCGCCCGAGTCATCACTCGGGAAGATTGCACCATTGCGGGTACCGCCTGGGTTAATGAAGTCTTCAAACAAATTGATGAATCGGTTGAGATCGACTGGCAAGTGGCCGACGGCGAGCAAGTGGCCGCCAATAGCACTTTATTTACACTATCGGGTAATGCCCGGTCTTTACTGACCGGCGAGCGCGCTGCTCTCAACTACTTGCAACTACTTTCCGGCACCGCCACTACTTGCCAACACTACGCCAATAGGGTTGCCCACACTCAAGTTAAAATACTCGATACCCGCAAAACCATTCCAGGCCTTAGGCTCGCTCAAAAATATGCAGTCACGTGTGGTGGTTGCCACAATCATCGTATTGGGCTTTACGATGCTTTTTTAATTAAAGAAAATCATATTGCCGCTTGTGGTGGTATTGCCCAAGCCATCGAGCAAGCCAAGGCGATGTATAAAGATAAGCCCGTCGAAATTGAAGTGGAAAACTTAGATGAGTTTGAACAAGCGCTCACTCATCATGCCGATATTATTATGCTGGATAACTTTTCGATGGACGATATGACCACGGCCGTCAAACGTAATCAACATTATGATGTACCTTGCAAGCTGGAAGCCTCAGGCAATGTCAACTCGTCTACCTTGGTGCCCATCGCCGAGACTGGCGTCGATTTTATTTCGATTGGCGCATTAACGAAAGATTGTAAAGCCATCGACCTATCTATGCGTTTTATCGATTTTTAACATTGCACTGCGAGCTATCTTATGGAAAGATAGCTCCTTCAAGACACTTGAAAAGGATTAATGGAATGCTTTCTCTCTCAGTTGGAACACAGGGTACAAACCAGTACCGTGATATCATCACTCTTCAATCTCTTTTAAACGCCAGATTCGATCATTTCTTTTTGCTAAATCCCATAAAACCTCCACCTACTTTTGCTAAGCGAATTAGAGTCGATGGTCAGTTTGGGCCTGTCACTCAGGCGGCTTTAGACCAAGCCATCGCTCACCAAAGAACACCGTTAGTGGTGCCATTTAATGGCACCATAAGACCTCGAGATTGGTTTATTAATTTGCTCTGGCCAACTCAATTTGCCAACCCTACCGGGCAAGCAATACGCCAACAAGATAATTATGGCTTTGGGCATTATAATGCCCCTCGAGGGCACCGCTCACACGATGGCTGTGACTACATCGCAAGGCCTAATCAAATGGTTGTGGCTCCTATGTCAGGCATAGTCACAAGGATTTCTAAACCCTACACGAGTGGGGTCGATGCCGACACTCTGTCTGGTGTTGAAATTGTCGCGAGCAACGGCTACCAATGTAAAGTTTGGTATTTGGAGCCAGAACACAATATCGTTGGTAAACTCGTTATTGCTGGCTTAAGCCCGATCGGTAAAGCGAAAAGCTTACAAAGACGTTACCCAAATGGTATCACCAATCACGTTCATATTAGGATTCATAATGAAAACAACAGTAGCATCAACCCAACAACGGTTATCAATGTTTAAATTGTTGATCCCAAGCTTATCGTTACTCGCGGCCTTTAACAGTCTCGCTGATCCATCTTACCGGGCACTCTATGTCTATGGGCACGAAGTCAATACCGTACAACTTTGCGACCACCCCGACCAAGTGTTGTGGGTGGTCGGCGAAGAACCAGTGCTTCAGGAGTTACAAAAATACTATGCTCAAAATAGCCTAGAGCCTTATCAAGCATTACCCATCACTGTTATTGGCGGCATAGAACCCAAAGCAGAAGATGGTTTTGCGAGTGAGTACGATGGGCAGTTTCAGGTATTGAAGTGGACGGATGAAGGTGCAGAAAATTGCGCGCCTTAATCGACGATATCGCCCAGTAACAAGGATAGCATTTCTGGATTAGCAGCCATATGCTCAATGATTTGTTGGTCTGTCTGGTGTAAGCGGCGGCTGGCATCGCGAGCCATATTTAAAATCACTCGGCTAAATAAATCTTTGTCCTCTTCAAAAACACCCATGAGCTTTTCGCCAGTAAAGCGCAACAAATGACACGGTTCAAGAGCCATGGTTGTGCCGGCATGAGCTTGAATCCCTAAAACGGCGGTCATTCCAATGCACGCTCCTGGCCCCCAATTCACTTTCGCAAGTTTCTTACCATTGATTTCAAAAAACAGTTGCACACAACCTTTCAAAATAATGTACATCGCTGTCGGTGGAGCGCCTTGGGAGAAAATAATATGCCCTCTTGGACAAGACACGGATTCCATAAGGCCGAGCAAAGTATCAACCTGCTCTGGATTTAAACCACCAAAAATACTAATGTCATCCATTAATTGCGTGACTTCATCGACTAAGGGGGTGGGTTCTAAAGCCATGTTGATTGCTCGCTAATGATGGTGGTGATGATCATGACCGCCTTGCTCTGGCAGCGCATACACAATCGTTAATGCACCCAGACATATCATAATTATAGCAAATATAGAACGCATCCAAGGTTTTTGAAGCCATTTTTTTAATTGCTGCGCCATGAGGCCACTGAGCAATACAGCAGGCAACGTACCTAAACCAAAAGCCAACATGACCAGTGCTGAATAGAGTGGATCTTGAGCGGTTACGGCCATAGTTAATGCCGCATAAACTAGGCCGCAAGGCAGCCAACCCCATAAAAAACCCAGTGCGAGCGCTTGAGCAATGGATGTAACTGGCATCAAACGCTGAGCGATAGATTGAAGGTAACGCCAAACAAATTGACCGAGATGTTCCAGCTTACGCAAGCCCATCCACCAGCCGCCGATGTATAAGCCAGCCATAATGGTAACTACACCCGCCAAAACTCGTGGTAGCCAGACACCCGTCCAATCCTTTAAAGGCAACAGTGCCCAAGTCACCACCAATGCGATGGTGACATAGCCTAATAAACGCCCTAAATTGTAACTAAGAATAATTAAAAAACGATAAATGCGCCGCTTAGCGCTCACACCCAATGACAATGCACCAATGATGCCCCCGCACATGCCAATGCAATGAGTACTCCCCACTAAACCCATGGTGAAAGCCGCGAGCAACAGCTCAGTCATCATCTGCATCGTCATCAAACAAAATACGTTTAGACTCGGTGTCCAAGTCATCGTACTGACCATTATTAATCGCCCAATACAACACCCCTAAGGCGACGATGACAAATAAAATGGCGATGGGAATCAACAGGTAAATACTTTGCATTATCGATACAACCTAATTGAATTGAACACCACAACAAGAGAGCTCAATGACATCCCCGCTGCCGCTAGATATGGCGGAACAATACCCAGGGCGGCTAGTGGCAACGCTAAGGTGTTATACGACAAAGCCCAGGTGATGTTCTGAGCGATTAAACGCCGAGCTTTTTCTGCTTGCTTGAGCAAGGTCATCACCAATAATAAGTCCTCTGATAGCAACACACAATCGGCGCGGGTTTTTGCGAGATCCGAAGCGCCACTCATGGCAATGGAAATATCAGCTAGCGCCAACACCGGCGCATCATTAATACCATCGCCCACCATTAACACCGCGCCCTGCTCTTGGTAGCGGCCAATCTCTGCGGTTTTATCTTCGGGACTTGCGTTAGCGGTCGCTTTAGAAATTCCAAGTTCATTAGCAACGGCCATCACCGCTTTGTGACTATCGCCACTAAGCATTGCCAAGTCATAACCCATGGCTCGAAGTTCCGACACCAATTCATGAGCACCCTCATTGAGAGTTTCAGCCAATTCAAAATGAGCAATTGGCTCACCATCACGACTTAAGACAACGCCAGAATCAATACCTTGGGCACCACTAAAACTGGGCTTACCCAGCCGATAGTTGCGGCCATCGATCACACCTGCTACACCCTGGCCTGTCAACTGCTCTCTTTGAGTCACTTTTAAGGTCACATCCGTCTCAAAGGCTCGCGCAATCGGATGACTGCTACCCTGCTCCAAAGCACAGGCAATATCATAGGCATCTTGCTCGCCCACATCCGCCAAGCAATGAATGTTGGCGACGCGAGGAAACCCATTGGTTAATGTTCCCGTTTTATCAAACACAATGGTTTTGATTTTTCCCAAGGTTTCCAATACATGGCCTTTAACAATCAGAACGCCTCTCTGCTGCAAAGCATTGAGCGATGCCGTCACTGCCGCCGGAGTCGCCAGTGATAATGCGCAGGGGCACGTCACGACTAAAACCGATAACGTCACCCAAAGAGCATGAGCCGGCTCGATGAAATACCAAACGGAAAACACTAAGGTGGCAGTGATCAACACGCCCGCCACGAAATATCGAGCGATACGGTCAGCCAATAACTGCCAAGAGGGTTTTAAGGTTTGCGATTGATTTACCAAACGTTCGATGGCCGAAAGACGCGTTTCTCGCCCGGTCGCCCTCACCTCCATCAACAAAGGAGGCCCAACATTGATGCTACCCGCCATCAGCTGGCTTCCTGGTTCTTTGGATACAACCTCCGACTCGCCAGTTAACCACGCCTGGGTCACCTGTGCCTGTCCCTCTAGTAAAACCCCATCGCAGGGGATGGTGTCACCAACGGCAATTTGCAAAATATCACCAGGTTCAACCGCCACTCTAGGTACTTGTTCACGCTGATCCGACACGACTTTGGTCACCAATAATGGCAATAAACTGGTTAGGCGCGAGGAAACTTGGACGTTCCTAACGCGCAAACGTTTTTCAAGATAACGCCCGATCAACAAGAAAAACGTAAACATGGCGATGGAATCAAAATAAATTTCGCCAGTTTGAGCGATGGTGGCCCAAACGCTGGCGGCATAGGCCAAAGCAATGGCAATCGCTACGGGTACATCCATAATCAGATGACCGACTTTTAGACTGCGCCATGCTGCGACAAAAAAAGGTTTTGCACTAAAGAAAACCACAGGGGTCGCGACCAATAAGCTCACCCAGCGAAATAGCGTTAACCATTGATCATCCGCACCCAAATAAAGAGCTGCGGCCACCATGCCCACTTGCATCATGGCAAAACCCGCAATCGCTATGCGCATTAAGTCTACCCGCTGCGCTTTGACCATATCGTCGGCTTGGTTGACAGAAGACAGAGGCTTTGAGGGGTAACCAATGCGATCTAATTGTTCCATTAACTGGCTGATGGGAGTGTCACCACGCCATACCACTTGGGCGTGACGAGTTACAGAATTAATACTCACTTTAATCAATGCGGGATGTTTGGATAAAACTTTCTCTATCAACCAAACACAGGCGGCACAGTGGATGTTATCGAGCAATAAATCGATGTGAGCATTGCCCTCAGCATCTCTATGAACAAACTCGCGAGCAATATCTGGCTTATCATAGAGTGTATATTGACTCACAAGATCTTCGGGTTTTGGGCTGGGCGTATCTCGATAACGATAGAACGCATCAAGGCCTGCCCCTTGAATCATTGAGGCAACACCCAAACAACCCTGGCAGCAAAATTGCCTAGGCTGCCCACCAATAGTTTCAATGTAAGTCTCACCAGCGGGGATGGGTAAGCTGCAATGAAAGCAAGCCTCAGTCATCATTTACCTTGGAGAATCGGTTTCTGATAAAGGCGACTCAATGGGGTCGGGTCGTTCAATTAACTCAACGACGGCCTGATTATCAACATCCTGAATAGCATAGGCTTGTTTCATCAAACGCCAAGGTCGACCCTGATCGTCTAACCCACTGACTTTAACGTACCAACGACCTTTCAGTGAATCCAAAAGCCCCGCTCGATAGCGATTTTTGGTAATGGATTCAAGCACAAAGGTCTTATCCTTAGCCGCATCTGATGGATGACTGAATTCAATACTCACATTGTTCAGCGATTCAAAACGGCCGTTGAGGTCAACCACTAATTCCAAAATTTGGTGATCCACCTTGAGAGACATTGCCAATCCCATGGACTGGGCCAACTGTTCTTGCTCAAGATGCACATTGATCATGCGGCCCTCTTTATAGTAGTCCTCATTGACGACATCATCTCGATTCTTGACCGCCGTATATATGGTGTAAGTGGAAACCAACACCACCACAATCAGTGGCGATAAGATAAACCAAGCCCAAGGCTCTCTGTACCATGGTGTCATCGCTATTCTCCTGGACTTAAAAAGGTGACTTCACTGGATGCACTTAATTCTGGCTTGTCCTCAGCGGTCACTGTCAATGTAATCATGACTCGTTCTTGGGTGATATCATCTTCTGAGACCGCCAAACGCAGTGGCAATTTTGCAACCTCACCTTTGCGAACAAAAAGACTGGATTTACCTTTAATGGTAATCGGCAAATCGCTCTCCACGGTGACATGATAAACATGCTCCCTATTATCTAAGTTGGTCACCGTAGCTACATAAATATTCTGTATTTCACCATTACGAATTTGGTAAGCGGCTCGATCACGGCTGATACTTAGTTTGACTGGCTCCCGATCAATCACTAGATAAGTAAACAAACCCATCACGACCAGCAACACCGCCAAATAACCCATGGCTCTTGGGCGCAAGAATCGAGTCTTACCCGTTTCTAGCTGATCCTCACTGGTAAAACGAATCAAACCTTTGGGGTAATTCATTTTATCCATCACTGTATCACAGGCATCCACACACAAACCGCAATTGATGCACGGGTATTGGATACCATCTCGAATATCAATATCGACTGGGCATACCTGCACACACCAAGAGCAATCGACACAATCGCCTTTGCCTTGTGCTCGATAGTCTTCACCCGATTTACGTGGACCACGAGTCTCGCCCCTAGCTGCATCATAATGCACTGCTACCGTATCACGATCATACATAACCGACTGAAAACGCGCATAAGGGCACATATAAATGCAAACCTGCTCACGAAGCCAACCCGCATTTAAATAGGTCATCCCCGTGAAAAACAAAGTCCAAAAAGCCGTCTGCGGCCCTATACCGAAGGTCACATAACCATCTTCTGAAACCGAAGGCAGAAAACCCAGCAGTAACTCTCTGATGGGGTAAAAATAGCCAATAAAGGTCGCGCCCGTTGCAAAAGCAATCAGCACCCACAAGCCATGCTTGCTGCCTTTGCGCAAAAATTTATTGAACGACCAATCCTGCTTATCCAGCTTGATTCTTTGGTTGCGATCACCCTCACAAAGATGCTCGACCCAGATAAACATCAACGTCCACACCGTTTGTGGGCAAGTAAAACCGCACCATACACGACCAAAAAGTGCCGTCACTGTGAATAATGCAAACGCCGAAATAATGAGAAGTCCAGCCAAGAAGAACGCGTCTTGGGGACCAAAGGTTAACCACAAAATATAGAAATGTCTGGAGGGAAGGTCAAATAACATGGCTGGCCGGCCATCAATAACCAACCAAGGCATTAACAAAAAGCCCAACAATAATGGCCAAACGGTATAACGCCTTAAACGCTGATAAAATCCAGTAACTTTTCGAGTGTAAATTTTATCAGCGGATTCATAAAGATTAACGTACCGAATGGGCTCTAAAGAGCCCTTATCGGTATTGCCAGGCGGCTGCGAGTCAGTCAATCTTACCTACTTGCCTTCTCTTGAAAGGCTGTACACATAAGCTGCTAACAAATGGATTTTATATTCATCAAGACGCTTACCCTGCGCTGGCATCACACCGTTGCGACCATGTCTCAGCGTTGTTCGAATCATTTCACCGCTACCGCCATAGAGCCAGATATTGTCTGTTAGATTGGGGGCGCCCACCTCTTGATCACCACGACCATCGCCACCATGACAGCTAGCACAATTTTGTGCAAATAGCTCCTGACCTTTCTGTGCTAGAGCTTTATCGTATTGATACTCTGGCTTTTCTTTTTGCTTATTAGAACGAGCGTTAAACGATAACTTCAACACATATTGTGACAGCGAATTCACGTCTTCCTCTTTTAGACCCAAATTAGGCATCATACCATTGCGGCCATAAATCAAAGTCTCATGAATTTTTTCAGGGCTGCCGCCATATAACCAGTCGGCATCTCGTAGATTTGGATAACCTACTTGACCACCACCATCGGAACCGTGACAAATAGAGCAGTTGTTTTCAAAGATTCTAAATGCCGTCCTCATAGCCTGCTCATCTTTAGACAGGTCGGCAATCGATTGATACTTAGCATCAATCGACGCTTGAAGAGACGCGATCTTCTTATCAATTTCATCCGCTCTTGAAGGGTCTTTCTGCTTCTGTGCATTCAAATTATTGATCGCTTCTTTCACATCAGCAACCACCACAAATAGCGACTCACCATAACGCGAAGTCAACGTTTGTCTTTGCTGCTCCCTCAACGCTTTTTGGTCTTCTTCCAATTCTTTTAAATTGGTTGAACCAAATGCACCAGGATATGAGCCCATACCGGGGTACAAAATCAGATAGATAATTCCAAAAACAAAGGAGGCGATGAACATAATAAACCACCATTTAGGTAGTGGGTTATCATATTCTTCAATGCCATCGTAAACATGCCCAGTGGTTTTATTTTCTGGAGCTTCATCATCACTTTTGGCAACCTTTCGATTGGCCAATAGCACCCAGAGCACCAATAATAAACAAGTACTCGTTAAACCAATGATCCAAACATTCCAAAATATACTCATTCACCTTTCCCCTCTGAACTGGGTGATTGTGTTTTTTCTTCTTCTGCAAAAGGCAGTTGGGCAGCATCACTGAATTGGCCTCTTCGCTTTGGAGAGAAGGCCCACCAACACACTGCAGCAAAGGCAGCAAACATTAAGAACATACTAATAATGCGTAAAGTCGTGTGCATAATTATCTCGGAATCACCGTACCTAACTGCTGTAAATAAGCGACTAAGGCATCCATTTCAGTCACACCTTGTACCGCTTCTTTCGCCCCCTTGATATCATCATCAGTGTAGGGAACATTTCCGTAGTCTCTCAGTGCCGTCATTTTTTTGGCCGTATCTTTACCATCTAGCTTGCGATCGTACAACCAAGGAAAAGCGGGCATATTAGACCAAGTCACCACATTTCGAGGATTATACAAGTGATCTTTATGCCACTGATCACTATAGCGACCACCCACCCTGGCTAAATCAGGGCCGGTACGCTTAGAGCCCCACAAAAATGGTCGATCATAGACAAACTCACCGGCTCGAGAGTATGGACCATAGCGCTCCACCTCAGCTCGCAGCGGACGCACCATTTGTGTATGACACACATGGCAACCCTCTCGAATATAGATGTCTCTGCCCTCAAGCTGCAGCGCTGTCAACGGCTTTAAACCTTTGACTTTTTCCGTCACTTCCTTGTTAAAAAATTGTGGAACAATCTCTACTAACGTACCAAAGCTGATCGCAAATATAACCAGTACAATCATTAGGCCAATATTTTTTTCGACTATGTCATGATTTTTCATTGTTAACCTCTAAGCACTTGCGGGCTGCATATCAAGACTACTTTTCTTCTCTTTGCTTTCGCTAAGGGTTCTATAAGCGTTGTACGCCAATAAAAGCATCCCCACCAAGAAACACAAGCCACCTACAAAACGAACGACGTTACCCGGCTGGCTTGCCAATAAAGAGTCTATAAAGCTGTAGGTCAAGGTTCCATCTTCATTGGTTGCACCTAAGGTTAACCCTTGTGTAATCCCGTTCACCCACATCGCCACGGTGTAGAGCACAATACCAATGGTGGCTAACCAAAAGTGAGTATTGATTAAACCTACGCTCCACATTTCTTTTCGGTTGCTGAGCACTGGCAATAAATGATAAACCGCACCGATACTGATCATCGCCACCCAGCCCAAAGCACCGGAGTGCACGTGACCGATAGTCCAGTCCGTGTTATGTGATAAGGCATTGACCGTCTTGATGGACATCATCGGGCCTTCAAAGGTCGACATACCATAGAAAGACAAAGACACGACCAAAAATCGTAGTGTTGGATCGGTTCGCAACTTGTGCCAAGCACCTGACAGGGTCATCACACCGTTAATCATCCCTCCCCAACTGGGCGCCAACAGAATCAAAGACATCACCATGCCCAAGTTTTGCGCCCACTCAGGCAGCGCTGAGTAATGAAGGTGGTGAGCGCCGGCCCAAA
This sequence comes from Polaribacter sp., assembly GCA_964226685.1. Classification (GTDB taxonomy): domain Bacteria; phylum Pseudomonadota; class Gammaproteobacteria; order Pseudomonadales; family Cellvibrionaceae; genus CAXQRU01. The sequence continues at coordinate 3,121 of CAXQRU010000112.1, read as the reverse complement.
TATAAATAGAAATCAGCGCCCAAAAATGAACAATGGACAACTGATAAGAATAGATTGGACGATTGGCTTGTTTGGGTACAAAGTAATACATCATTCCCAAGAAGCCCGCCGTCAAGAAGAAACCGACCGCATTGTGGCCGTACCACCATTGGATCATCGCATCCATCGCACCCGCGTAAGCCGAGTAAGATTTCGTTAATGTTACTGGGATTGCCGCGCTATTAACGATATGTAGGATGGCGACAACCACGATAAACGCACCATAAAACCAGTTGGCCACATAGATGTGTGACGTTTTGCGTTTTACTATTGTGCCAAAAAATACAATGGCATAGGAAACCCAAACTAAGGTCAACAAAATATCAATAGGCCACTCTAGTTCGGCATATTCTTTAGCCGAGGTAATCCCCATCGGCAGGGTGATGGCAGCCGCCACAATAACCGCATTCCATCCCCAAAAGGTAAAGGCCACCAAAGGCCCACCAAAGAGTTTAACCTGGCAGGTCCTTTGAACCACATAGTAAGAAGTCGCAAACAAGGCGCAACCACCAAAGCCAAAGATAACCGCATTGGTGTGCAATGGACGCAAACGCCCAAAATGCGTAAATGGTTGAATCAGATCATTAAGCTCCGGCCAACGCAACTGTGCAGCCAGCAATACCCCAATGCTCATACCAACGACACCCCAAACGATGGTCATGATTACAAAGCGCTTAACAACCTCATAATCATAGTTTGGCGCCACAGGACTCTGTTTTATGGCTTCGCTCATAATTTTACCTATTGGTTAAACTCTTAATATTCTTGGATGTGCCCATTCAAAAGGCACAATAATAACTCGTCATCAATGATTTAACTTGATATCCATCAAAAAAATGATTGTTATTATTGGAGAGTTTGGCTGACTATGAAATCATAACCAGCCAACTTGTGTGGATAGTATAAAGAACCACCCAGTTTGGGAGCGCATTCTACAACAAATGACGGCCCTTGGCAGCCGCAATTTTTAATCTTAATGCATTTAATTTAATAAAACCTTCTGCATCTTTTTGATTATAAGCGCCAGCATCCTCCTCAAAGGTTGCTATTTTTTCATCAAACAGGCTGTTTTCCGAGCGACGACCAACCACACTAACTGTGCCCTTATAAAGCTTTAAGCGCACATCACCATATACGTACTGCTGTGATTCATCGATCATTGCTTGCAACATCTGACGCTCAGGACTCCACCAGTAACCGTTGTAGATCATTTCTGCGTATTTAGGCATGAGCGAGTCTTTCAGATGGGCCACTTCACGATCAAGGGTAATTGACTCAATGGCGCGGTGAGCCTTCATGATAATCGTTCCACCAGGCGTTTCGTAACAACCTCTAGATTTCATGCCCACATAACGGTTTTCAACGATATCAAGGCGACCAATGCCATGCTCACCACCGATACGATTCAACTCAGCTAATACCTGTGCTGGACTCATGGCTTGACCATCAATCGCCACGATATCGCCTTTAGCAAAGCTTAATTCTAAATAGCGTGGAGCATCTGGAGCTTGCTCTGGTGCTACCGACCAACGCCACATCGACTCTTCCGCCTCGGCCCAAGGATCTTCTAAGATGCCGCCTTCATAAGAGATGTGTAATAGGTTGGCATCCATAGAGTAAGGAGATTTTTTCTTACCTTTGGCAAAATCAACGGCAATATTGTGCTCATCGCAATAAGCCATCAAGGTTTCTCTAGAGGTCAGATCCCACTCACGCCAAGGCGCAATCACCTTAATCCCAGGCTTTAAGGCATAAGAACCCAGTTCAAAGCGCACTTGGTCGTTACCTTTACCGGTAGCACCGTGGGCAATCGCATCAGCACCGGTTTCATTGGCAATTTCAATCAAACGTTTAGTGATCAACGGACGAGCAATCGAAGTGCCTAGTAAATACTCACCTTCATAGATGGCATTGGCACGAAACATGGGGAAGACATAATCACGAACAAACTCTTCTTTTAAGTCATCGATGTATATTTCCTTCACACCTAAGGCTTCAGCCTTGGCACGAGCTGGCTCCACCTCTTCACCTTGACCAATATCAGCGGTAAACGTCACCACCTCACACTGATAAGTGAGTTGCAACCACTTTACAATAACGGATGTATCCAGGCCGCCAGAATAGGCAAGCACAACCTTTTTAATCGATGACATAACGCACTCCCACAAGGATTCTACCAAGGCGCGGGATTGTAGCGATTATTTGGACAAATTAACAGGGCTGGGGTGGAATTAAGGGCCAGCCAATAACAGCTTAAGGCTATACTGGCCCGTCCTGGCCGGAGACATCGTTCACCTACAATTCAAAATCTTCAGACGGGCTAATGCTCAAGCCTGTCACTTGATGATCCTCCAGAGCTTGCTTCAACTCATCACTCACCACCAACAATGGATGAAACTCAGCTATTCTAAAAATAGGGCCATAATCCTTTGAAACATTGAGCCCCAGCCTGTCAATAAAACGAATACTGCCATTTTTACGCAACTCCAACTCAGACCGCTCAAAATCAACACAGGCATGTTTTTCAAATACATTAGCAATTTGGTAACTATTGTCTTGTTCCAGAGTATGAGTGTTGATTAGGCGTGCGGGGAAATACTGGATATTGTTAATCGCTAAAGCATCAAATACGGCCCTAACCTTCGCATTAAGCAATAACCCCATCCTTGGCGCGGCCGGTATCACATCCAACTTAGCCTTGCCATCTCCCGGGCCATAGCTCAATTCAATAACTGGCGGCGCAGATTCAACGAACTCCCCAAAATCGAAATTAAGATCTAAGTCATCCATCAAACCTGGAACCTCTACAATCATCAAGTCCGAATCAATGCTTCTTTCAGGGTAAATAATCCAACTCAACGTAATGACCTCGCCGTTTCATATCAACGGAGTTCCATTTCACAGCTTTGGTAATGAGTTTTTTGGAGTAATATATTCCTCTCCCCCCAAATGAAAGGGCCCTTTGCTAACGATAGGGTGCCCACCTCCATCAGTGTGACGTGTTTAAATACATCACTGAGGCATATCTCCGAGATCAATTTCTAAATCACACAAGAAATATACATATAAATCAATCCTTTAG
>CAXQRU010000111.1:0-15963 GCA_964226685.1 Polaribacter sp. | reverse complement strand
AGACGTGTGCTCTTCCGATCTAACACTTTTGTCACCAATTGCTTCTTAAGATCATTATCCACAGATCCTGTGGATAAATCTGTTAATACACTCTGAAGAAATGCGTCTATAGCCTGTTTTATGGGACTTTATACAAATTGAGCAATTTTTGATCTTGCCATTTTTTCCATTAAATTCAATGACTTAACAAAGTCAATAGGTTGTTGCCAAAAAAATGGCTCTAAATGTTGAGAACTATGACACACACGTAATATTTGTGTATAACATTTATTGTCAAGTCTAAAAGAAGACAATAAATCAAAAATTTATCAATTTATTACTTGCAATCTCACATTAAAAAAAACATGGGTAGGAACTAAATGGCACCAATTGTGCCCTTTACTTCAGCCAACGACTATTGTTGACTTGCTCCCAAATACCCATTGTGGCCGACTCAGCAATGTGTTTTGCTGACATACCCAGCTTATTTTTCAATGACTTCTTCTCTTGAATTGAAACCTCAAAGACATCGCAGTCGTCATTAGCTTGCTCTACGATATAGCTGTCACTGGTAGTAATGACATCTACCAATTGCTTTTCTAAAGCTTCCTGACCAAACCATATTTCCCCTGTAGAAATCTCTTCTATTGACACCACGGGTCTATTTTCGCTAACGAAATGCTTAAATAGCTTATGGGTATTTTCAAGATCATCAATGAACTTTTCACGGCCCTTTTCGGTATTTTCACCAAATAGCGTGAGGGTTCTTTTGTATTCTCCTGCCGTCAACAACTCAACATCAATGTCTTTCTTCTTTAAAAGTCGATGAAAATTAGGCACTTGAGCAACTACCCCAATAGAACCAATGACTGCAAATGGAGCGGCACAGATCTTATCCGCAACACAAGCCATCATATAGCCCCCGCTTGCAGCTACTTTATCCACACAAACCGTCAAAGGGATTTGCTTATCTTTGATTCGTTTTAGTTGGCTAGCGGCTAAGCCGTAGCTATGAACGAGCCCTCCACCGCTTTCAAGGCGAACAACGATTTCATCTGAAGTAGTCGCTACGGTTAAAACGGCTGTAATTGCATCTCGTAGCTGTTCAGTTGCTGAAGCTTTGATATCGCCATCAAAATTGAGCACAAATACTCTTCGTGATGCTGTTTTGGGCTCTTTATCCTGTTTTTTCTCAGCTTTTTTAAGCTCTTTCAAGGATTTATCACTCAAAATAGACTCTTGCAAGGCAGACTTAAACGCCTTTAACTGTTCATTGAGCTTTTTTATTGTAATTGATGTCGGTTTTCCGCGCTTTTTCTGTGATGCCGCAGCGCTCAAAATGAACCCAACAACGACCAAGATAGCGACCACTAAAGTCACTGTTTTAGCCAAATAAAGGCCATATTGACTGATGAAATCCAAAATAAGCTCTCCTAGTAGAGGTAAAAAACGGCCGTTATGATACCGTGATATGACAATCAAAGCGAGACGGAGAGACGACCATGCATGTACAGGTTTTGAAGAAGCCGCTCGTTATTGATAGGGTTTCACATTTACTATGCCCAGGCTCATAGCTTAAAATCACGATTCCCAACTGACAGAATGAAAAGGTTTTTATGACACTAGCCCTACTCTCTATCCTAGGTGGATTTGCTTTATTGGTATGGAGTGCAGACCGTTTTGTGGAGGGGGCAGCTGCAACCGCTAAGCATGCAGGAATGCCATCCTTGCTGATTGGAATGGTAATTGTGGGCTTGGGGACTTCAGCTCCAGAAATGGTAGTTTCTGCTATGGCGGCGCTGGATGGGAATCCAAACCTGGCACTAGGTAATGCTTTAGGCTCCAATATTGTAAACACCGGACTAATCCTTGGTATTACAGCACTGGTTGCACCGATCGCCGTCCATTCGAAGATTGTCCGCAAGGAGTTACCTCTACTGCTTGCGATCGGGCTTATGGCTGGTGTGATGTTTTGGGATAACGAGGTTAGCCGAGTTGAGGCTCTAATGCTACTGCTTGGGTTCTTTGGTCTGATTGGCTGGACTATCTTTGCCGCCCTTCGTGGACGAGGAGATGCATTGGAAGCAGATACCGACAGCGAGCTTACTGCTCACGTGATGCCACTCAATCGTGCCATTTTCTGGCTAGTGGTCGGACTGGTATTGCTCATTGTCAGCTCGCGAATTTTGGTGTGGGGAGCTGTAACCATCGCCCATACACTTGGGGTCAGCGACCTCATTATCGGCCTGACAATTGTCGCCCTAGGCACCTCACTACCGGAACTCGCCGCATCAGTCATTGCCGCCCGCAAGGGGGAACATGATATTGCCATTGGCAATGTGGTCGGCTCAAATATGTTCAATATTCTCGCTGTTATTGGTATTGCGGGTGTGATTACTCCAATGCCTCACCTATCGCCTGAAGTACTGACACGAGATTGGCCGGTAATGATGGCAATGACCGCCGGGTTATTTGTCATGGCTTACGGTTTTCGCGGCGAGGGAAAGATTAATCGGCTTGAAGGTTGTTTGTTACTAATGGCCTTTGTTGCTTACAATACTTGGTTGATTATTTCAGTGTTGGGCAAATAGTATCTGGTGGATTCAAATGCCCGCTGATCCGAAATAGCTTAGTCATATTCTATATGTTGAGGCAAATCATCGGTAATCTCAAACCAAGGTGCTTTGCTTCCCACAAAAACATGTCTTTGCGCTTTGACTTCTGGATTGGTATCAAGTGTGCCTAATGGAAAACCGTAGACGTCTGGATTGGCATCAAATTTCGTGTAAAGGCTCGAACCACAGTTAGAGCAAAAACCCTTGTACTCACCTATTGAGGACTCATAAAATTTTATCAACTCCTGGCCCTTAGTCGTCTTCCAATCGCGGGATTGTACTTTGGCGCGCGTTCTAAACGCCGAGGCATGAAGCTTTCGACACATTGAACAATGACAGTTAAGCACATCGGTTAATGGGCCATCAATTTCGTAATGAACACCGCCACAGAGACAGCTACCAGTGTGTTTCATAGTGCAATCCTTATTTTTTCTCACAAGATTCAACAAAATAACGAATAAGCTGTCCAGAAAGCGTACCTGTGGAAGGAATCATTGGAAGCTCTTTATAGTGAAACCAGTCCGCGTGATGTAGTTCTGATTGATCAAGAGCTAAGGAGCCACTTTGATAATCAGCCAAGAAAGCAATCATCAATTGGCTTGGAAAAGGCCAGGATTGACTGGAAAAATATCGCAAGTTATCAACAGTAAAACCCACCTCTTCTTTCACCTCTCGATGCAGGGTTTGCTCCAATGTTTCACCAGGTTCCACAAAGCCAGCTAACGCGGTATAAACCGGTTTCTGACTGCGGATATGATGAGCCAAAAGGCAATACTCACCTCGACAAATTAAAGCCATAATGCATGGAGAGATAACAGGGTAATGATCGGTATGGCATTGACTGCAATGCATGATTGCCGAATCTAACAACTTTTTATTCAATGCACCACAACGATTACAAAACTGCTGGTGATCAATTGCATTTAATAACTGTAGACCTTGACTGTAAAGAGAAAAATGTTCAACCGAAATTTGGTCAATAATGTACCGAAGAGGTTGCAACTCTAAACCCAATTCGAAAATTTTGTGCTCATCATCTGTTATTCTTGCACAAAATATCTCACGCTGTGGATCCAGAACGGTGAGTGTATCCATTTTATATGAGAGCTTAACATCATCTCTTTTCAGGAACCCTGAGTTCTTTTGAATCACCAGGGAGCTACCCTGGTAGAGTATTAGGCTGTTGTTAATATCCATCTAAATTATGAGTGACTCACCCCATAACCAAGAGCAGCAAGGCTTTCCTCTGCTATCGCTAGAATTTCATCATCGACATTGTTATCTATTTTTACGCAGTCCAAATAGTACTCTAAACCAATGAGTGCATCTGCAAATGTATCAAGCATTTGCTCAAGCGCAGCCGGTTGTGTTGCCGGTAGCAATGAGCCCTCAATAAACAAACAACTACTGGCAACAATAGCAGCGGCCCTTGGCTTTTCTAGTACCAACATACCACCACGTATGCTATTGAGCGTGGGTGGCACATTGCGAATATGGGCTCTATCGTATTCTGAATCATTGAAGGCGCTAAGTGCTCTTTTCACCATAGCTAAGCCAGCTTCTACTTCGTCTAATACAACCTTCTTAGCTTCGGCTAGATTACTAGCAATAATCATTTCACGGCGCGTGATTTTATTAATTTCAACGATACGATCACTGGAAAAATCGAGTTTATTCAGTCCTTTCAAAGTACTTTCAATATACAAAAATGCATCAGCAATTTCGAGTAGTTCAACAGAGTCGGCGGTTTCGGATTTCTCTTGAAGCTCCTTCAGTTTATCGAGTTGTTGCTTCATGGTTTGAGACGCGGATTTTAAACCAACTACATCTAAAATATCCTTGATATTGGTCATTTTGGTAATCATTTCGCCGTATTTTTGCAAACTAGAGTGATCACCCATCGACGCGTTTTCCATGATTTCTTTTACATCTCTAAGCTCATCCTGAATGGTAGACACAACTGAACTAACGGTATTCGCTGTCGGACCCGTTAAGCTATGTTGTTCTCTTTGTAAATCAGCCTCGCTGTAACTCGAATCCTCAAGAGCAAAGGCAGATTTCACTTCTTTGATATTTCGATCTTCACTTCTTGAAATACTCAACCAATAAAGGAACTCTTTTAACAAGTCATCATTGACAGATGTGGATTGCGTTAACTGTTTAAATTGACGATCGAGGGAGCTGAGCGCTCTTTTACGGGTTAAGGTTAGCTCAAATTGATCTTCTTCAAAAGCGATCATGGCTGCATGAGCTACCCAAAAAAGAGTATTGTCGCCATTAATTGCTTTGCACAAACGAGACAGTGAGCGCTGCATTAATTTAAGGGAGGGAGCCACGCCTGTTTGTCTTAGCAAACCCAAGAGACCAACTTGGTACATGTGCCTCAAACGACGAACTAAATCTTCAAGATCACCCTCGGTGGCGGCATCATTATGATGTGAATAGCTAGTATCAATTTGAGAATAGTGACTTTCTTGTAATAGGGGTTTGTGGAATGATACCCGAATACTATTGATATACGGTATCAACAGTACTGGCATCCCTCTTTGCCTTTGTAAAGCATACTCAAAGTAGTGAGACAGAATAAAAAAGCTTCGACTTAACTCCGACAATTTATCATCAGATTTGATTTTATCGTCTGCTGCGATATCTGAAATCCCTTGAAGTATTTCGGCAGCTAGATCTTGTGCGCCATAAAGTTGAATCAATGCCAAACTACCGCGAATTTGCCTTAGTAAATCAACGCAGCTTTCCAGAGACTTTGAGTTACTTGTGTCACTCAAAAAAGCCTCTAAATGATTGGCGGCTTGTTCAATTGTTGCAACCAATTCCTCTCGAATTAGGATTAAGGAATTAACATTCACTTTTTGATTATTTTCCACGCTAAAACCCCAAATAAAGTAACGCTCTGAGCTTATCATAAAAAAATGGCTAACTCAGAATATGGCGCGAATATCATTGCATATTGTTTGCAAATGTATGTTTTTCAACCTGATTAATCAGGTTGATAGCACTACTTTAAGTTTAGACCGAAAATCATTATGGCGTCACAATTAAAATGACTTGGGGTTGATGGTGTCTCCAGAGCAAACTGGAGACTTGTGTCAGTGATGGAAGCGTTTAACTCGGTTGATACCGGCCAACGAAGCGACTCGATAAGCCTCGGCCATAGTTGGGTAATTAAAGGTAGTATTGACAAAGTAATGGATATTATTGGCATCACCCGACTGTTTCATGATTGCTTGACCAATATGGATAATCTCTGAAGCTTCCGCCCCAAAACAGTGCAAGCCTAATATTTCAAAGGTGTCCACATGAAATAGGATTTTTAACATCCCAACCTGTTGCCCTGAAATTTGAGCACGAGCTAAGTTTTTAAACAGCGCCCGGCCCACTTCATAAGGCACTTTAGCATCCGTAAGCTCTCGTTCAGTCTTTCCTAGAGAACTAATTTCTGGGAGTGTATAGATACCAGTCGGAACATCGTCTATAAAAATAGTTTCTTTACCATGAATGGCATCGGCAATCGCCCTACCCTGATCATAAGAAGCGCTGGCAAGACTTGGCCAACCAATGACATCACCCACAGCAAAAATAGACTCTACTGAAGTTTGATAACGTTCGTTGACACTAAGCTGTCCACGATGGTCCGCTTCTAAGCCGGTCACGGGCAAGTTTAATGAGTCGGTATTTCCAGAGCGACCATTAGCCCAGAACAATGCGTCCGCTCGAAGACGTTTGCCCGACTTTAAATACATGGTCACGCAATCTTCATTGGCTTCAACACGATCATACTCTTCTTGGTGTCTCACCATGACACCATTCTCTCTTAGGTGATAACTGAGAGCATCAGAAATCTCGTCGTCTAAGAAAGATAACAGTCTGTCTCGGGTATTAATGAGATCCACTTTAATGCCAAGGCCTGCAAAAATAGAGGCATATTCACAACCAATGACACCGGCACCATAGATAATCATATTTCTGGGTGTGTGCTGCATCGTGAGAATACTATCGCTGTCATAAACTCTAGGATGGGTAAAATCGATATCGCTTGGCTGGTAGGGTCTTGAACCTGTTGCAACGATTATATGTTTGGCACCAATGGTTTCAATGACGCCATCAGCTTGAGACACTTCAACAGTATTTGCGTCGATAAAGCTAGCGGAGCCAGAATGTATTTTAACGCGATTTTTGACATAAAAAGCCGTATGAACATCGACTTGCTTAGGAATCACTTTTTGAGATTCTGCCAATACTTCAGGGAAGGTCAAAGCTCGGGTATCACCGATTTTTCTAAAAATATCATTGCCATTAAACTGAATGACTTGCTTAACAACATGTCGTAAAGACTTCGAAGGTATTGTGCCTTTGTGCATACAGTTGCCACCAATCATTGGGCGCTCTTCAACGATGGCAACCCTCAATCCACTTTTGGCACAAGACATAGCGGTTCCCTCACCTGAAGGGCCACTGCCAATCACAAGAACATCGTATTGATAATCAGTCATGAGTTTTCCTTTTGTTTTTCGGTTGCATCATAAGCTAAATTTTTGCCGGATTGCTCATCGCACTTGTTTGGATCGTCTCCACAAATTTCGCAAACATAATCCTTTTCACCCAGTGCGGCGCCCACGCCACCACATGAGCCTTTTAATGGTTTTCTGCCCATTATTACACCAACTGCCATGCCTAACATGACTAATCCAAGTAGTAATAAACTAAAGAGGAATGTTGTCATTTGCTCTCTCCTACTTTCAAATATTTTTCAAAATAGTTACTTTGACTGACTCTTAGTGACTCACCATCATGGCTAATCATAAAAACAGGGATGCCTTTTTCATTGGCTATCGCCAAAGCCTTATTCTCTCCCATCGCTAAAAAAGCTGTCGCTAGCGCATCAGCTTTCATAGTAGACTCATCAATAACGGTAACCGAGGCCAACTGATGTTTGATTGGCCTGCCTGTTTTGGGATCAATTATGTGTGAGAACCGTTGTCCATTATCCCAATAGAAGTTTCGATAATCACCTGAGGTTGCTACCGAAACATTACTCAAGTGCACAATGGTATGGCTTTGATTTTGAGTTAACGAAGGAGTTTCTATTCCTATTCTCCAAGGGCCACCCGAAGCATTCAACCCTCTCGCTTTGACTTCGCCACCAATATCCACTAGTGAATTGCTTACACCAAATTTTTTTTCTAATAAACTAGAAATAACATCAACCGCATAACCTTTAGCTAAAGAAGACAAATCTAAGTATAAATCCTTCTTTTTTCGAAGCTTCAAATTAGCTTCATCTAACTCTAATTGATCGCTGCCAATTCTAGCTAGCGCCTGATTGATTTCTTCATCACTTGGGGCTTTATCACCTCGGGACGGGCCAAAGCCCCAAAGATTAACTAATGGCCCAACACTAATATCATATTGCCCGCCAGAAAGTTCAAACACTTTCAATGCGTATGACATAACAAAAACCATCTCCTCAGAGATTGATAGCCATTGACCGCTAGCACTTTTATTTATCTGCGAAATTTCTGAGTTTGAGTCGTAGGTAGACATTAATCCGTTAATTCTTGCAAGCTCTTCATCAACTGCTTGTTTAAGCAATTGCTCATCACCATCAAATCCAACTAATGAGATGTTGTAGAAAGTGCCCATGGTGGCACCAGAAATTTTCTTGAGTTGTCTTTGCTCTTGATTTGGATCAGAGCAAGAGAACAAAAGCACAGATAAAATAAGCGAGGCTAAAAGCCTCGCTATTCGAGATTTAGCCACCAAAGTCATCTAACATAATATTTTCTTCTTCGACACCGAGATCTTTCAGCATCTTAATGACGGCAGCATTCATCATTGGTGGCCCACACATATAATACTCACAATCTTCTGGAGCTGGGTGATCCTTTAAATATTCTTCATAGAGAACATTGTGAATAAATCCAGTTAGACCGCTCCAGTTATCTTCTTGTTGTGGATCAGACAAAGCAATGTGCCACTTAAAGTTCTCATTCTCTGCAGCCAATTGATCATATTCGTCTTGATAAAATAACTCTCTCAAAGAACGTGCGCCGTACCAAAAGCTAATTTTACGCTTTGAGTTCAAACGTTTTAATTGATCAAAAATATGTGACCGCATGGGAGCCATACCGGCACCACCACCAATAAACACCATTTCGTTATCGGTGTCTCTAGCAAAGAACTCACCAAATGGACCAAATACCGTCACCTTATCACCTGGTTTCAAGCTAAACACCCATGATGACATCTGCCCTGGTGGAATCTCTTTATTTCCAGGAGGTGGAGTTGCAATACGAATATTAAACTTAACTACACCTTTTTCATCTGGGTAATTGGCCATTGAGTAAGCACGAATCACCGGTTCAGTCACCTTAGATTCTAAATCAAAGAAACCAAAGCGCTCCCAATCTCCGCGATACTCGGCTTCAATATCAAAATCGGAGTATTTCACATGGTGAACGGGCGCTTCTAACTGAACATAACCACCTGCTCTGAATTTAACATCCTCACCCTCTGGCAAAGTTAATGTTAATTCCTTAATGAATGTAGCAACATTGGGATTTGAGGCAACAGTACACTCCCATTGCTTCACACCAAATACATCTTCAGGCACTTCAATTTCCATATTTTCCTTAACTGGAACCTGACATGACAGTCTCCAACCTTCACGAGCTTCTGCTTTGGTGAAGTGTGAAGCTTCTGTTGGCAGCATCGAGCCGCCGCCTGATTTAACAATACATTTACACTGGGCACAGCTACCACCACCACCACAAGCAGAGGCTAAATAAAGCCCATTTTCAGCCAGTGTTTGTAGAAGTTTGCCACCAGCTTCTGTGTTAATCGACTTTTCACCATTCACATCGATTTTCACTTCACCGCTGTTCACTAATTTCGAGCGAGCAGCAAGAATGATCACAACCAGCGCGATAACAATAGCTGTGAACATCCCTACACCGAGTAAAATTTCTGTTTGCATGCTATAACCTAAATTTGCTGATTAAAGATCGATTCCACCGAAAGACATAAAGCCAAGTGACATTAGTCCTACAGTGATAAATGTAATACCCAAGCCTTGGAGTCCTTCTGGTACATCGCTGTACTTCAGTTTTTCACGAATACCGGCCAATGCAACAATAGCTAACGCCCAACCAATACCAGAACCAGCACCGTAGACCACACTTTCAGCGAAATTGTAGCTTCTCTCCACCATGAACAAAGAGGCACCCATAATGGCACAGTTCACAGTAATAAGCGGCAAGAAGACACCTAAAGCGTTGTAAAGCGCAGGTACAAATTTATCTAAGAACATCTCCATAATTTGTACGATGGCCGCAATCACCCCGATGTAGACAATCAAGCCCAAAAAGCTAAGATTGACATCTGGTAGATTCGCCCACGCCAAAGCACCATCCTGAAGAAGATAGGTGTAAAGCAAATTGTTAATGGGTACTGTAATCACCAAAACGACAACAACGGCAACGCCAAGACCAATCGCCGCATCAACCTTTTTAGAAATGGCCAAAAAGGTACACATCCCCAAGAAGAAAGATAGGGCCATATTGTCAATGAATATGGCTCTAACAAATAGACTGAGTAATTCTTCCATTACACGGCCTCCTGAGCTTTAGTATTTGAGGTGATTTTGAATTCACTCTGCTCTACTTGATCTTTCTTGAAAGTACGAATGCCCCAAATAATAAAACCAATGATAAAGAAAGCACTCGGTGGTAACAGTAATAAGCCATTGGACACATACCAGCCGCCTTCTGTCGCTAGCGGGAGTATCTGAATTCCAAACAACGAACCAGAACCAAATAGCTCTCTAATCACCGCGATCATGATTAACATAACACTGTAGCCAACGCCATTACCAATACCATCAAAGAAACTGGCAACCGGAGGGTTTTTCATTGCAAAAGCTTCAGCTCGCCCCATTACGATACAGTTAGTAATAATCAAACCCACAAAAACTGAGAGCTGCTTACTAATATCATAAACAACTGCTTTCAGGATTTGATCGACAACGATCACCAGTGAGGCAATAATGGTCATTTGCACAATAATTCGAATACTTCCAGGTATAAAATTTCTCACCATCGAAACGAATAAGTTGGAAAAGCCCGTTACCGCCGTTACTGCCAAGCACATCACCAACGTCACATTCAAACTACTGGTAACGGCTAGAGCCGAACAAATTCCCAAAATTTGTAAAGCAATTGGATTATTAACAAAAATCGGGCTTAATAGTGAATCTTTAACCTTCATTTAGGCGCCTCCATTTTTCAAATTGGTCAGTAAAGGACGATATCCATTTTCACCCATCCAGAATTTAACGAGATTTTCGACACCATTGGTCGTAAGGGTAGCACCTGACAAACCATCTACTTGATAGGGGTCATCAGCAGGCGCGCCCGCACCCTTAAGAACATCAAGCTTATACTTTTCTCCCTGATAAAGCATTTTGCCCTTCCACTTTTCTTTCCAGCTTGGATTATCCACTTCTCCACCTAGGCCAGGGGTTTCTCCATGCTCATAGAAGCCAAGTCCAACCACGGTATTAAGATCTTCAGACAAAGCTATGAAGCCATACAAAGTAGACCACAAACCATAGCCTCTGATAGGTAAAATAATCTTTTTGATTTTTTCACCCTCTTGAACCAAGTAAACCTCAGCTATGTTCTCTTGACGCTTGATCTTAGCGATGTCGATTTTCTTTTCCAATGCTTCAGAAGTCGCTGGATCTCTAGAGGCCGTTCGAAGGTCATAATTTGTCGGCCCTTCTACAAACTTACCACTCTCAAGATCTACATACTTGACAGTAATTTGTTGCTCAAACTGCTCATTGACCTTTTTGCCAGACTCTAATAAACCTGCAGCCGCTAGAATATTTTTTCGATAATCTTCTTTCTTGTTGGCGACTTGTTGAGGTCTTAGAGCAACGGCCGCTACAGACACAACAATAGAACAAACCAAACAAACGGTTAGCGCCACCGTGAGCGTTTTAGATACGGAATCATTACTAGCCACGAGCGAGCCTCCTTTTAATATTTGCCTGTACAACAAAGTGATCCAATAGGGGGGCAAATAAATTGGCAAATAATATTGCTAACATAATCCCTTCTGGGAAGGCAGGGTTAACCACACGGATGAGTACCGTCATCAAACCAATTAATATGCCATAGAGCCACTTACTGGTATTTGTCATTGACGCGGACACTGGATCAGTCGCCATAAAGATCATACCAAAGGCAAAACCACCAATAACCAAATGCCAATACCAAGGTAACTCAAACATCTTATTTGTTTCTGAACCAATGATATTGAATAAGCTGGAAGTGGCTACCATACCTATCATCACACCTGCAACGATTCGCCATGAAGCAATTTGTGTTATCAATAAGATCGCTCCACCGATAAAGATTGCTAGAGTACTCACCTCTCCAATTGAACCGTAAACATTACCCATAAATGCGTCCATCCAGCTGACTACTTTTGTACCCGCAGCAGCTGATAATTCTGGACTGGTCAATGTTTCCAAACCATGATTGTATACAACGGACAGCGCTGTAGCACCTGTACTACCATCAACCGTTGCACTGGTCCAAACTGTATCACCAGACATATAAGCTGGATAAGCAAAGTACAAGAACGCTCTACCAGACAGAGCTGGGTTTAAGAAGTTTTTGCCGGTACCACCAAATACTTCTTTACCAACAACAACACCAAAGGTAATACCAAGTGCCGCCTGCCATAAAGGAATATCTGGCGGGCAAATCAAGGCAAAAAGAATAGAGGTGACAAAGAAGCCTTCGTTGACTTCATGACCACGGATACTGGCAAATAATACTTCCCAGAACCCTCCCACAACAAAAACGGTGAAGTAGATAGGCAAGAAGTAAACAGCACCATGCCAGAAGTTATCCCACCAGCTATTGGGGTTATAACCCGCAAACATTTCAATTAGCGGTGCGTGCCAATCATTAACTGCGGTATATGCATAACCCGTCGAGTTGATGATGGTATTTGCTTGAAAACCTAGGTTGTACATTCCATAAAACATAGCCGGGAAAGTACACAACCAAACAGTAATCATGATGCGTTTAAGATCGACACCATCGCGCACATGAGCCGTGTTTTTTGTCACTGCTGCAGGACGATAAAAAATCGTATCCACCGCTTCATAGAGCGCGTACCATTTTTCGTATTTGCCACCTTTATGAAAATGTGGCTCCATATTATCTAAAAGTTTACGTAAACCCATTAATTAACCCTCTTTCTCGATGCGCGCAAGGTTGTCCCGAAGAATGGGCCCATATTCATATTTTCCAGGGCACACAAAAGTACATAGAGCTAAATCTTCTTCGTCTAACTCTAAGCAACCCAGTTTTTGTGCCATATCGGTATCACCTACAATGAGCGAACGCAATAACTGTGTTGGCAGAATATCCATTGGCATCACTTTTTCATAAGTGCCAATGGGAACCATCGCGCGCTCACTCCCACTAGTAGTGGTAGTGAAGTTAAATTTCTTATTTTTAAACAAGCTTGAAATATAAATGTTAATAGAAGAAAAATAGTTGAAACCTGGGCGTAAGTAATGAAGCATTGGACGATCATTGCCTTCTTTCAAAACGCTCAGTTGATTATGGTAACGACCAAGGAATGCAAAGGCGCCTTTAGCCGTTCGACCACCAAACACGGAACCGGATATGACTCGGCCATGCTCATCAGTGATTTGACCAGTGGTAAGCTCGTCAGTGTTGGCGCCTAGTTGTGTCTTCAACAATTTAGGCTCTTTTACAACAGGGCCTGCAAGAGCAATCACACGATCGGTAAATAAGCGGCCTGTTGTCAATAGCTTGGCCATAGCAATCACATCTTGATAACCAATCGTCCAAACCGTTTTATTCATGGAAACGGGATCTAAGAAGTGAATATGAGTTCCGGCATTGCCAGCAGGATGCTTGCCAGCGAATGACTCGACCACAACCTTAGGATGGTTAGGAGTCGAGATTTGTGCTTGATCACTCTTACAAACAAACACATTACCATCGGTTAAGCGCGTCAACAAAGTCACACCTTGCTCAAAGGCATCGGCATTTTCCTTTATGATTAGGGCGGGATCTGCGCTTAATGGATTGGTATCAATGGCGGTGACAAAAATAGAATTTGGCAAGGTGTCTGGTTGAGGAACTTTGCTGTAGGGCCGAGTTCTAAAAGCCGTCCATTGTCCTGACTGAGTTAAAATATTAACGATGGTTTCACGCTCAAGCGAACCTAGCGATGCCGCATCAAATTTTTCAAATTCGATGTAATCATCGCCTTCAACGTCAATAACCACCGATTGCAGTACACGCCGCTCTCCGCGATTAATGGCACTGACAGTACCACTTGCGGGAGCTGTATAATGAACTCCATCGGTTTTTTTATCAGAGAAAAGGCGCTGCCCACATTTGACCTTGTCACCTTCTTTGACGGCCATTGTGGGTTTCATACCGTGGTAATCAGGACCCAAGATAGCAACCTGGCGCACTTTTGGTGCCGCTTGTATCACTGGCTTAGGTTCACCAGTTATGGGTAAATGTAATCCTCGACGAATTTTGATCATAACGCTTCTTGCCTAATTAATAATTGGGAAACTTGTTTTAGAATCAATGAGTACGTATAGGTCTACTCAACACCATCCATGGTGTTACCTATTAAAGCTGTAAATGGTTGTTGAGGATTATAAGCCCCAGCGACTCCACTTTCCAGTCATTCACCGCACTAAAGATCAAGCCTTTGGGTACATGGCGTAATGTATGCCAGCCATCTGCTCTAGACAACGAACTACCTGACAGCTATACCCAAATTCATTGTCATACCAGCAATACAATACGCAGGAATCTTCGTCAACAATGGTTGCTTTGCTGTCAAAGATACACGCTTGCCTTGATCCAACAAAATCACTCGATACAACTTCCGGTGAGTTTGTGTAATCAATCTGCTGCTGCAAGGGCGAGTGTAGAGCAACCTCTCTCATATAATGATTGAGTTCCTCTTTGTTAGTCGCCTTTTCTAACTGTAAATTCAGTATTGCCATAGAAACATTGGGGGTTGGCACTCGAATTGAGTTACCTGTCAATTTACCCTTCAATTCAGGAATTGCTTTTTGAACGGCTTTAGCTGCCCCTGTTTCTGTTAACACCATATTCAGTGCCGCGCTTCTACCACGCCTATCACCTTTATGATAGTTATCAATCAAGTTTTGGTCGTTTGTATACGAGTGAACGGTTTCAACGTGACCTCTTTTCACCCCAAACTTATCCATCATGGCTTTCAATACTGGCACAATAGCATTGGTAGTACAGGAGGCTGCAGAAATAATGGTATCTTCAGGCGTAATTTCGTTGTTGTTAATACCATAAACAACATTCTTTAAATCGCCCTTGCCTGGCGCCGTCAACAATACTTTATTGATGCCATTGCATTTCAAATGTTGCGATAAACCTTCTTCATCGCGCCATACACCTGTGCTATCAATCAATATCGCGTCCTTAATGCCATACTCAGTGTAATCAATTTCACTGGGCGAGTTCGCGTATATAATACGTATCTCATTACCATTACAGACCAATGTATTGGTCTCTTCATCAACTCGCACCGTCCCTTTAAAAGTGCCATGCACAGAATCTCTTCTAAGCAAACTAGCGCGTTTTTCCAAATCGTTGGGGCTACTTCCTTTGCGCACCACAACTGCGCGCAAACGTAACAAATCGCCACTACCCGCTTTTTCGATTAACAATCGCGTCACTAAACGGCCAATACGACCAAAGCCATAGAGTACGACATCTTGGGAGGTCGGCTGGGTTTGAGGACACTGATCGATGAATTCTTTAAGTTCGTTGCTAACCCAGTCATTGATATCTTGAGTCTTATCTGTATTCATGTAGTTTACAGCAAGCTTACCGATATCCAGGTGGCAAGCACCAAGGTTCAGTGCAGACAAGGCTTTCAATACAGGATAGGTTTCAAATTCGGAAAGTTCATTTTCTTCAACTTGCCTAACCGCGCGGTGACTTTTCATAATGTCGATGACTGAGCGGTTAATTAATGAGCTGCCGTAGAGGTAGAGCTTTACATTGCGCTCTCGATAGAGTCGGCCGATCATGGGAATCATGTCTTCGGCTAAGGCTTCACGTTCTTTCCAATCTTTGAAATAGTCAGCTGGCTTGGGTCTATTCACCATTATCACCTATCGTAGTTGGTTGAGAAAATAGCCTATTGGGGAGAATTAGGCGGGCGTATTATCGTGATTAGATGACTTTTGTGCAAGTCTTCCGCTTAAAATAATAATATTTAACCAATTTTTGGG
>CAXQRU010000110.1:0-9125 GCA_964226685.1 Polaribacter sp. | reverse complement strand
GCCTTATTGCCGTGGAATATTAAATTGAAACATGGGCTTTGCTGAGCGCTTACGAAAATATTAGCTTTCAAGCTTGTTTTGATCTTTGGAAGTCAGGGGTAGACTATTGTTTAACGGAAAACTGGGTGTATGTTGTTATAGGGTAGTCGCCAAGAACCTTAATAAAGTTGATCTCAAGCAGGCAGCCCAATCACAAAGCAACTCCCACCCAATACCTCGGAAGCATCAATAGCCAAGCTACCCTGATAACGACCAATAATTTCATGCGCCACTGATAAACCAATACCTTGCCCACTCTCTTGGGTATCCGCTCGTGCTCCCCTTTGCAGTAACTCACTGGCGATGTTAGGCGCAATACCTCGGCCGTTGTCATGAATTTTTATTTCACACATGGCATTGTGATTGTTGGCTTCGATAACAATTTTGCCGGCTCCATATTTGCAGGCGTTATCCAGAATATTGCCTAGAATTTCCAATAAATCAGCTTGTTCGCATTTAACGCTCACGGCATCTTCAATATTTTCTGCAAATTCAATGTGTTTTTCAAAGTAAACTTTTTCCAGTGTGTGTACCAGCTGTTTTACCAATGGTTGTAACGCTATAGACTGGTAGGTAAGGGCAGCTTGATAACTGGCGGCCCGTTTGAGTTGGTGTTCGATGATGGTTTGCATGCGTTGCGTATGCGTGGCAATAGTATCTTGATCTAAACTATTTTGTTGCAGCTGGCTTGTGATCACCGCTAAGGGAGTTTTTAAACTATGGGCTAGATCTGCCAGGCTATTTCTAAAACGGGTTTGTTGTTGTTGCTGGTGGCTCAATACTCTATTAAAGTTTTTAACAACGGGTGCAATTTCAGAGGGATAGCGACCTTCT
This sequence comes from Polaribacter sp., assembly GCA_964226685.1. Taxonomy (GTDB): domain Bacteria; phylum Pseudomonadota; class Gammaproteobacteria; order Pseudomonadales; family Cellvibrionaceae; genus CAXQRU01. Next base: position 8,252 of record CAXQRU010000110.1, on the reverse strand, counting down.
AATTCCTTTGTTTCACCTTCTTGGAGACGATCGAGTTGTTTGGCAATATTTTTTAATGGCAGTAATCCCCAATACAGGATGCCCAATAGTAATACTAAAAGCAGCGCGCCCAATCCGCCAATCCACTGCCATAATAAATGTTGATAGGTTGATCGTTCTGCTTGTAGAGCAGCACTATCGGCTAGCACGATAAAGCGTAATTTGGAGGAGTGCTGTTCGTCAAAACTCCAGGTGACATCAAAGGCGAGGCCATTCAGGTTGAGATCTAGGTGTTCAACCCGCTTTTGAAAAAAAATATTATCGCCAGCAGTCCACTGGGCATGTTCAAATTCAATCACGCCAGGGGGCAGCAGTTGAGCTGAGCTTGAGCGCCATAAAATTCGGCCGTTGTCATTGGTTAGAAAGCCAAAATGTCCAGAGAGTGGGTCATTAAAACGCGGGTCGGCAACGGCATTTGGCATTACAATGGCGGTATCTTCAATTTCAGCACTGCCGAGTAAGCTATAAATCATCGCTCGTAATCGTTCGACTTCTGCTTCTTGCTGGCTTTTTTCGAAAGCCTGAGTTAATAAGGAGGTGCTGGTGATAAAAAAAAATGGAATTAATAGTAAAGAGGCTAAGGTTAGGCGGCCCTTGAGCGAGCCAGCCAATGACTTGAGCAGCTTAGGCATACTGGGTTCGCCAGAGGTACCCTTGGCCTCGTTGGGTGATAATCGGTTTATATTGGCCTGTCGGGTCTACCTTTTTTCGAATGCGGCCAATTAATACCTCAATGACATTGCTGTCTTTATCAAAATCTTGTTCATAGAGGTGTTCTGTCAGTTCGGTTTTTGAAACCACCTTATCAGTATGCAAAATCAAATACTGCACCAAGTTATATTCGAACTGAGTGAGCTCTACCATCTGATGGTGTAGGTTCAAACGTTTTTGCAATGTGTCGAGTTGGTAGGGGCCGGTTTCAATTTCAGCTTTAGCATGCCCACAGGCCCTGCGTGTAAGCGCCTGTAGTCGAGCATTTAACTCTTCGTTGTGAAAGGGCTTCACTAAATAATCGTCGCCACCAGCGCCAAGTCCTGAAACTTTATCCTGCCAGTTGCCTCTGGCTGTTAAAATCAAAATGGGAAAGTTTCGATCTGAGCGGCGCCACTGTGTAATGATTTCAATACCGTCCATTATTGGTAGGCCAATATCCACAACGGCGACATCGTAATTGTATTCCATGCCACGGTAGTGTCCTTCACGACCATCGGCGGCGGTGTCAACACTATATCCCTGTGATTTTAAATAACTGGCAAGTGGTTCCCGTAAATCCTTTTCATCCTCGATTAAGAGCAATTTCATGGTTATCCCCGTATGGTTACTGTAATGACCTTGCCGCCTGGAAGGAGTAACCTGACTTGAAAGGTGTTATCACCTGTTTCTTTAACTGCCAACACTTTTCCTCCATGTTCGCTTTGTGCCCGGCTCGCCGCTTCGGAGGCGGTAAGAGCCAGGGCTTGATTGCTCAGCAAGCATAGTCCGAGCAGTAGCGTTGTGATCTGGCGGCGAACATAAAACATAGCTTAACCTCTATCTGTAGTAGCGAGAATGTCCTCTGGGCCTATCATAGTTAGAGTGTCCATACCCATGTCCGCGAGGCCGACCATGGTTATGATCGTATCCAGTAGGATGCACATTAACACTCACTCGTATCCGATTGCCTGGGTGATAATCGGTTCGAGTATGATAAATACTCCCGTTGTAACGGTAGCTGACATTATAACCGCTTATTTCGGTTCTGTAGCGAGTATTGTATCGAGTATCACAACGTTGTTCATAGTGAACACGCTCAGAGCGGTGTCTGCCGCTGATATCATCAGCAATGGATGCCCCTAAAAGCGCACCTGCAACCGCGCCAACTTTTTTGTTGGTTTTGTTGTGGCCAAGTTCGTTACCGATAGCGCCTCCGATTAGTCCGCCAATGATTCGGTCGGTATTGGAACCCCGGCTTCGTGTGACGACTTTTTCATCGTAGCAGTATTGCTCTGGCTCTTGATAAGCGATCTCTTTGTAAATTGGTTCAACATGGGTTACGCGAGCGTATTCCTCGTGCCGATTTTTACCCGCTTGAGCCGTAGAGGCCAAAGCCATGATTAATACTATACCAATTGATTTCTTCATAATGATAACTCCCGTGGTTTGATCATCTTGAGTTCACTATACTCAAACTTATCTGAACCATAGCTGAACGTATTTGAGAGTTTGGGCCGGATTGGTGTCTATTCTGTTGTGCCTTGAGGTATACTAGCCGTTTTGGGTGTTAAGAATAGGTTTATGAACGCTGTAAAAGACTATATGTGCCAAGTAGGTGAGCAGGCCAGGGCCGCTAGCGCTGTGATTGGGCGCGCTGATACGGGCTTGAAGAATTCGGCCTTGTTATCAATAGCCTCATTGCTGGACGCCCAACGTGGTGACATTTTAAAGGCAAATCAGCAAGATATGCGTGCTGGCCAAGAAAAGGGACTAGAGGCGGCTTTATTGGATCGGCTCGAGCTAAATGATGCAAGAATTGACGCCATGATCGAAGGGCTTCATCAAGTGGCGAGCTTGCCAGACCCTTGCGGTGAAATAACCGACCTATCTTTCCGTCCCAGTGGCATTCAAGTGGGCAAAATGCGAGTGCCCCTGGGTGTTATTGGCATTATCTACGAATCTAGGCCTAATGTGACCATTGATGCCGCTAGCCTGTGCTTGAAATCGGGTAATGCCTGTATTTTAAGGGGGGGCAGCGAGGCGGCACACTCCAATCAAGCCATAGCGCAAGCGATCTATCTGGGTTTGGCCAAGGTCGGCTTGCCAGAAGCAGTTGTTCAGGTCTTATCTACGACAGACAGAGAAGCGGTCGGTGAGTTGATTACCTCCAAGAATGTCGATGTTATCATTCCTCGCGGCGGGCGCAGCTTAATTGAGCGTGTATCTAGTCAAGCAACCGTGCCGGTGATCAAACACCTAGACGGCCTATGTCATGTTTATGTCCATAGCCAGGCTGATTTAGATAAAGCCTTCGCCATTGCTCTCAATGCCAAAACTCACCGTTATGGCGTGTGTAATGCGATGGAGACCTTGCTGGTGGATCAGGCGGTGGCCGAACAGTTTTTGCCTCGAATAATTGCTGCCTACCAAGAGCAGCAGGTAGAGGTGCGCGGTTGCTCAAAGACTTGCGATATTGTCCCTGTTAATGCGGCCTCAGAGTTGGACTGGTCGACAGAGTACTTAGCACCTGTGGTGTCGATTAAAGTCGTCGACGATTTTGATAGCGCGGTTGCTCATATTGAAACCTATGGCTCGCATCACACTGACGCCATTGTCACAGAGAGTATTACGGTGGCCAGGGCATTTATGACGGAGGTGAATTCGGCGTCTGTCGTGGTCAATGCATCAACGCGTTTTGCTGATGGTTTTGAGTATGGTCTGGGAGCGGAGATCGGAATTTCTACAGATAAAATTCATGCTCGAGGCCCTGTGGGTTTAGAGGGTTTGACTTCTCAGAAGTGGGTCGTCTTGGGCGATGGCCATATTCGTCAATGATGACTAAGCGTCGCTTAGTGGGTGTTTTTGGAGGTACCTTTGATCCAATTCACCATGGTCATTTACGCATGGCGTTGGAGGCAAAACAGGCTCTAGGGCTTGATGAGCTGCGTTTAATGCCAGCCGCTTCGCCGCCGCACAGACCTTGCGTTTTAGCAGCAAAGCAACGTCTAGCTCTTTTAGAGTTGGCCGTTGCATCGTGTTCGAGCCTTATGGTGGATGCTAGAGAGCTTGAACGAGAAGGGCCATCTTATACCGTAGATACCTTGCTTTCTCTCAGAGATGAATTGGGCGCTGGAACCAACTTGGTACTCTTGATGGGAGCTGATGCGTTTGCCGGCTTAACTAGCTGGCATCGTTGGCAGCAAATACCAACACTGGCTCATGTGGTGGTTATGCAGCGGCCCGTTGGCCTACCTGAGCCTCTGGCCGAACCCTTGCGGGAGTGGTTAGCAAAAGCGTATGTGCTTGAGGACATACAAAACCAGAGTGCAGGTTGCGTGATGACCATTAGTTTGAGTCAGTTGGATATTTCGGCAACTAGTATCCGAACACAAATACAGAACGGGCAAAGCCCACAATTTTTATTACCCCAGCCGGTGTTAGATCTCATTGTTGAGAAAGGTTGGTATCAAAAGGAACAAAATTAACATGTCAGAATCTATAAACAAACTAGCTCTTAATGCTTTAGATGATTTAAAAGCCAATAATGTGGTTGTTCTCGATGTTGAAGCACTAAGCGATGTGTTTGAAACTATGATCATTGCCAGTGGAACCTCCAGCCGCCATGTGAAGTCGTTGGCGGATAATGTCATCGAGGAAGGCAAAAAGAAGGGTTTTCAACCCATTGGTGTTGAAGGTAAAGAGGAGGCCGAGTGGGTCTTGGTCGACTATGGCTCGTTGGTTGTTCATATTATGCAGCCTCAAGCTCGTCTTTTTTATGAGCTTGAAAAGCTGTGGTCAACACCCGCTCAAGACGTGGACGCTGAGTAATCATTCATCATGCGCATCCGCCTATTGGCAGTAGGTACCAAAATGCCCGATTGGGTCAATAAAGGCGTCTTCGAGTACGAGAAGCGCTTGCCCAAACAGTGGCGCTTTGAGTTGGTGGAACTTGCCAGTGCGAACCGTGCTAAAGGGCTGACAGCAGATCAAGCGATGGCCGAAGAGGCCGATCGCATCTTATCGGCTTTGGGGCCGCAAGAGCGCTTGATTTTGCTCGATATCGTCGCCAAATCACCGACTACAGAGCAAATGGCCGATCACATTCAGCAGTGGCAACAAGACGGGCAGGATTGTGCTTTGGTGATTGGAGGGCCAGATGGCTTGGCCGACTCGGTGCGCCAAAGAGCTTATATGCGCTGGTCCTTGTCGCCGTTGACTTTGCCGCATCCTTTAGTGCGAGTGGTTGTGGTTGAGCAGTTGTATAGAGCTTGGTGTATATTGCAAAATCACCCTTATCATAAATAACAAATGCATTGACTATGTCAGATCAGGCGCGGTTTAAAGATTATCATTATGAAATTCGGGCGTTTGGTTATCGAACCATTTTGGTCGCATTTGTTGTCTTATTGCTTTTTTTTCTTTTGATTGGTCGATATTACTACCTACAAGTAATGAATCACCAAAAATATGTAACCGCAGCGGACAATAATCGTATTTTGGTACAAACAGTCTCCCCCAAGAGAGGCTTGATTTTTGATCGTAATAAAAAAATATTGGCAGATAATCGTGCCAGTTACACTCTCATGATTGTTCCAGAGCGTGCAAAAAATATTGATGAGACCATTGCTGAGCTAAGAAAATTAGTCACCATTGATGATCGCGATATTGAGTCCTTTTTAAATGCTAAAGCCAAGCGACGTTCTCCCTATCAGCCAGTGCCAATTCGCTACCAATTAGAAGAGCGTGAGATCGCATTGATTGCTGTCAATGAAAATCGTTTGCCGGGCGTCAGTGTTGAAGCTCAATTAGTAAGGCATTATCCGAGAAATGAGCTGTTTGCGCATGTTGTTGGTTACATGGGCAAAATTAGCCAAGCCGATATTGAAAAGTTTACAGATGAAGAGCGAGAGCGCTACAAAGATTCTCACCTCATTGGTAAAACGGGCATAGAGAGTTACTACGAGGACACTTTATATGGCGAAAATGGTTTTTTGCATGTAGAAATTAATGCTCGCAACCGAATCTTGAGAACACTAGAGCGCAAGCCTTCAGTGCCAGGAAGGGATCTGCAATTACATTTGGACAGCCAATTACAAGAACGCGCTTTGGAGTTGATGAGAGGCAAAAGAGGCGCTGTCGTGATGATGGATATCAAAACCGGGGGGATTTTGGCTTTGGTCAGTACCCCAACGTATGACCCAAATCCATTTGTGACAGGAATTAGTTACAAGGATTATCGTGAGTTGAACGAAAACCCCGATAAGCCGCAATTAAATCGCGCATTACAGGGGCGTTATCCACCTGCATCAACCGTTAAGCCCATGTTTGGCTTGGCGGGCCTAAAATATGGTTTCACCACAGCAGAGTTTCGTTATTTTGATCCAGGTTATTATCAAATAGATAATGACGAGCGTAAGTATCGCGACTGGAAGCGGGGTGGTCATGGTTGGGTGGATGTTCATAAATCCATTGTTCAATCTTCAGACACCTATTTTTACCAACTAGCCCATAAAATGGGTGTTGATAATATGCATAAAATTGGTTTGGAATTCGGCTTGGGCCAAATTGTTGGTATAGATTTACCTGGAGAAAATAAAGGCTTGTGGCCTTCTAGGCAATGGAAAGAAATTAATAGGGGGCGGCATTGGTTTCCAGGTGACAGCATTAATTTTGGGATTGGCCAAGGTTTTTCCAGCGCCACGCCTTTGCAGTTAGCCGTGATGGTCTCGACGATCGCCAATAAGGGCACCCGTATGAAACCTCAAATCGTCAAGGCTATTGGTGGTGTACCCATAGAGCCTGAAGTTGCCTTTCAGGTGCAAGCGACCGAGGAACATTGGCGGGTGATTTTTGAGGCAATGCACGATGTGGTGCATGCAAAAAATGGCACCGCAAAACGAGTTTCCAAAGATATTGCCTATGAGATGGCGGGTAAAACAGGAACGGCACAAGTCGTTGGGATTCCTCAAAATGAACGCTATGATTCCGATGCGTTAAAAGAGCGTCAAAGAGATCATGGCTTGTATGTAGGCTTTGCGCCCTACGAGAAGCCCCAAGTAGCCATTTCGGTATTTGTTGAAAATGGAGAGTCAGGTTCAGGTGCTGCCGCTCCCATTGCTCGAGCTATGTTCGATACTTATTTGCTCGACATGGGCAATTTAGAACAACCGTTGGAGCAAGCCAGTGCCCCCTAATCAAGATTTTTTAAGGCGAATGCCTGAGGCTAGTCAATATCTTCGTCAGCGCGAAAGTGTGCTCAAAACCTTGCACGTCGATGGCTTTTTAATGGTGTTGATTGTAGCCTTGACGGTATTTGGTCTCTTTGTGCTTTATAGCGCTTTAGAGAAAGATGTGGCCCAATTGAAAAAACAGCTCATCTTTTTTGCAGTTGGCTATGGTGCCATGCTCAGCGTTGCTCAAATTCCCTTGAGGGTGCTACAAAGGTGGACCCCGATGCTGTACATTTTGGGTGTTTTTTTATTGATTGCGGTGTACTTTTTTGGAGTAGGAGCAAAAGGCGCTGTGCGTTGGCTGAATATTGGCTTTCGCTTCCAACCTTCCGAGTTGATGAAGGTGGTCATGCCCTTGGCTGTAGCGGCTTTTTTTGCCAAAAAAGTATTGCCACCATCCCTGCCTCATATTGGTCTAGCGCTCTGTATTGTAGCCGTGCCAGCGGCTTTGATTCTCAAACAGCCCGATTTGGGTACGGCATTGATCGTGGCTAGCTCAGGATTGTTTGTGTTATTTTTTTCTGGTTTGCAATGGCGTTATATTGCGATTGCGGCCATCATCGGTGCTATTTCAATATTTTTTCTGTGGGAGTCTTTGCATGATTATCAAAGACTGAGAATATTGACCCTATTTAACCCTGATGCGGATCCTCGCGGCGCGGGTTGGAATATCAGACAATCAGTGACGGCAATAGGATCTGGCGGTTGGTATGGTAAAGGTTGGTTGTTGGGTACTCAGTCACACCTGGATTTTTTGCCTGAGAGCCATACCGATTTTATCACTGCTGTTTTAGCTGAGGAATTTGGTTTTCTACGTATTTTAATAGTACTATCTATCTATATGTTACTAATTGGTCGTGGGTTTATTATTGCCCTGAGAGCTCAGGATACTTTCTCTAGGCTCATCGCTATTGCGATAACCCTAACATTCTTTATCTATGTGTTTGTGAATATGGGCATGGTTGCCGGAATTTTGCCCGTGGTCGGTGTACCATTACCTTTGGTGAGCCGGGGTGGGACTTCCATCGTAACATTGATGATTGGCTTTGGTATTTTGATGGCGGTGAGTACTCAACAGCGACGTGTAACGTAAAATTATTAAAACTCTATAATAGGAAAAAATCATGAAGTTAGGACTTTGGTTTGCCTCAGGCTTGTTCGCATTTAGTGCATCGGTTTCTGCGCAAAGTTATAAGGGACATGCAGAGGTTGATGTTTTCATCGATGAGATGGTGAAAGAACATAAATTTGAAGATCGGAAGAGCGTCGTGTAGGGAAAGAGTGTATAAG
>CAXQRU010000109.1:0-11471 GCA_964226685.1 Polaribacter sp. | reverse complement strand
TTCCGATCTTTCAAATTCGACTGTTGGGTGGAACCCTAATTTCTTACGAGCATGCTCAATCGATTCACTTAGACTTTGCTGCTTTATTACCATTAAGCTTTCTACTGGTTTTTATTATATTGTGGCTTATGTTTAGACGCCTTTCGGCGGTATTAATTCCTTTATTGATTGTATTGTTTACACTGTTAGCAACTTTTGGTTTGATGGGATGGCTTGGTTTGCCGATAACTCCAGTCGCTATAGCAATTCCACCATTATTGTTAACCATCGGTGTAGCAGACTCAGTACATATTTTGAGTAGGTTTTATTCTTATGATCGATCAGAAGGTGACTGCTTGGATGCGATAGTTTACTCAGTACAACGTACAGGCGTGGCTATTTTTTTAACTAGTCTTACCACTATTGCCGGTTTTATGGCATTTTTATCAGCTGACATTAAGCCTATTGCTGATTTTGGCTTCTTAGTTGGTTTTGGTGTTACTGTGGCTTTAGTGTTATCACTTGTTTTAGTGCCAGCTATTCTTTTATTAAGCAAGCCAAAAGTTCTAAGAGCCCAAATTAGAGATAAAGTGATTAACTATATGTTGGGTATAACTCGTTTAAGTTTGTTACATTCAAATAAAGTACTGTTTATTGCGCTTATAATGATTGGCTTATCGATTCCAGGTATTAGCCAGCTACAATTTTCGCACAATACATTAGAGTGGTTTCCTGAAGATGAGCCTGTTCGCAGTAATACCTATTGGGCTGATGAAATGTTTAATGGCACCATTCCGTTTGAAATTATTGTTGATACGGGTATAAAAAATGGATTGTATAGCCCCATAGTGATGAATAAACTAGAAGAATTTCAAAACTACGCTGAGTCCCTTGATGCAGAGAATGCCTCTATGGGGCGTGCCACTTCTGTTGTGAATATTTTAAAACGTATCCATAGTGTTTTATACCAAGAAAACCCTAAAACAATACTTCCCAATGATAGTAAACTATTGGCTCAAGAATTATTATTGTTTGAAAGTAGTGGTGCTGATGATGTGAGTGAACTGATTGATAGCGATTTTTCAAAAGCTCGTATTACCGTAAGGCTCTCTTGGCTTGATGCCATTGATTATTTACCAATACGTGATCAGTTACTGATTGCCGCTAAACAACAATTTGATGGGTATGCGCAAGTGAGTGGTACTGGTTCAGTGGATCTCATTAGTCGAACGCTAGTCAATATTATCAAAAGTATGGGTAGTAGTTATGTGATTGCAGCGATAGCAATAGCTGTGATGTTGATTCTGCTATTGCGCAGTTTGTCTTTGGGGTTGATCAGCTTGGTGCCAAACTTTTTACCTATTATCATTTCCTTGGGGATTATGGGTTATTTAAATATTCCATTAGACATGTTTACAGTATTACTAGGGGGAATTGCTCTTGGTTTAGCGGTAGATGATACCGTACACTTCATAGATAGCTATCGCTATCAGCGAAGGGTATTGGGTTTATCGGTTGAGGCTAGTGTAAAGCAAACGGTGATTAGTATTGGGCCAGCTTTGTTGTTCACTACCATTGCCATAGCTTCTGGGTTTTTGGTATTTATTGTGTCGGATATGCAAGTGGTTGTTACTTTTGGAATATTATTAGCTTCTACAATAATATCGGCTTTATTGTTTGATTTGCTATTAACGCCAGCTTTAGTAAAGACTATTGATCATGTCGGTTTTGCTTCTACTAAGGTAGTTTGATATTACTTTTGGGTTTTTTATGAACAATATTAAGATGTTGATGTATATAAATACATTTGTATTATTGGCTTTTTTATCAAGTGGTGTTTTAGCGAATAATTCACCGAATGCCAAAGACGTGATGCTGAAAGTTGATAGTCGCTATGAGGGCGATACTCGAAGGCAAGTTGGCACAATGATTTTACTTGATAAGGATAAAAACAAACGAGTGAGGGAGTTTGTTGAATTATCTAAAACCCATGGCGATGTTGAAAAATCACTTTCTCGTGTGCTACAGCCCTCTGAATTAAGTGGTACTGCGTTTTTATCTTATGAATGGAATGATAGTAGTCGTGATGATGAAAGCTGGCTCTATCTTCCTCAGTTAAAAAAAATAAAACGCCTTGCTACTACTGATAGATCGAGTTATTTTTTGGGTAGTGATTTTACCTATGCTGATCTTATTGGTTTGGAAGTAGAGCATTTTGATTATGCGTTTAGTGAAGATAATAATGATGAGCTATGGGTGATCAATGCCACCCCCAAAAAGCAGATTCGTGAAGAAGTGATTAATGAAACTGGGTATAAGAGTGTTAAATACTGGGTGGATAAAGAAAAGTTTATGGTTGTAAAAGCCCAATATTGGTTAGATGAGGGTAATAAAATTAAGTATTTGACCATTTCATATTTTTAGAAGGTGAATGATATTTTGACGGATAAAAATCAGCAAATGGTGCTAACCCAAGGTGGCGAATACTTGCATGCAAGTATTTATCAAGTGAACAATGTTGAATATAACATTGAAATAGATGATGAGGAATTTACTACCTATGCGTTGGAAAGAGCTGTGCATTAGTGTTATGGGCTCAGCACTTACCTCGATGGCATTGTATTTTCCTTATAATAGTCATGCTGAAGTTAAGGATCAAGTCGCTGATGAGTTTTTTAATTTAGAATTAAGTGATAATGTTAGTGATTTACAATCAAAAAATTACAATTCAGATAATATTTGGTCAGTAAAGGGTAGTCTTGACTTTCAAAATCATTACGCCGTTAATGATCAGCTTGATAGCTTGCCATTTAGCCGTGATAACTCCGGTGTTACTATGGTTAGGGCAACCCTAAGGTTAAATGCTTCAGCTAAATTGCGTGATAATCTTGATGTTTCTATAAGTGGTTTAGCGTTTTATGATGCATTTTATTACAGTAATCGAGATGATTTCACTACTGATGAATTTAATGATTTTTCTGATGAGTTTGAACTTAGAGATGCTTATATACAATTTGAGACTATCGATAATCTTTGGCTTAAAATCGGTAGGCAAGTGATTGCTTTTGGTGAGTCCGATTTTACTCAAATTATTGATGTTATCAACCCAAGAGATGAAAGACAGTTTGGCTTGGTCGATTTGGAAGATGCTCGTTTACCTGTTGCGGCGACACGCCTAAGCTATGTCGGAAATCGTTGGGGGCTTGATTGGGTTTTAGTACATGAGTTTGATAGTCATCGATTTGCAGGCAAAGGCAGCGACTTTGATCCTTACATAATGCTACGAGATACCATTTCACTTGATAATGATCGCAAACCAAAAACGGGTTTTGATGATCCAGGCAACTTATTCCGAGCATTTTTTTCTCATGCACATGGTGATATTAATCTTGTATTGGCAAGAAGCTATGTTCAATCCCCAATATTAGCTTTATCCCCTCGAGGGAATAGCTCGTTTGATAAAGTATATCCTAAAGTCACTACTTATGGCCTTAGTGCTAATTGGGTTGAAGGTTTTTGGTTGCTAAAAGGTGAGGTTGCCCGTAAAGAAAATAGCTTTGTTGCTCGCAGCGACATTGATCAACAGCGATTGTTGGGGTTTGGCGTAGGTGAATTGTATGCAACAAAAGATATTGTGCAAAGCTTATTAGGTGTTGAGTATACCCTTGATCAAGATATTCAGTTATCGACTGAACTTACGACGACAAGAATTTTACAATATGAGAAGATATTGCTACCTAAGCAAGTGGAATCGACCTTATCTTCTAGAGTTGTTTTTGAGTTTTACAGAGATACCGCGCAACTGGAAATACTCTGGTCTCATTGGCTTAATGATGATAGTGACATTATGCGTGTTACTTATCGCTATGATCACTCTGATAAATTTCAATGGTCTTTGGGGTATATTGGTTTTTGGTCTGGTGAGGAAAATAGTGTGCTTCATCCTTATCGAAAAAATGACCGATTATTTTGGTCAGCGACCTATAGTTTTTAATTAACCAAGGCTTATAGAAGTTGAATAACGATACTGGCTACGATGATATTATTATTGGTGCAGGCTCGACAGGTTGCGTACTTGCCTCTCGTTTAAGTGAGGATACAGATCGGCGGGTTTTGCTCATAGAGGCCGGGCCAGATTTTGGTGGCCATCATTACCAGCCTTTTGACTTATTAAATCCGAGACAGCCTGTGACCAAAGGTTACAACTGGAATGTGCGAGCTTTCCTAAAGGATCAAAACTTTTTGGCAAGCATAAAGGAGGCGAGCCGAGCCTTTGTTGCTGCAGATATACAATCACGATTAGCGATGGCAAAAACTGCTGTCCGTTCGGGTCACTCTGTGATTTCTCGATTTGACTACCCGGTGGGCAAGCTAGTTGGAGGTTCCTCTGCAGTCAATGGTGCTTTGGCGATGCGTGGTAGTCAGGTGGATTATGCAGAGTGGGAATCTGCTGGTTTGTCTTTGTGGTCTTGGGAACGTGTATTAGCTGGCTTTGGGCGTGTTGAAAATATTCAGAGTGAGCCTATAGAGAACATGCAAGATGATAAACTATTGCCTTTGCAAAAAGATTTTTTAAATATTTGCGAGTCGATGGGTTACCCTCTCTGTGATGCTAATGGTGTTAGTTTGGTACCTAAGAATATTGCTAATGGTCAGAGACTATCGGCGGCTTCATCTTACTTGGATCGAGCAAGATCTAGAGCTAACTTGACCATTATGGCTAACACTTTAGTGGATCGATTATTAGTAGAGCACAATCAAGTTGTTGGAGTGGTTGCTGTGAAGGAAGGTGTTGAGTTTAAGCTGCGAGCTCAACGTGTTATTCTGAGTGCTGGAGCAATCCACTCGCCCACGATTTTACTCCGATCTGGTATTGGAGATGAGATTCAGCTCAAACCGCATGGTGTTAAACCTTGCATTCACTTACCAGGGGTGGGCCAAAACTTAATTGATCATGCCGCTGTTGGTATATGGGGAATCCCTAATCCTGGTTGTTGTCAATTGGGAGAGGACATTCATCAGGTCATGCTACGCTATCGTTCGCTACAAGCCAAAAAAAATGCTGACCTCTCCATTTATATGTTAAGTTCGGTTGATACCTCGCAGTTTCCTGAGTTAAAAATGGCCCTAAACTCACCGCTGGCTTTTTCTGTATCGACGGTTTTAGGCAAACCTGATTCGCGAGGTGCAGTGATGTTAAGTAGTGCTAAGCCAGGTGATGCACCTATCGTTATCTTAAACTGTGCAACTGCGACAAGTGATCTGAACAAATTAATGGAGGGGGTTCGTCTTAGTTGGAGTATTTTACACCAAGAACCGCTAATCAATAAAAGCAAAAGGCTGTTTGCTTGGAGTCAGCGTATCATTGATAATGATAAGTTACTCGTTGATACCATCACAAACTTTGTGCGTGGTTCATGGCATGCCGTTGGGACGGCCAAGATGGGCCCTGATGGTGACGAAATGGCTGTTGTTGATCAATATGGCAAAGTGTATGGCATTGATCGGCTTTACGTTGCTGACGCTTCAATCATGCCAACCATTCCTTCCGTGCCTACTAATCTAACATGCCTGATGATCGGTGAAGTATTGGCTGACTGTTTAAGAGAGAGTTAAGGTGGAAATTAAATCTAAAATTCATGGCTCAAACCCACTCGAGCAGAACGATAGTTGGATTCACTCCTTATCGCGAAGAGATCAAGCTCCAATTAAGCTTATTTGCTTTCCTTTTGCCGGTGGAGGCACTATGGCTTATCAGCCATGGAGAAATAGCTTTCCAGATACCATTGATATCAGTGCGGTATTGTTACCTGGGCGAGAGTTGCGGATCAAAGAGATTCCAGAAATGGATGTTGACATCGTCTGTGAAGCCATTGTATGTGAAATCTTGAAAAAGTATTCAAGGCAGACTCCATTGGTTTTTTTTGGGCATAGTATGGGTTCGATGTTGGCTTATGATGTCGCCAGGCGCCTGCAATGCAATCATCAGCGTAAATTGGCGGCTTTATTAGTATCTGGTCGGCGATCTCCATGCTTGTCAGCCATAAGCCAATTTCACAAATCCTCGGATGCAGAATTGATTGCTGAAATAAATCGCTTCGGGCGGATGCCAGATGTTTTACTTGAAGACGATGAAATGAGAAATCTTATTTTGCCCATGATAAGAGCGGACTATTGTTTATTGGAAACTTATCGTTTAGAGGCCCCGATCCAGCTGGACTGTCCTTTAGCCACATTTACCGGAAAAGATGATGCTGATGTCAGTCCTGAACAAATTCAACAGTGGCAGGAGTTGAGTACCAATAAGGTGCAGCACCATGTGCTTGAAGGAGATCATTTTTATTGGCTGGTACCCAGTGTTGGCCAACAGCTAACGGCATTGATTAATCAGTATATTAGTGGCATTAATGTTGGCGCAATTTGACACGGATATATTTAAAAGAGATAATAGGGGAGCTGCGTTACAATGAGTTCCCCAAATGCAGCCAGGCTGATTTCTTCAGTTTGACTCCGCTTATTACCTAACCTATTGATTTTTAGTCTTTTAGTATCGTCATTTTACAAAGTGATTGTGCTAAAGGGCTGATGTCCTTCCGAATCGATATCCTTATGGGTGCGATAATTACTTAGGTTTATTTCAACATATATTTTTCATGGAGAAATTTTATGAAAACAGGCTATACAGGTGCTACTAAAGTAGTGGGAAAGTGTGTAAATGGTAAATGGACAGCGGTCCTTTACAAAGCCTTTCGTCAACCGGACGGCTCAATTACTTGGGTTTTTTTTGCACTCTTCATTGGTTTGGCACCTTAGCACAAAATCTATTCATGTCTGAGCCGCAGCAGAGAATCCTTGTCCAGATAAACACTCTCACAGTTTAACCACAAACTTATACCCAGGATCTGTGGATAATTGAATTGATGCCTGTTCAAAAAACAACATGATCTTTTGTATGAATTTGTTTGAATAAGTAATTGATTAATATCACAAGGATGTGCCGGAGCCGCTTGCAAGGCGGTGCGAACCCTAAAAATAGGGGTTTTCCAGGACAATCTATCGGTTTGCTAGGTTAATAGTAGCCAGTCCGTGTTTCAATTATGCTAGCATGTGCGGTAATTTATCATGTGAGTAAATAGGAGTGGAGTGGTGGATATCATCCTCTTAATGGTGACCCTGCAAGGCTTATTGGGAGCCTTCGATACACTCTATCACCATGAGTTTAAGGAGCGCCTGCCATGGCGGCCAACGGCTCGCCAGGAATTATGGATACACAGTGTTCGTAATTTTTTCTATGCCATTATCTTTATCTCCCTCGGTTGGCTCCAATGGCAAGGCCTCTGGGCTTGGTTGTTTATGGCCATCTTGATCACCGAAGTACTGTTGACGCTTTGGGATTTTGTCGTTGAGGATCAAACCCGCCGCTTGCCTGCGAGTGAGCGAATTACCCATACCATTCTGGCGATTAATTACGGTGCGATTTTAGCCTTACTGATTCCCGAACTATTGGAGTGGTCTGTTGCGCCAAGCCAATTTGTGGCGGTGCATTATGGTATTTGGTCTTATATCATGGCTTTTTTTGTCCTGGGTGTCTCACTTTGGTCTATCCGTGACTGGGTGAGTGCACACCGAAATAGCCCTTCAATATTATCGAGTATTCAATTAGTAGTGCCTAAGCAGAGAGTGCTGATCACCGGTGGCAGTGGTTTTATTGGCTCCCGCCTTGGGCAAGCGCTGATCAATGATGGCCATCATGTCACCGTGTTGACTCGTGACAAAACTCGCACAGCGGCTATGTTTAAGGGCGAAATCACCCTAATCGATGAGATCCGCTATGCCGATCACTATGACGTTATTATCAATCTGGCGGGAGAGCCTATTGGCAATGGCCGCTGGACTAAAAAGAAAAAGCAAGCCATTTACGATAGCCGCCTCAATATGACTCATGCATTGATTGATTATATTGCTAATGTCGATTGCAGGCCCTCACTGCTCATCAATGGTTCGGCGATTGGCTATTATGGTAGCCATCTTGATCAAACGTTTACTGAAGACTCAGGCCCTGCCGAGCACAAATTGCCCCATGATTTATGCCGACAATGGGAGGCCATAGCGGCGCAAGCGAGCCAGTATGGGGTTCGTGTGGCCAACCTCCGTACGGGTATTGTGTTAGGCACAGAAGGAGGCGCTTTGGCACAAATGCTATTTCCTTTTGAGTTTGGTTTAGGAGGAAAAATGGGCTCTGGCAAACAATGGATGTCATGGATCCATATTGATGATGTCATCGGCATTATCGGTACGATCATCAACCACACAATTGAGGGGCCAGTGAATATCACAGCGCCTGAGCCAGTGACCAATGCGGTTTTCACTAAGGCCTTGGGAAAAGCCCTTAAGCGTCCAGTTTTTATGTCGATTCCCTCGATCAGTTTGCGCTTAATGTTAGGCGAAATGGGTGAAGAGCTGTTGCTCAAAGGCCAAAAAGTATTGCCACAAAAACTCTTGGATCATGGTTATCAATTCCAGTATCCCACGATTGAATCAGCATTAAATCAACTATTGAGAGGTCAGCATGACATCGCCTAAATGGATGTGCATTACGCTTTATTTAGCGGGAATTTATAATATAGCTTGGGGGATTGCTGTCTCCTTGTACCCGAATGAATTATTTTTGTTAGCGGATATGGAGGCGCCCCAGTACCCCGCATTATTTCAATGTATTGGTATGATGATCGCCGTGTTCGGTGCGGCTTATATTGCTGCGGGGCATAACCCTTTACGCCATTGGCCGATTGTTTTTGCTGGTTTATTGGGGCGTATACTTGGGCCAATTAGTTTTATCTATGGCGTCTATCAAGGTGTTTTTACGTGGAAGGCGGGAGTGACTATTATTACCAATGACCTTATCTGGATCATTCCTTTTGGTGTGATGTTATGGCAGGCCTGGGCTCGTGCACGAACCATTGTATAAAACGCTCTTAGGCGAGAGCTACAATAGCTTGCCAGCGGCTATCCAACAGCTTCACGATGTTCGCCAATCATTGAGTTTTTACGGCCAGTCGAGGGTGACGAGAGGGCGAGGGAGGCTGTCTCGAATGATGGGCTGGATACTCGGTTTGCCGCGTCCAGGTGAAGTACCAATACAATTAACCTTCACCAGGCAGGGGGATAGGGAGTATTGGAGCCGTCGCTTTGGGGAAGATGTTTTTCGCTCAACTCAATGGCTAAGTCACGGCAAGCTCTATGAAAAAATCAATACAGTTACCTTGGTGTTTCATGTGCAAGCAAATGTACAGGGGCTTCAATTGCATGTGGAGAGTATTCGTTTTCTTGGAATTCCTATTTTTAAATTATTGCGCCCAAAAATTGTGGCTCAAGAAACAGAGGCACAGGGTAGGGCGTGCTTTTTGGTGGATGTGACTCTGCCTCTGATTGGGCATTTAGTGAGATATGAAGGTTGGCTAGAGCCAGAGATTGACAATTAACTCGTTCTGATGTACTGTTTTTATATACAGTTATTTTTTTGAGGTATCTCATGCGTGTTTCTTCTTATTGTATGAGTTTGGAAGAGGGGGGCATCCCTTTTCAATATCAGCTAAGCCGAGTGTCTTGTGGCTTTCCATCCCCCGCTGATGATTATTTGAGTTCGCCATTAACTTTGAGCGAGTTATTGGTCGATAACCCTGGTAGCACTTACTTTGTGCGAGCCTCGGGTTCTTCTATGGTAGGTAAGGGTATTTTAGATGGCGCTATATTAACGGTAGATCGAAGCAAACCCTACCAGCAGGGTGCTACGGTGATTGCTGCCGTTAATGGCGAGCTAACCTGTAAAATTCTCGATAAAAAAAAGCGCCTTTTGCTTTCAGCCAACCCAGAGTTTCCAGCCATCGCTATCACTGATGATATCGAGTTAGTACTGCAAGGAGTCGTTACGTGGGCCATCAATCCTCAATGATTGCTTTGTGTGATATGGAGTCCTTCTATGCTTCTTGCGAGCTAATTTTTCGCCCTGATCTCCATCACAGGCGAGTGGCGGTGTTGAGTAATAATGATGGATGTGTGGTGGCCTGTACCAAGGAGGCGTTGGCACTAGGTATTAAAAAGTTTGCGCCATATTTTCAACAAGAAACGCTCATCAAGAAGCAAGGAGTGGTGGTATTTAGCTCTAACTACACACTGTATGCCTTGGTGAGCCGGCGCATTATGGCCATACTTAATGAAGAAGCTCCTATGGCGGAGGTATACAGTATTGATGAAGCCTTTCTTGATTTGTCTGGCATTACGGATCTGAATCAGTTTGGCCAGCATCTTCGTAGAAGAGTGTGGCGTGAACAACGAATTCCGATGGGCGTGGGTATTGCGCCCACCAAAACCTTAGCAAAATTGGCCAATAAGGCTTCAAAGATTTACCCCAGTCTAAATGGAGTCTGTGTCCTTGATGCAAAAAATAAATGGCAGTGGTTGTGTCAACGTCTTGCTGTTACAGATGTCTGGGGAGTATCAAAAGGTTTGTCGAGTCGTTTAGCAAAAATAGGGGTTGCAACGGCTGCGGAGTTATCAACTATTTCAGTCTCTACTGCGAGGAAAGTGGGCGGGGTGGTTTTGGCTCGAACCGTGAATGAGCTTAATGGTATCCCTGAAATCGCATTTGAGGTGGATGCTCCAGATAAAAAACAAATTATTAGCTCTCGCTCTTTTGGTCAAAAGGTTACGGATATTGCCGATTTAAAAAGAGCGGTATCCATGTATGCAACAAGAGCTTGTGAAAAACTACGAAAGCAGAAAAGCTTGCTTGGAACCTTAACGGTATTTATTAAAACCAGCCGCCATGATTCTGCCCAGCCTTATTATTGCCCTGCCATTCATATGGTGTTTGACCCACCAATTGATGATACTAGAAAAATAGCCAGAGAGGCGGCTCGTTTAGTCGAATCAATTTTCAAAGAGGGTTTTCGATACTCTAAGGCCGGCGTTATTTTCTCAAATATATCCACTCAATCGTTTGAGCAAGGAAATTTCTTTAAAGAGACTTGCTGCGATGAACGTCTTCTCTCTGCAATGGAAAACATTAATCAACGCTATGGCCATATTACCGTTAAACCTGCAAGGCAGCTTGGTGGTACTTGGCAGATGAAACGTGAATTTTTATCCCCTAATTATTTGACTAAATGGTCAGAAATCCCTATCGTTCAATGTTGATCCATTTCCCTCGATATTGAGGCGAAAGCAACCTTTACCCCCCCGTTGGAGGGGATGAAACTTTGATCTGGTTCGAATTTGCTCTTGGATGTTTTGCGCTAAAACTTCTGCTTTCATACCAAATCTCTCAAAAACCGCTGCCTTTTCTTTTGTCAAAGACTAGCTCATTTTATCCTGATCTATTTCGTGATAATTTTTTGTAGTTATCGATCAATCTTTTTAAGGATGGGCAAGAATCATAGTTAGTCTTTGTTTCTTCATTTTTGGGTCTTCCGGAGAATCTGTGGGTGTTTATT
>CAXQRU010000108.1:0-8822 GCA_964226685.1 Polaribacter sp. | reverse complement strand
TTTTACCCTGTTGGCAGGGTTCAGCTTGCTGGAACCCTGCCTCCCGGCGAGGGTGGGGTTAGCTCAGCGGCAAGGGGCAAAGCCCCTTTTGAGCGAATAAACACCCACAGATTCTCCGGAAGACCCTAATTTAGTGAAAATGAATCGTTTGGTTGCTAGTGCCAGTGGAGAGTTGCTGGTGCAAATGACGACTCGGCGATTATCTGTCATGTTGTGGGCTGTTCGTTTGAATTGGGTGGGTTTGTTGATTTCATTGGTTGAAGTGGGTTATTGGGTTTTGTCTGATACGGATTTGGATATTTGGTTAAAACGCTGCGTATTTCGTAAAGAAAAAGTAAAAGTATGGGCGGGCAAGGGGCAGTATAAAACCAAGGTAAAGTCTTACGACAACCCAGATCAAGAAATTAAGGCCTTGTTTCAGGCCTTAGGTTTTGGTGAGCCACCGAAGGAATTGCTCGCCCCAGAAGCTGCGAATTTAGGTTTGTAGCTGAGAAGCGATGGTTTTGGCGAAGTAAGATAAAATAGCATCGGCTCCCGCACGTTTAATGCTAATTAACGATTCCATAATCACCTCCTCACTGAGAATACCTTGATCGACTGCCAAGCGCAGCATGCTGTATTCACCGCTGACTTGATAAGCCATTGTCGGGACTTGGAATTGGGTTTTGACGCGATGAATAATATCTAGGTAAGCCAGGGCTGGTTTGACCATCACCATATCGGCGCCTTCATTAATATCCAGCGCCACTTCGTGCAGCGCTTCATCACTATTGGCTGGGTCCATTTGGTAAGTTTTTTTATCGCTTTTACCCAAGTTTTGGCTTGAGCCGACCGCATCCCTAAATGGCCCATAGTAGCTAGAGGCATATTTTGCCGAATACGCCATGATACCAACATTGATAAAGCCGGCATTATCCAGCCCCTCTCGAATGGCGCCAATGCGACCGTCCATCATATCCGATGGCGCGACAATATCTGCACCTGCTTGCGCACAAGTCACCGCTTGTTGAATCAGCGCGTCAATGGTTTCATCATTGAGGATGTAACCGTTCGCATCGATTAGACCATCTTGGCCGTGGCTAGTGTAAGGGTCGAGCGCCACGTCTGTGATCACGCCAAGCTCAGGCAATGCACTTTTGAGCACTCGAACGGTTCTACAAATCAAATTGTCGGGGTTAAAGGCTTCGCGCCCATCCTCAGTTTTTAGGCTGTGATCAATGCTTGGGAATAACGCAATAGCGGGAATGCCAAGTTCAAAGGCCTCGCGCGCCTCTTCAAGCAATAAATCCATCGAACGCCGCTCGACCCCTGGCATGCTTGCAACCGACTCTTGTCGTTGCTCGCCATCGATGACAAACAAGGGGTAAATAAAATCACTGGGTTGCAAATGCGTTTCTTGTACTAGAGATCGGCTAAAGGCTTTGAATCGATTGCGCCTGAGGCGAGTGTGCGGAAATTGTCGTTTGATCATAATCGGTTGCGTGCTTAAGGGGGTTGATCAAGACTCTACCTCAAATGGCTCTAAAAATACAGAGTTCATGCCCGACCGGGTTAAAGAATATATGGCGGTGAAAATGCGGTAGCCAGCACAGGAGTAAACCGGAGGTTATCGGTATGTTTTAAACGCTTTTCAGGAAAAGCCCTGTGCGGCCCCGCATGCAAGGTGCTGTGGGGAGTACGGGCTAGATGCCCGTCTTTACCCAATTATACTGTTTGTGGGGATTACTTAGTGAGTTTAAGTTCATTTAAAATACTATCTAATTCCTTTTTATCTGAATCGGATGAGAAGCTAAGAATAAAAGCAAGGGCATAGTCTTTTATTATCACAACATAATATTCTTGATATACGGTGGTATTATTAACTGTAATTTGTGCTGGCATCACATCAAAAGACAATCCCGAAACTTCCTTTGTATAAACGTCATTTGGAAACTCATAATTCAGCTGTCCAGACTCTATGAGTTTCCTAGTATGAAAAAGATAGTCGGATCCTTTTTTTATTCCTGGCATATGAGCTACTCTCTCTGCAACAGAAATGATACTGGGATTGAAATCCACAGGAGCGCCAGGCTCAAACTTGAAAAAGGTGAACAAGTTGACAGTTTGTTTCTCGGACTCTTTAATGAGCTTTTTTAAGTTTTTGTCATCACCTGCCATTAAATTTGATCCGGTTTCCATTAACGCTTTTTGGTCTGCTTGACTTTGCACGAACCAGGTGTCAGGTACATTTATTGAAATATCAAAGTATTTATTACTATAAACATTATTGCTAATCGTTCCATAGTCAATATCAGCTTCAGGTTTTGAATCGCATCCGGTAATTGATAGTAATAGCCCAATGGCTATTATAAAAGATCTAATCATATGAGTTCCTGCTAGTTGGGTTTAACGCTTACAGTAAGCTGGCTCCTATTGGTATCGCTTGCCTGTGATTGCGCGCGCCCGGCATGGGCATTGACTAATGAGGTGAGAGTCCTCTGCGGGAAGATCACCGTCTATTTATCACTGTGTATTAGACGATAACCACTTGCAAATGGCAAGGGTCAATAGTGTTACTTCTCTATAATCGGTATTTCCACCCACCATTACGGAAGTCGCGTTCTCGAGCGAGTCGCTCTTGTGTCCAAAGCTTATCCCCAAAAATCCAACAGCAACGGCAACAAAACCGCCGACATAATCGTTTGTGCGGTAATGATAGTAGCCATCAATGAATAATCGCCGCCTAACTGCCTGGCCAGTACATAGGAAGCTGTGGCGGTTGGTAGAACGGTCAGTACTAATAATGAATTTCGAATTAAGTCGTTGACTTCAAATACGGTGCAAAGGCTCATGGCGATTAGGGGCAGTAAAATAAATTTTGCGATGCTGGCGACGAGCAGTGCCCAGCGAGTGGGCCATATGGAGGAAAAAGTAAAGGCAGCGCCGACGGTTAATAGACCCATGGGTAAGGCCGCACGGGAAAACACATCAAGCGTTTCCATCAAGGCGCCAGGTATGGGGATTCTCAGAATGTTAATGCCCATACCAATGGCGCAGGCTAAAATGAGTGGGTTCAAGGCGATGGACTTTATCATTCGCCAGGGGGATGTTTGTTTTTTATTGCCAAAATATTCCAGCACCAATACGCAGAGCACATTGATGACCGGAATCATCAATGATGCCATAAGTACGGCAACCACCAAAGTGGCTTCATTATAAAGTGCAACGACTACCGATAAGCCAATATAGGTATTAAAGCGAATACCCCCTTGGAATACAGAGGTGAATTGGGGGTTGCCTAAGCCTAAAAAAGGTCTACAAACAAGCAAGATGGCTGTGATAGATAAATACAATAGCAGCACGATGGTAATGGGTTTAGAGAAATCCATTGAGCTTAAATTGGCGGTAGCCATTTTGCTGACCAATAAAGCGGGGAACAGGATAAAATAGGTAATTTTCTCAGCGCCGCGCCAAAAAGTGTCTTCCAGAAAATTAAAGTAACGCAAGGCGCAGCCAAAGAGAATCGTTAAAAAGACGGGCGCAACAGCGAGAAATACGGTCATGGTTATTATCGTTGTAAGTTGAAGGATCGATTAAATCAAACTTATAGGCCCTGAATCAAGTGAATGATTTCTCGAGCGGAATCGAGAGTCTGAGTTGGAGCACTTTGGTGGGGCGTGATGATAATTTTAGGGTGCTGCCAAAGTGGGCTAGCCTTATCTAAGGGTTCTTGTTCAAAGACATCCATAAAAGCGCCTCGTAAATGACCTTGATCAATTAAGTTGACCATTGCTTGGGTATCAATGATGGCGCCTCTCGATAAGGATATGATGGCGCTATGTTGTGGCAGTTGGCGTAGCCTTTGTTCATCCAGTAAATGGTGAGTTGCTGTGGTATGAGGCAGCATATTAATTAGCAAGTCGCATTGCTTCAAAAATGGCTCAAGCTGCTCGTCGCCGGCATAGCTATGAACGTTTTCGTGGTTTTTGGGCGATCGTGACCAGCCTGACACTGGGTAACCTTGATTCGCTAAATATTCCGCTACTGCCATACCAAGGTGTCCCAGCCCTAGAACGCCGATAGAGATATCGGACTTTCGTTTATAATCGCGTTCGATTATCCAATGGCTCTGTCTCTGCGCTTCTAGGAACCGATCAAATCGGCGCTGGTAATGCAAAACAGCATAATGGGCGTAATCACACATGGCGGCTTTCATGCCACCATCTTTTAAGCGTTCTTGGGGTACACCTGAGGGTAGCTGCAGCTTGGGGTTCGTCACATCAACGCCCGCGCCTAACCACACGACCAGTTGTAAATTGCTAGCGGCACTCCAATCTAGAACTGTCGGTTTCCATATCAAGAGGACATCGATATCCGTCATGGCCACCTGGTCGACAGATTGTAGAATGATATCGCCAGATAGCTTGTCAAAAGCCTGTTGCCACTCGCTGAGGTTAAATTGACTGCTGTGAAAAACAATATTCATTTACTCGCTCCTAGCAAAAATCGTGGCATCGTCGTCAAAGTATTTAAACTCCAAAATGTTGTTGGAGGGATCGAGTACAAAGAAGGTACCTTGCTCGCCCGTTTGACCTTTAAAGCGAATCTTGGGTTCAAGTGCAAAGCGCACGTCATTGTTCGCTAAGGTCTCGTGCAGTGCTTGCCAGTCATTTTTTTTCATGATGATGCCAAAGTGAGGCACCCGAATATCATCGCCATCAACGGGGTTGCTGGCCCAGGCTTGCTCGGTTTCGACTAGATGAAAACTCAATTGGTGCCCATAAAAGTTAAAATCGACCCAGCGCTCGGCTTGTCGACCCAGTGCACATTGAAAGTTCTTTTGGTAAAACTCGATGGTGGCATCGATATTGGTTACCGGAAAAGCTAGATGAAATGGGCGCATTTGCAGTCTCCTATCAATATTGAGTGAGTATTATTCAATTATCAACATCTAATGTGGCTTTTAGAAGCGATTTTTTTGCACTATAGTTGAGTTTTAGTCATTATTGTGAGTTCTATGCCTTTGCCGCCGCTCAATGCGCTGCGCACCTTTGAGGTAGCCGCCCGTCATTTGAATTTTACCAAAGCCGCTCAGGAGCTGTGCGTCACGCCTGGCGCGGTTAGCCGTGCGATCACGCACCTTGAGCAAAGCTTGAAAGTGCCTTTATTCAAGCAACATAAACGTCAGTTACAACTGACTGTGGCCGGGCAGGCCTATTGGTTCCAAGTATCTCAGGCTCTAAGGGCGCTTTCTCTGGCTACCGATGAGCTGCAGCAGCATCGAGGGCTTGGTGGAGTACTAAAGCTTGGGATCTTGCCCACGCTGGGTGAGCGTTGGTTAATTCCTCAATTGCCTGCGTTTTACCAAGCCTATCCAGAAGTATGCATTGAGTTGGTGACGCTACCCTCGGATTTTTCAAAAACATTTACTGAGCTTGATCTAGAAACCCATGGGGTTGATGCGGCGCTTTATGTGGGGCTTGGGCAGTGGTCGGGTATTGAATCTTACCCACTGTTTCAAGAGCGCTTAGTACCTGTGGCCGCACGACAGATGGAGCCTACTTTGCGAGCCTTGGCGGCAGGTGAGCCATCGGCGCAATCACACTTGTTGCTGCATACCACCAGGCCACATGTTTGGGCCGAGTGGTTTTCGGCTCAAGGTCTTGATATGAGTGCTGTGCAATGGCGCAGCCGTCTGGAGCACTATTTTTTGGTGATTGAGGCGGCTATATCCGGCATTGGCATCGCCTTGGTTCCGGAGTGCTTGGTACAGCAAGAATTAGCGAGAGGTCAATTGTTCGCCCTCAATGAGGCTGCCGTGCCTCAGCCGCAGTGGTATTGTTTGTTGCACCATAAGGCCCGTCGCCATGAGCACAAGATCGCATGTTTTGCGCAATGGCTGCTTGATAAAATGTGATCTTTTTTGCGTCATCATGTGTTGGCGGAATTTCGCCAAAAAATGGATAAACCAACGGACTTCTTCTATACCTATAAGGAACGAAGTCGTTAGGTAATTCTATGAAAATGCAACAACGGTTAATTCTGGGGGCCGGTGCCCTGGTGGTGGCGGCCATTTTAGTGACAGTAGTTTCGCTATCATTCTCTGCCTCTTCCAGTAGTAAACAGGCTTTGGAGGATGCTGCCATCAAAAGCTTGGTAAATAGCACTTATACCAACAAAGACCGAGTAGAAACCTATTTTGATGTGGTTGCCAAGCAAATCCAAACGATGTCCAACTCGCCTGCTGTAGCGGATGCAGCGTTTCTCTTTAAAAGTGCCGTGGACGATTTGAATACGAATGGTTTGCCCGATATGGCGACTATGAAAGCTGAACTCAAAAAATATTATGAAAAAGACTACAACGGCCAATACAAATCGTTGAACAATGGCACTGGTGCGAATGTCTCTGCGCTGTTCAATGGGCTTGATGATACCTCCATCGCTCTTCAGTACCAATATATTGCGGCCAATAAAAACCCTTTAGGCAGTAAAGATGCGCTTGATGCAGCTCCTGGGGATTCACTCTATAACACCACCCACAAAGGTTTTCACCCAGCTACTCGTGATTTTTTACAAGCCTTTGGTTTTTACGATATTTTTATTGCAGACTCAGAAACAGGAAGAATTATCTATTCGGTCTTTAAGGAATTGGATTATGCGACTTCTCTAAAAGATGGCCCCTACGCAGATAGTGGAATTGGCCGAGCTTTTGCGAAGGCTAATGGTGCCAAGGATGCCAATTATGTGTACCTCGATGATTTTGATACTTATACGCCTTCCTATGAAGCGCAGGCCTCATTTATTGCATCGCCCATTTTCTCTGGTAAACAAAAAATTGGCGTGCTGATTTTTCAAATGCCGATCGATAAAATCAGTGCCATTATGACCTTTGATAATCACTGGGAAAATGTTGGTTTGGGGAAGACTGGCCAGTCTATGTTAGTGGGTAAAGATTTAAAAGCGCGCACAGATCATCGATTGGTCATTGAAGATAAAGCCCAGTACTTATCTAAGCTAAAAGCGGCGGGTGTGAGCGATTCGGTTCTTCAAAAGATCGATACCGCTGGGACTTCCATTGGTTTGGAGACGGTGGATACACAAGGTGTTCGTCAAGCTTTGTCGGGTAACACATACTCGGGTTCTTATGAGCACTATGGTCGTTCAATGTTAGGAGCATTTGTGCCATTGGAAGTTCTTGGGAATCAATGGGTGCTATTTTCTGAAATATCCTACGAAGAAGCAACACAAGAAGCGAGAACGGTGACGGCCAATATTCGTAATTTATCTGTGATGATTGGCATTGCCATGGTGGTCATCAGCCTGATGTTAAGTTATCTGTTTGCGCGCTATATGGTAACCCCGATTCGAAAAACGGTGGTCTTGATGCGCGATATGGCCGATGGCGATGGCAACTTAACAGCGCGTTTAGATGGCGAGCAACGTCAAGATGAGTTGGGGGATTTGTCGCGCAATTTTAATCGTTTTGTGCAAAAGATTCAGGATTTGATTATCAATGTGAAGCGTGAAGCGGATACCGTTGAAGCCTTATCAAAAGCGATGGGTGTTGCCTCTAAAGATAATGCGCGCAGTGCTGAGGAGCAACAATACGCCACAGAAGAAGTCAGCCATTCTATGGCTGAAATGAGTTCGGCTATTGATGATGTCGCCGACAGTGCGGACAAAGCCAAGCAAGCTGCAACCTTGGTCAGCGAATCGACCAAGGATGGCGTGAGTATAGTGAATCAAACTAAGAAATCGGTTGCTAAAGTGGCAGAAGATGTTGCCCATGCGACGAAAGTCATCGATGAGTTGGGCGCGACCAGTGAAGCCATTGGTTCCGTGGTGAGCGTGATTAACAGCATTGCTGAACAAACGAATTTATTAGCACTAAACGCTGCGATTGAGGCGGCGCGAGCGGGCGAGCAGGGGCGAGGTTTTGCGGTGGTAGCCGACGAAGTGCGAGCACTGGCTAGCCGGACTCAGGAGTCCACTCACGAAATTAATAGCATTATTGAAAAGCTGCAAGCCAATGCTCAAGAGGCTACTCATGCAATGAATGATGGGCGTGAAGTGGTGGCGCGATGTGTAGATGAAGCGACGCGAGCGGGTGTGGCCCTGGACAATATCAAAGAGCAAATCTCAGAGATTACTGAGCTTAACCTTCGCATCGCGGCCAGTGCAAAACAGCAGAGCGTTGCGAGTTCCAGCGTTCAGGAGCATGTTGAACACATTGATGAGCTCTCAAAAAATAATTACCAGGGCGCGCAGGCTGCCGCAGAAAACAGCCAGACGATGGCCAACTCCAGCATGGCGCTCAATGGTTTGCTCAAGCAATTTAAGGTTTAACCACCTCAAAGGCTATTGAAGCGAGCACTTGTCCCTGTTCATCGACAATCCGTG
The DNA here is from genome assembly GCA_964226685.1 of Polaribacter sp. Classification (GTDB taxonomy): domain Bacteria; phylum Pseudomonadota; class Gammaproteobacteria; order Pseudomonadales; family Cellvibrionaceae; genus CAXQRU01. The sequence continues at coordinate 443 of CAXQRU010000108.1, read as the reverse complement.
CTTGCCATGATCCGGCAATAGATGGACGCAGGCGTTTGGATGCATGGCTACGCCAGCGGTCACCTCGAACATTAATTTGAATTCGAGCAACCACTTCGCCCTCTCTCACCCATTCGTAAAAGAAGTGCTGACCTGCCATATCGATCACTTCGGAGAAAAAGATCAATTGCCTTTCGTTTTCGTCATCGGTGAAGCGAATGATTGGTTCGGCCGTTGACTCGGGTTCTCTATCGCTAATGCCCCATGTCAGTAAGGCGCGTTTGACGTTAGGACTCATAATGTTCGAGCTTAACTCAGTTTGAGGTGATGCTTCGATGTTATTGTCAACAGGAGCTTCGATCGCAACACTAGTCTCGGCAGTCTCGGCAGTCTCGGCAGTCTCGGCAGTCTCGGCAGTCTCGGCAGTCTCGGCAGTCTCGGCAGTCTCGGCAGTCTCGGCAGTC
>CAXQRU010000107.1:0-17453 GCA_964226685.1 Polaribacter sp. | reverse complement strand
TACACTCTTTCCCTACACGACGCTCTTCCGATCTGGTAGAGCAATAACGGTGCCAGTTATGGATTAAGATGCCCCACAAGGGCGCCTGAGTCAATGAGAGTATGGTGACAAAGGGCTACTAAAGTGCATTTAATGGCACATTTTGTATCATAAAAGCACCTGTCGCCCATAGCATCCAGCCATTTGGCACCAAAATGGTTCAAAACCCCAAATCGGAGATAAAAAAATCATGAAAAATATAGGGATTGATTAAATAGGGTGAAAATCAGCCAATCGATTACCACCACCTCACCTAAACACCCAGCATCAGGCGCAAAAAAGGGTGGAAAACCACCCCCAGAAAACACACATTCCACCCATCTTAGGCGAAAACTTACTTAAAATCCTTTTTATCCAAACGATGCTTTTTCATCTTTTCGTATAAGGTCTTCCTAGGCAAGCCCAACGAATTCATTGTTGCTGTTATCACGCCTTTATGCTCAACCAAAGCTGAAGTAATTAAGGATTTTTCATAGCGCTCTACCTTCTCAGGCAAAGCCATAGCACCTTCCGCATCTCCCTGCTCGCAACTGGCATCAAAGGCCAGATCCCCTAACAAAACATAACGCTCGGCAATATTTCTCAACTCTCGCACATTACCCTCCCAGCGATGATTGAGAAGCCAGGAACGGGTGCTAGATGTCATATCCGGAGCGCTGCGACCATAACGCGCTGCTGCCATCTGCGAGTAGTGTTCGAACAACAATAAAATATCCTCTGGCCGGTTTCTCAACGGTGGAATATCCAAGGTCAAAATGTTTAAGCGATAAAACAAATCGAGCCGAAATTCGCCCCTCTCAGCTTTGAGCTTAAGATCTTCTTTAGTGGCGGCAACGATGCGCACATCCAACTCAATCGGGCGGTTTGACCCCAAGCGCTCCACGCTTCGCTCTTCAATCACCCGCAACAATTTCACCTGCAAAGACAACGGCATGCTTTCAATTTCATCAAGAAATAAGGTGCCTCCATTGGCGTGCTCAAACTTACCAATACGCAGTTTCGAGGCACCTGTAAAGGCTCCAGGCTCATGACCAAATAATTCACTCTCGATTAATTCCTCAGGCATTGCGCCACAATTGATGGCAACATAATTCGAGTCACGACGATCACTGCGCTCATGCAAATAACGCGATAATAAATCTTTGCCGGTACCGGTTTCACCATAAATGAGAATATCGGCATTGGTATTGGCAATGGACTGGGCGATCACTTTTAACTTCACAATATCAGGAGAGTTACCCAAAATATTGACTGAGGTATCGCTATGCAAACTCAGCACTTCTCTTAGATTGCGGTTTTCAAGGGTAAGGCTACGTTTTTCCAGCGCACGATTCACCACATCCATAAAATGTTGGTTATCAAAGGGCTTTTCCATAAAATCATAAGCGCCTGCCCTCATCGCTTCAACCGCAATGGACACATCCCCATAACCAGTTAACACAATAATTGGCAGGTCATCATCAATCGCAGAAACGCGGTTGATCAGCTCCATTCCATCAATGCCGGGCATGTTTAAATCCGTCACAATAATACCGGGCCAATTCACATGAATTTGGCTGAGTGCGCTACCTGCATCAGCATAAATATTAGCGTTCAAATCCTCTAGCTCAAAGAGCTGAGACATGGCCTTACGAATGGATGATTCATCATCAATGAAGATGACATTACTGACTTTCTCGATCATATAAAGGTAACCAAATGTTGAATGTTGCTCCCAAGTGAGCATTATTCCCTGCAGTTATCGTTCCAGCCATTAACTCAACCATTTTTTGAGCAATCGCCAAGCCCAGCCCCAAACCCTTGGTTTGAGGCTTGGTGGTAAAGAAAGGCTGAAATATTTTCTCTTCGACACCCGGCTCTAACCCACCACCATTATCGGTAACCGACAAACTCACTCCCCCATCCACTACTTGGCCTGCGAGAATGATTGTCGGTTGTTCCTGCTCCTGGGTCGCGTCAATCGCGTTGGTGATCAAGTTCACCAAAATTTGTTCCAACAACACCCAATCGCCCCGGATGTACGTATCTTCAATGAATTTTAGATGCATCTGAAAATCGATATTTTTTTCTTCAATAAGCGCATTGAGCATCTTCACAGCCCGGCTACAGGCCTGCTCGACAGACACAGGTTTTAGCACCACGTCACTTCGAGAAAAGTGTTTAAACTGCTGAACAATCCCGCCCATATGATGACTGATTCGCGTAATCTCGCTCAAATTATCGCTGACCATCTCCAGTTTTCCGCGCTCAAGAAATGCCTGGGCATTGGTACTGAACGAGCGAACGGCGGTAATGGGCTGATTTAACTCATGGCTCAAACCAGCGGATAACTCACCAATCACCGCTAGTTTTTCCGCTTGAATCAGCTCCTGCTGCATCTTTGTGAGCGCAACATTCGCTCGAATACGCTCCGCAATCTCCTCTGAGAGCGCCACGTTTGCCGCCTGCAACTCACGAGTACGAACCGCCACTTTGGTTTCGAGCTGAGAGTTATGCATATGCAAAACCTTGATGCGCCGATCGCGCTCTCGACCAAATGCGAACAACAAAGCAAGAATAATATAAACCAATCCGCCGTAAGCCGCGGCCGAAACCGCTTGTGTGCGAGCATCCCGCGCCTCAACCAAACTATTAAAAGACCAGTCGTAAAGCCCCTTATGGGTAGTCCACAATAAGCTTTGATCAGGCATTGAGGCCAATTGGATGACGGCCTGATTTGCCTCTAACACCACTGGCGTCAGTTTTTTTTGGTAACTGAGAATTTGACCACGATCAACCTCGACGGAATCATCCAAATACTTAAATAAAAAACTGTAATCTGTTGAGAAAAAAATCGACCCTGATTGAGTGGAAATGAAGTAATCCATGTGAGTGGAGTCTAAGCCCGCTCGCCATGTAGCCTCCAACTCATCAATACTGACCATCAACACTAGCGTCACTGCAAACAAACGCTTGACCATCACCATACGCCGACTGCCAGAGGCAATATCGATATCTAAATAAAAACTCACTCCCTTATCAAACTCTGTGGACTCCTTTAACCAAAAGGGTTGATTGAGCAAGTAGCCTTTCTGCTGCCAAGCACTGTGAGCGACAATCACACCATCTGGGTTTAAAATCAGAAGCTCTCGCCCTGGGGAATCTTGAACCATACCAGCCAAGAAACGATTCGTGACATCCGTCTCAAAGGCAGTGAGCGGCTCACTGGCAATGGTAATGCTGGGGTTGTTTGATAACACATCCAGCAACAACGTCAGTTCGGAAACTTGACGGTCAATAAAATTGCTAAAGGCTACTACAGATCGGCTGGAATTGATCCCATAGCGATGATAGGCAAGCTGATGAGCAACCAAGGCGCTGACCAGTACAAAAACTGAAAAGCCAAACAAGATCATTAGCCACAAGAGGTACTTATTTTTCATTGATGCCCACCATAAGAAACGCCGATAGCCTACCACATCGATGTCCCTAGCAGGAACGTTGACTTCACGCATCAAGTTCTCTACCATCCCAATTTATTCCAATCTCTAGCACAGGATGCTGTTTATGTCACTCGCCCTAGTTAATACCCGCGCCAGTTTTGGCATCAAAGCTCCCGCTGTTACCGTTGAAGTCCACATTTCGAATGGCCTACCAGGCTTATCCATCGTGGGGCTCCCCGAAGCAGCGGTTAAAGAAAGCAAAGATCGTGTGAGAAGCGCATTGCTCAATAGCCAATTTGAGTTTCCAGATCGGCGAGTCACCATTAACCTAGCACCCGCCGATATTCCGAAAGATGGTAGCCGATTTGATCTGCCAATTGCATTGGGCATTCTCGTTGCATCAAAACAATTGCCAGCATCCGTTTTGGATGGAGCTGAATTTGTTGGGGAACTGGCCCTAACTGGCAAGCTCAGACGAGTGAGCGGCATTCTCACGGCAGCGATAGCCTGCGGCAAAGAACAACGAGTGCTATTTTGCGCAAGCGGCAATGCTCAAGAGGCCTCAGTGTGCGAGTATACCAGTGTAAAAGGTGCAGACAGCTTAGTGTCGCTATGCGAGCATTTACAAGGCAAGCACGTATTGGAAGAGGCTATTTACATTCAGCCCGAGGCCATAGAGGAACCCCCCAATATCAATGAAGTACATGGTCAGCCTCACGGTAAACGAGCACTCACTATTGCTGCTGCGGGCAGACATAACCTACTGATGTTTGGCCCACCCGGGACTGGAAAAACTTTATTGGCTTCTCGCTTACCGGGCTTGCTACCAAAACTCTCTAATGAAGATGCATTAGCGGTTGCAGCCATTTACTCGATTGGAACCATTACGCCACCCCCACATCGCCAACCACCCTTTCGATCACCCCATCACACCGCCTCGGCAGTCGCCTTAGTGGGCGGGGGCAGCCACCCAAAACCAGGGGAAATATCCCTAGCACACAACGGCGTACTGTTTCTGGATGAGCTACCCGAGTTTCCACGGCATGTATTGGAAGTCTTGAGAGAACCTTTGGAATCGGGAGAAATTCGTATTTCTAGAGCAACCGCACAATGCCAATTTCCTGCGAAATTTCAGCTGATTGCCGCCATGAATCCATGCCCTTGTGGCTACTATGGCAGCCAACACTCCCAAAGCTGCCGCTGCAGTCCTGATCAAGTCAAACGCTACCGCCACAAAATATCTGGCCCTCTGCTCGATCGAATCGATTTACACATCGGCTTGCAACCCATTCCCATCGAACAGCTCCACGCACGCCCAGAAGGGCCTAGCAGCCAAGAATTATTGCATAAAATTGAAAAAGCGCGAGCGATTCAAATCCAACGACAAGGAAAAACCAACAGCGAACTGGGAAATAAAGAAATTTTACAGTATTGCCCCTTATCAGACACATCCAAGAGCCTACTTAATCGAGCCTTGGAGACATTAAAGCTATCATCGAGGGCATATCACAGAATACTGCGTGTAGCGCGCACAATTGCGGACCTTGACGGTAACACTGACATTAATCCGCAGCACATTAGCGAAGCCTTGTCCCTAAGACAATTTGATCGGCCAATCAGTTAGCTCGATAGCAAACTACTCTCTTGTACCGGCTGCGTGTAACAAAGTAGTTGGGACAAACTTAGGCGCTTGGAATAATAATCTCCCTGCGCCTGATCACAGCCCAAGGCCTTTAGCAAGCGGTGCTGGGTCGCCGTATCGACACCGGTAGCAACAATTTTTTTATTTAGGCTGTGACCCAAATTAATCATAGAAGCCACTAAGTTCGCATCATCACCATTACTAGGTGCATCCACAACAAATTGCTTATCAATTTTTAAAGTGCTAATTGGCAAACGCTGTAGATGCAAAAATGAAGAACAACCGGCACCAAAATGATTAAGACCAAAGGTGATTCCCTGGCTGCATAATTTATCCATAGACTCTTTTACCTGATCAACCCCTTCGGGCATCAGAGTCTGACTAAGATCCAACTCCAAGGCGTCACCAGACAACTGCCGCTCTTCCAGTAATTCGCACATATACGTAGTAAATTTTACACATAACAGTTGCTGCAATCGAAAGTTGACAACCACCTTCAAGTCTACGGAGGATTGCTTTAAGGTCTCTAAATCTGCACATAAGCGATTGATCACCCAATAATTAAAAAGGGTCAACAATCCGCCCTCTTCAGCCGCCCGCAAAAATTGGCCAGTCGTCAACACGCCTCTATCGGGGTGATGCCAAATGGGAACCACCTCAACAGACTTTAAACTGCCAGAGCGCAAATCAACCCGAGGACGGTAACAAAGCTCAAACTGATTTTCTGAAATGGCACTAGACAACTCATTGTGAAACAGCATTTGCAAACGCACTTGCCGATTGAGCGAGTCTGTAAAAAACCGATAACAGCTCGTCGGTTGAATTTTTGCTTGATACATTGCCAAATCCGCGTGCCGTTGCAAGACCTCAGCCTCAGTGCCCGCATCAGGATAAATTGCAATACCAACGCTACAGCCAATTTGGATTTGGATACCGTTAATCGTGAAAGGCTTCACCAATGCGGCCACTAATTTATCTGCCAATGAGGCGACTTGGGTCGTATTACCCGTATTACTCAACAATAAGGTAAATTCATCGCCACCGATGCGGGCCACAGTGTCGCTTTTGCGAACACATTGAACCAGGCGATCGGCGCATTGAGTAATCAGCTCATCGCCCACATCATGACCATAGGTATCATTAACCTTTTTGAAACCATCGAGATCAAGATACATTAGAGTAAATTCAATCCCCTCCCGCTCCGCTAATGCAATCGCTTGATTGAGGCGATCTTTAAAGAGCATTCGGTTGGGAAGACCGGACAAATGATCGTAGTGAGCTAAGCGATCCAACTTGATTTCGATTTTTTTTCGTTCAATAGCGTAACGAATGGTTCTCTCAAGCAATTGTGAATCAATACGACCCTTGACTAGATAATCAGAGGCACCTTCGCGAATGGCATCCCGATCAACATCGGACTCCATCTCGTCGGTCATCACAATAATCGGAACACGACAACCTTTTTGCTGCGACAACTTGAGAAACTCAGCACCTGTGCGCGTTCCGCGCCAGTGATAATCCAGCAACACCACATCACAAGAACCCGCCAACATCTGATCAAAAGCATCATCGATATTTTGACACCAAATTAAACGATAATTATCTTGCTGTGTTTCTGATAATAGGTAACCGATTAGTAAATATTCTTGGCGCTCATCATCAACCAATAAAATATTGGTGGTGTCCCCCATCTATTCCTCCGAATCCAGGATCTACTTGCGTTTAACACCCTAATTTTAATTTCCCCCAAGGAGGATTCAAGCCAAACACTGTACACCATCAACAAGCAAACAGCAGCTAATTTCAACGGTTATTGCAAAATATTCCGAACGAATCCATCAAGCGGCTATTTGGCTATAAAGGTGCCCTATGGATTGAATTCATCTACCGCTAAGCGTACACTACCTTGCCCTTGTTAAATGCTAATTATCGTGCCTAAGCTTAACCCTCAACAACACCAAGCGGTTCATTATATAGACGGCCCATGCCTAGTACTGGCGGGCGCTGGCAGCGGTAAGACCAGTGTCATTACACAAAAAATTGCCTATCTCATTGAACAATGCGAACTCAACCCAAAACACATTATTGCACTGACGTTTACCAACAAAGCCGCGCGCGAAATGAAAGAACGGGTTTCAAAGCTGGTATCGGGCAAAGGTGCACGGGGGCTCACAGTCTCTACCTTCCACAACCTAGGGCTTAATATTATTCGCAAGGAACAAAAAAGCTTAGGGTATCGCAGCGGCTTTTCTATTTTTGACACCGAAGACAGCAAATCACTGATAAAAGAACTACTGCTTAAGAACAACGAATTGGACAGCGATCATATCGATCGGGTCAAAAACCAAATATCGGACTGGAAAAACCAGCTGATCTCTCCAGAACAAGCCAAATCAATGGCCACACGCCCTGGAGAGCTGCTATTTGCCACCGCTTACGAGCGCTACTGCTCGGCGCTCAAAGCCTACAACTCACTGGACTTAGATGACCTTATCTACTTACCCGTGAATCATTTGATGAGCGACCCTAAAGCGCTTACTCGCTGGCAGGCACGGGTTCGATATTTATTGGTCGATGAGTATCAGGATACTAATAGCAGTCAATACCAACTCATCCGGCTTCTCATTGGTGACCGAGGCGCGCTCACTGTGGTGGGCGACGACGACCAATCGATCTACGCCTGGCGAGGCGCCAGACCTGAAAACCTCTCCGAGCTGCGTAAGGACTTTAGCAACCTAGAAGTCATCAAGCTTGAGCAAAACTATCGCTCGACCCAACGTATTTTGAAAACCGCAAACCACCTGATCGAACACAACCCACACGAATTTGAAAAAGCCCTATGGAGCGATAAAAGTATCGGCGAACCCATACGAATCATTCGTTGCAGAAATGAGGATGCCGAAGCGGAGCGCATCGCTACCGAGATCATCACCCAACGATTGCAACGACAAGCAAAATATAGCGACTTTGCCGTTCTGTACAGAAGTAACCACCAAGCGCGCCTCATAGAAATGAAGTTACAACACTATCAAATTCCTTACGCCTTAAGCGGCGGCACCTCATTTTTTAGTCGCACCGAGGTAAAGGATATTTTGGCCTACCTAAGATTGCTTGCAAACCCTGATGACGACAACGCCCTATTGCGCATCATCAACACTCCCCGGCGGCAAATTGGTCCGAGTACTATCGAAATCTTAGGTCACTATGCTCGTGACCGAGACACTAGCTTATTTAACGCCATTGGTGAAATCGGACTGCAGGAGCAATTACCTCAAGCTGGTTACGATCGCTTAAAACGATTTTACGACTGGATTTTAAAGATCAGCCTCGCTTGCGAAGAGCAAGACCCTATTCCATTACTGTTCGAGCTGGTTGAAGATATCGACTACCTGGGCTGGCTCAACCAACACGCAAGCAGCCCCACTGTGGCTGAGCGTCGAATGGAAAACGTCCACTTCCTAATCAATAGCATCAAACGTATGCGCGAGCGTGCTGATGAGGAAGGGGAAGACTTCACGCTAGCCGATGCCATTTCAAAACTACTTCTGCAAGATATTCTGGAAAGACAAGAAAAGGAGGAGGATGGCGCCAACCAAGTGCAGCTTATGACCCTTCATGCCGCCAAGGGGCTTGAATTCCCTCATGTATTTATGGCGGGTGTCGAGGAAGAAATCCTACCGCACCGAAACAGTATCGAAAGCGATACCATTGAAGAGGAGCGCAGGCTTGCCTATGTCGGTATTACGCGAGCACAAAAAACACTGACCATTACCTTTGCTGGAAAAAGAAAACAGTTTGGCGAAGTCTTTGATACCACACCTAGCCGTTTCTTGGATGAACTACCTGAAGAAGATGTGATTCGAGAGGGGTTTGGAGAGCACAACCCTGAAGCCAATCGGCAACAGGGTCAGACAACCATCAGCAACTTACTGAATTTATTCGACTAATTATTGAGAGTTATCAACCATATATTGTACGGCTGCCGCAATCTCTTCTTCGCTACAATCACCACACTGGCCTTTAGCTGGCATTTTATTAATGCCGTTCCAAGCGTGACTAGTGAGCGTTTCCAAGCCTTGTTCAATTCTAGGCGCCCACGCTGCCGCATCACCAACAATAGGAGCGCCAAGAGCACCCGAAGCATGACAAGCTGAGCACTTACTGTTGTAAACGGCATCGCCTGCTCGAGGCCCACTGGCCGCCACCACAACGGCCGCAGCACACTCATCGCCTTTTTTACAAACACTGCCAACAGGCGCCACCCGCTCTTCAATCGTACTGGCAATGACCCCAACTGCTATCAATAAGCCAGCAACGACAACACTTATAATACGCACTAATGAATTCATATTAATCTCCAAGGTCTTGACATGGCGACACTATAATATAGCCGCGCTACAATACCAAGTAATCTTGCTCTATATAGCCTTCTTATACGACAGTTTCTAGCAAACAGCTTCCCAAGCGAACTGGCATTTTGTATACTGCGCCCCTGCTACGCACCCGTAGCTCAGTTGGATAGAGTAGGTGGCTTCGAACCACTTGGTCGGGGGTTCGAATCCCTCCGGGTGCGCCTTCTACCAATGCAATTAGCGAAAATGCTCCCATAAAAAATGACTTCAGTTTACTGACTGGCCTGAGAACATGAAAAGTCTTAGATTCACAGGTTATCAGCGCAATGTAGCTTTCAGGCGGCTTTGCTGGCACAATCCGATCAAGAATTAATCAACCTTTTGCCAAAGCTCTTTCTGCCTGTCAGTTAGCAATGATCGTTGTCATTAAGTCGATGTGAGAAAAGGAATGGCTATTTCTTGCGGCAACTCGGCCAAATTTTCCGCAATTGCCGGGTTTTTGAATTTTATGGAGCAAAAAGATGATAATTCGACAGGTTTATAGCCCACAAAAGAAAAAACAGAGCCTCCTTGAAAGGTTTAAGCTTACCATCACAACCAGTGTCTTTTTCATTCTTGCCAGTCAAGCTAATGCGCTAGGGCTTTGCGAAATATGTAATTCACCTTATGTGGATCCAAACAGCCCTGAGTTTGACGAGCGGCATCGACTTGATGTCTATTTAGCGAAAGATACGATGCTAGACTCTGAAACCCAGTTTCCTGCGGTGGTGTGGTTTCATGGCGGAGGCTTTGCGGCTGGTGATAAAAATATTAATCCTGATATTGGTGGAGACGAAGGCAATAGGCTCATTTGGGAAATTAAAGAGCAGCTTAACGCGTTAAATATTCACTTTATTTCAGTTAATTACCGCTACAGCGGTAAGAATGGTAATACTATTTATACCTCGATGGAAGATGGTACTCGAGCGATCTCAGAGATTGCGCGTAATCCTTGGGTTGACCCAAACCGAATAGTTGTGATGGGAGGATCTTCTGGCGCGGGGATTGCTCAATATGTGGCACTAAAAGACAAGCCTGCCAGTGAGTTGTTTCGGGTGAAAGGCGCCATATTGCTTAATGCTCAAACTTCATATGACCCCAGCTACTATAACCTCTTAGGGCCTTTGATCTCAGTGGATCCTAATTTTAATGCCTCAGTAGGGATTTTTTACGGTACGTTTTGGAGCAAATTGTTTGATTTTGACGGCGAGGGTAGCACTCAAGCCGGGTCAATATCGGGCATCGATTTACTCTCTGAGGATGATCCGCCGGTTGCCTTCTTTTATACACAAGCCAAATCTGAACCGATTTCAATAGCGGACTTTGGTGCGACATGGGAAAACCCCTTTTTGTATGCAAACTACACTGACACACAAATTGAATCGTATTTGGCCAGTTTACCAGCAGACATGCAGTTTGCACTATACATGCAATATGTTACGGCTCTACAGTACACCAACGAGGTGACCCATCACCCACAATTTGGCCAGCAGTTTGTGCAAAAAGCTAAAAGCTTGGGGGTTTATGCTGAGGTGAATATTGCAAACTTGTATATGAACTTGCCAATGCAGGAATATACCGATTGGAGTATGTATGAAAACTTTGGTCGACAGCTAATGATTGACGATATCGTTGCGAAAATCTTAGCTATTCAGGGCATGTAAAGGTTGGGCCTGTTGGCAGGCCCAAGAACAGTGAAAACGTAAAGGGACTTAACGTCAAACTCGAAGGATAATTAAGCTATAGCCTTGAAGTATGAGGGTCTGGTCTAGGCCTGAAGGCACACGCCAGCAAATGACTAGCAAGCCAATGTTAGACTATTCTAAATCTTTTTAGGCATTCGCAACCCAGAGGCCGCGCTAGACTTGAGCAGCGGTTCCAGATAATCTTCAATACTGACAATAACAACGAATAACGGCGAGAAAGTTAACATGCCCCTAAAAGCCATTACGGTCCTGATACTATTACTATGTTTCTGTTCATCTAGCTGGTCTTTGTCGATAGCAGTCATTGTTTGGCGAGGAGAAACCAGCGCTGAAGCAGGGTTTAAAGATCGACTAATCGAACTGGGTTACTCGCCACAATACCATGTATTCAATGCTGAGCAAGACAAAGAAAAACTAAGCCACATTTTAAGAGACGACATCGCACAAAAAATAGACCAATTTGATTATGTTTATACCTTTGGCACAACCATTAGCAAAGCTACCCAACAAACCCTTTCAGAACAAAAACCGCATATTTTTAACATCGTCACCGACCCCATTGGAGCAGGACTCGTTACCAACAAAGAAGGTGGAGGCAAAAACATTGCGGGAGCCAGCAATGCTATTGAGCCTGAAGACTTAGTTGTCAAAGCAAAAGAAGTTTTATCATTGAAAAGAGTGGCAGCGCCTTTCAATCGAAAGGAAAAAAATGCTCACTTACAAATTCAACAGCTCAAAAACATCGGAAAGAAATATGACATCGAGATTATTCCTATTCCCTTAATTCCCGATGAAGACCGATACCTAGAAGGCGTCAAGTCCATATTAACATTGCAAAATATTGACGCTGTCTATTTTGTCTCTAGCAGTTTTATGATATCGAAATCAGAAGAAATCATGCCTATACTGACCGATGCCAAATTACCTACCTTATGCTCCGTTTCTAACTATGTAAAAAGTGGCTGCCTTATGGGATCGGGGGCAAATTATAAAAATTTAGGAAGACTGGCTGCGGACATCTTGGATCAACACCAAAAGGGCAAAGACCTAGAGGACATTCCCGTACAGTACGATGAAAAACCGGAGTTTTTATTTAATGAAGACACTCAAAAATCCTTGGGTATCGTTATCAAACAATAATTGAGAACAATGACAGTGGAATATTTATTACTTATTCACAACAATCACGACCCCATTAGTGATGAGCAATGGCAATCTTTCTTTGAATGCGCCCAAGCAAGTGGTCTTTTCTTGGGAGGAAGTGCTATTGACAAGCCCATCGGGTTCGGCAAGCCTTCAGTTAGCTCCATCCATCTAGGCGGCTTTATGCGCTTTGAAGCCAGCGATTTAAGTCAACTGAAGTCTTTACTCGAAAAGCATCCCGTTCTGTTCAATGGCGGCAGTCTAGAGTTATTTGAGATGCCAAAGAGTTAGGGGGCACTAAGGAAACCAATGGATTTTTATCGCTCACCAACGTCAACCAAGCCGAAAGGCAGTTAGAAAAACTCATAAACCAACACAACATGAGATAAAGATAATGCGTCTATGGTTTTTAATCCTACTGATTTTATCAATAGCAACCCATGCTCAAACACCACAAAAAGCTGAGGCACAACCCGCTACTACGAGTGTTCAGCTTGATATTATTACAGAGAAACTCAATCGCCCCTGGGGCTTGGCAGCACTGCCGAATGGAGACTTTTTGGTAACTGAGCGCTCAGGCAAATTACTCCGCATACAACCCAATGGGACTCAATCTCAAATAACAGGCATACCCGAGGTTTACAATAAGGGCCAAGGCGGATTGCTCGATATCACTCTTGACCCCGACTTTAGCAACAATCAACGGCTCTATTTTACCTTTGCCGAAGCCGATGCAGAGGGGCTTTCAGGGACGGCCGTAGCTCGGGCAAAACTCAATAAAGAAACATTAACAGAACTTAAAGTGATATTTAGGCAAATGCCGAAAGTCAACGCCAGTAACCATTTTGGATCACGATTAGCATTTGCAAAAGATGGAACATTATTTATAGGCCTTGGCGAGCGTTTTCATTTCAGCGAAAAAGCTCAAACCCTTGATAATCACTTTGGAAAAGTCATTCGCATCCATACCGACGGCTCCACACCAAAGGACAATCCATTCATCAATACTCCCGGCGCCCTTCCCGAAATTTGGTCTTATGGGCATCGCAATATTCAAGGCGCAGCCACCCACCCCATCACTCAAGAAATTTGGATGCACGAGCATGGCCCAAAGGGCGGCGATGAAATTAATCGGCCTAAAGCAGGCAATAATTATGGCTGGCCCAAAGCCAGTTATGGCAGCCACTACACCATGGTTCCCATCGAAGACAATCACCAGCAGCAAGGTTTCGTCGAACCGCTCTTTTATTGGACGCCATCGATAGCTCCCTCAGGCATGACTTTTGTAGCTCCCCATCCTTCCGTTAAGGAGTGGCAAGGCAATTTATTCATTGGCGCCTTAGCAGGCAGGCATTTAGTCCGCTTAATCATAGAAGACGATAAAATCGTTCGCTATGAACGCTTGCTCGAAAATCAAGGTTGGAGAATCCGTGCCATCACACAAGGAGTCGATGGTGCCTTGTATGTGGTCACCGATGAAAGTAACGGCAAGCTCGTTCGACTAACACCCAAAAGGTAACTCGATGAAACGATTTTATCAATTCTCGCTTAGACTGATTCTCTTTATTTTCATCGTCTTGCTACTCATGGCTTACCTTATCAAACGGCCCTTGTTGTTTGTGTCAAAAGGCGAATACATTCCTCATAATCTGCAGCAATTACGAGACGATGTCAAAATACTGAGCGAGGATTTTATCCCTCGAGATGCAGCTCACCCAGAAAATTTAATGTTAGTCGCCGAATTTATCGAAGCGCGCTTTAAACAATGGAGCCATAAAGTTGAGCGACAAACGTTCAAGATTAACGATCGTGAATACGCCAACGTGATTGCTCACTTTGGCCCAGACAGCGATGAAATCATTATCGTGGGCGCACACTATGATGCCTTTGAAAGCTACCCAGGAGCTGATGATAACGCCAGCGGTGTTGCGGGCTTACTCGCTATCGCCCAATTGCTTCATAACCAACAGCCCGAATCCCAAGTCATTTTAGTTGCTTATACCACAGAGGAGCCGCCGCATTTTGCAACGCATAACATGGGGAGTTATCAGCATGCTCATTCTTTGCAATCCAAAACGGTTCGCCTCATGATTTCTCTCGAAATGATCGGTTATTTTAGCGAAGAGCCAAGCAGCCAGCGCTTTCCCATCAATGCTCTGGGCTACCTCTACCCTGACACCGGCAACTATATTGCGATTGTGGGCGAATTATTCTCTGGCGAAGCCAGCCACCTTAAGAAAACCATCATCGAAAGTACCGGCTTGAATACCTATTCGATCAATGGGCCCGCTTCCATACCGGGCGTTGACTTTTCAGATCACAGGAATTACTGGAATTTTGGCTACCCTGCCGTTATGGTGACCGATACAGCTTTCTATAGAAACCAAAACTATCATACCGGGGCCGATACTTACGACAAACTAAACTATGAGGCGATGTCGAAAGTGGCCTATGGCGTTTACCAACACCTATTACTGCTCGCTAAGCAATGAGCGAGCTAAATCTGAAAAGGCGGCTTACCCCTTTTTTGGCGAATCCAATTAGCTAATTTAAGCACTTGTTTTTGAGTAATAATTTTATACTCTAGCCATTGTTTGCCAGGGTAACGCATAACCATCAGCGCCACTAATATCGTCAACAAACCCTGCCCCGGCAACACTAACATAGCCACCCCGGCCACCAACAGCGCAAGACCTATGGCATTTCTTATGACTAACAATAGGATGTTTTTAAGTGAGAAATTAAACGATGCTGAACGCGTAAAATAATCGGCAGGAAGAGCACAAATGATATAGGGCATAGCAACTAGGCTAACAAAAAAGAAAGCCATTGAGACCACCATGGCCCAAGCTAAAAATTGAGGCTCAAATATAAAATTCACAAACACCCTCATGTCTTGCTACTGTGATACAGATCTCGAAGCCACTCATCAAAAACTCAACATTTCCCATCACATAAAAAATCTCATATCACTTCACAAAAAACTTCGATATGATAATAAGCTCATTAGCCCCAACGTAGATTCTATTATGCCTGAAGAACTCACATTAGGTAACTTAACCACACGTACAGTGGCCATGCCATCAGATACCAACCCAGCAGGGGATATTTTTGGAGGCTGGGTGCTATCCCAAATGGATATTGCCGCCGGCATTTGCGCCGGACAACGGGCTCAAAGCCGCGTTGCCACGGTCTCTTTAGAAAGTATGAGCTTTATCCGGCCAGTTAAGGTTGGGGATATTTTGGGTGTGTACACTCGTGTTGCCAAGGTAGGCAATACCTCGATCAAGGTTCACGTCGAAGCATTTGTCAGACGCGGACGCATTGGTAATCGTGAAAAGGTAACGGAAGGACACTTTACGTTTGTAGCATTGGATGAAGAAGGCAAACCAAAGAAAGTACCTGAAGTATCAGAATTGCCTGAATATATGCAAGAGAAACTCAAGAATCCGGGCGGACTCATGTGAAGCTAGCGGACGTAAGGAACCTGATTAAGCACCTAACTCCATTGATCCATCACAATACTGAGCGCCGACAAGGGTGCAGTTTCCGCGCGCAATATTCTTGGGCCAAGGCTTAGGCACCGAAAGCCTGAGGCTTTGGCCTCATCAACTTCAGCCTCTGAAAACCCCCCTTCGGGGCCAGCGAGTAGAGTGACCCTTTGTAAAGGCAATGGAAATTCTGACAATTTTTTTGACTGATAGGGATGCAATAACAATTTAGCATCACTCGAATCGGTTTGCAGAAAATCCCTAAAGCTTTCAGACTGCTGCAAAACCGGCACAACAGCTCGACCCGATTGCTCACAGGCACTGATGATAATTTGTTGCCAGCGAGCCTGCTTTTTCTCTAATTGTTGTGCATTTTTGCCATCGGTGTACTGGCTGATAATCGGAACAAATTCTGTGGCACCCAGCTCAGTACCCTTTTGCAACAGCCACTCAACACGCTCAGCCTTAAACAAAGAAAAGGCGACAGAAACCGCAAGTGATGGTTCATTATTGGGACACTCACAATCAGTGATGTTAACTAATAGCGATTTTTTTTGTAACTCAAGTACTTGGGCAAAGTAGTTGACGCCATCACCATTAAATAACTGCAATGATTGACCAACGCTCACTCTGAGCACTTTTATCAAGTAATGGGCCGTATCGCCATCAAGTGTCAACTCCGATGGCGATGACAAAGGCTCAGCAACATAGAGCCTATGCATTCGCATCAATCAAGACCCAGATTTTGTATGATGCGCGCCACCGGCTCGGCCTGATTCATGGTGTAAAAATGCAATCCTGGCACACCATCATCTTGCATCAGAGTTTCACAAAGCTCAGTCACGACATCTTCACTAAAGACTCTTAAACTGTCGGGATCATTAGCATAAGAATCCAAACGCTTAACCAACCAACGGGGAATCTCCGCCCCACAATTGGCACTAAAGCGCTTTAAATTATCGACATTGAGAATCGGCATGATGCCGGGATAAATGGGTATATCAATACCGTGGCCATGGCATTGATCCACAAAATAATAATACGCATCGGGATTATAAAAATACTGCGTAATCGCACTATTGGCTCCCGCTTCCACTTTTCGGCCAAAATAAAAGAGATCATCCTGATAGCTCCTAGCTTCCGGGTGAATTTCTGGATAAGCGGCGACCTCGATATGAAAGTGCTCACCATAGTGCTTGCGAATAAAGCGCACCAACTCGCTGGCATAAACGATATCGCTTTTGCTGCCACTGCCCGAGGGCACATCGCCCCGCAATGCAACAATGCGATTAACGCCTGAGGCTTTGTATTGATCGAGCATAGCTTTAATTGCGTCTTCGTTATCACTACCAAAGGACAAGTGAGGAGCCGTCGATATGCCCGCTTGATTAAAATCTACGACCAATTGCAAAGTAGCATCTCGAGTTGAACCGCCCGCGCCATAGGTCATGGAAAAAAATTCTGGCTTAAACGTCGCGAGCACATCTCGAGTGCGAACAAGCTTTTCTTTTCCAGCATCAGTGCGAGGGGGAAAGAATTCAAAACTCAATCGAAAATTATTTTTAGGCATAGCCTTTTACCTATCTCACTTTAGGGAGATCGGAAGAGCGTCGTGTAGG
>CAXQRU010000106.1:0-3981 GCA_964226685.1 Polaribacter sp. | reverse complement strand
TTTTATCATATTTTTTAATCGCCCTGATTTTTCTGATAAGCCTTCTTGGATTTTTTTCTGGGACTCAAGCTCATCCTGAAACTCGACTATCTTTTCTGCGATTTTTAGCGCCAGCTCTTCATTGCCTTTTTCTAGTGCATCAGAGGCATAGTGTTCATGTTTTTCAATATCGGTGTTGAGTAGCTCAATTACCCGGCTGGTTTGCATTTCATGAGCAATCACTGTCGTTAGATCTCGTTTTGCTTTTTCAAGAGTATTTTGGGCGTCTTTAATTTCTTGCTCAAATATGCGAATACTGTTTTTATCAACGATATGTTCTCCAACCTCTCTGGCGCCGCCTCTTATTGCTGTGATTATTTTGGTCAATATCGACATAGGTAATCTCCTTACTGTAAATAATCGCGCATAGCGTCTATGGCTTCGATGGCATTGCCGCTGAGCGTCTCAATTTCATGAACGATATCGTCTAAATCTGACTTTACCGATAATGCACCATAGATGGCGTATTGGTCGCCAATTTTTGCGAATGCAGAAAGTGGCATGGCAATGTTGGTCAAGAGCATGGCATGGTTCAGCTCGTCTTGCATATCCGGTTTAATTTCTTTTTCTTTAAAGAGGTAGGTGATGCATAATATTTGCTCTTTAGTGGCGGATATGAAGATGGGAAGCTGCTCTTTATCTTCTATGATTATTTGCAAGACCTCCACTTCTCCTGGGATCGGGTTTACTTCAAACTTGAAGCCATTTTCTATATGGTTTCCTTGCTCAATGAGTTGCTCAGCAAGTTTGTCAATGTCGATCATATGTCATTCCTCTTTCGATGACGGTAACCCGCGTCCGTATTCTTTGATGCTTGTTTTCTCAGGTGAAAAAAAGCTATTAAAAACGTCGATGGATTTACAAGGGTCACACGCTCCGCACATGAAAACGTCCAACGCAGCAAAAGAAATTTCCGGCCATGTGTGAATACTAATGTGAGACTCGGCCAGTATGGCGACCCCAGTGACTCCTCCTGTCTCACCGAATTTGTGGAGCTTGGTTTCTAGTACGGTGGCCCCACAGACATGGGCAGCCTCTTCTAAAACTTGCTTTATGAATGGAAGATCAGTTAGGCCTTTGCAGCCCCATAGGTCCAGCAGAAGATGCTTCCCTGGCATATACTCAGATTCCATTATGTTTCCTCTTCTATCAATGATTGTTCAAATTTATGGGAATATAGGCTGCCCCATAAACAGATATGGAAGCAGGGATGGTAAGGGAGTTTGACATAATATGTCAAGTGTTCAGGCTTCCTAGCGGAGTTGCTAGGCAGTAAAAAACCAGTAGCTCACCATAATCGCGGCAATTATACCGGCAATATCGGCTACAATGCCACAGGCAATGGCATGACGCACACGCTTAATGCCGACCGCTCCAAAGTACACCGTGAGCACGTAAAAGGTGGTTTCCGTACTGCCTTGAATGACGGCGGCGACTTTGGCGGCGAAGGCGTCGACTCCGTGGGTATTCATGGTTTCGAGCATCATGGCGCGGGCGCCGCTGCCACTGAATGGACGCATTATCGCTGTGGGTAGTGCGGCCACAAAGCTGGTATCAAAGCCTAAAGCACTGATGATTTTTGTGAGCAGTTCGATGATGAAATTGAGCACGCCTGAGGCTCTCAGCACGCCGATGGCAACCAGCATGGCGACTAAATAGGGAATGATGGTGATGGCTATTTGAAAGCCATCTTTAGCGCCTTCGACAAATTCTTCATAGACTTCGACTTTTCTAAAATGAGCCAAGCATAAAATAAACACGATGGTGCTAAAGAGTAGAGCATTACCGACGGTAGCGGAGACTTGAGCCATTTGTTCCGGTGGTAAATGACTTAGCCAGTAGAGCAGTGCCCCAAGTATGGCGCCGGTGGCTAGAAAGTACGTTAACATCACGCGGTTGCATAATTGCAGCTTTTGTACTGCGGCGACCATGGCAAGTCCAAACAAGGTTGAGGCACTGGTGGCCAGTAAAATCGGCAAGAAGATATCGGATGGGTTGACTGCACCTTGTTGTAGGCGATACATAATAATGGTGATGGGAAACAAGGTGACGGAGGAGGTGTTTAACACTAAAAAAACAATTTGGGCATTGCTGGCCGTATCTTTTTGAGCGTTGATGGTTTGTAAACTTTGCATGGCTTTAATGCCAACGGGCGTGGCAGCATTATCCAAGCCCAACATATTGGCCGCCATATTCATGCTGACATAACCCAGTGCTGGGTGCCCTTTCGGAACCTCGGGCATTAAGTGGCGAAATAAAGGCGCCAGTAATTTAGCCAAACCTTGTGCAATGCCAGAGGCTTCTGCCAGTTTCAATATCCCACACCAAAAGGCCAGTACGCCTATTAATCCAATGGCTAATTCGGCACTGAGTTTAGCCATTTCAAAAATGCTGTTGACGATCTCTGTAAAGACTTGTGAATTGCCCATCAAGCTATGGGCTAGTGCCGCCAGCATGGAGACAATGAAAAAGCTTAGCCATAGCTTGTTGAGCATTCGAGTTACCTTGGTGGGCTTGTGAAGCTTTGATTATGTCATCAATGATTCGGCGCTATCAATAAATGACGTCTAATGTATCGCCTACTTTGATGACCGTGTTATTGGTCACGTTGCAAACTGCATTTTCGCCAAAAGCCGGTGCCTTGGGGTTGTCTGGCATGGTGTTGAGCGAGCTGAGTTGTTTGAAGGGTTGCAGTTCCGGGTAGCGCTCAGCGGTGTGTGGGTTTATGGTGATGACTACGCAGCGTTGGCAGGGCTGGCGTAGTGATAAGTCATAGTTTGGATGGCGCAGTGTGGAGACTTTATGTTCTTCAAAAGCCGCTAGGCCTTCTATGACAATATTGGGCCTGAAATTGAGCATGCTAATCGTCTCATTACACTGGGCTTGTAGCGCTTCCAGTGAGGCCATATTGGTGACCAAAAGCGGAGCGCTATCGGCAAAGTGGGTGTGGGTGTGCTTTCCTAATATATCGGGTTTGGATTGGGGCCTTTGGGTATTGTTCGCCATGCGTACCAACTTGATCGGCGTATTGCAGCCACAGGCCTCTTGTAGCCATTGAGCGACCTCGATGCCTTCGTCAACCACCTGCACCTCATCTCTCCAGACGGTGGCGCTAAAGCGCTCTCTCGGCTGGTACTTTAAGGGTATCAGGAAATCGCCCAGTCCTTCTTTGGATAGAATTAGATGCTCAGAGCTTAGCGATGTTTTGATGAGAGCCAAGCTGGCAAAGTTCGATTGCCTTTGAGTAATAAAGCGGCCGCTTTCATTGGCGATCATCCAATGGCGATCGTAAGCAATGCCGGTTGGCGTAAGTTGCGCTTCTTGCAGTGAGAAGCCAGCTAGCGATTTGACTGGAAAAAACATCAGCTCTGTGATGTGCGCGTTCATACGATGGCTTTAATTTTGTCAGTGATTAAGGTGAGTAGGCTGGCATCTATCTGTTCTTCTTTAAGAATATCGATGACTTCTTTGATGCTGCGGCTGTCTTGCACGCTGTCACTCAGTAATCCGCCTATAGGGCCGAGTATGTCAATGAGCACGTCTTCAACGGCCGCTTTTTTCTCGGGAGTGTTAAATAACTCGCGATTGTTGGGTTTATCATTGGCTTTTTGAGGTTGTGCAAAGTGAGATCCTAGCACTTGTTTGATAATTTCGTCATTGCTGGGCAATTTTGTTTTTCTAAAAAGTAGAGAGTCGGGGTCAAAGCGAAATCGGCCATTTTGCATTGCGCTAATTTTGCTGATTACTTCGATGCCATAGGTGCCCCTGAAGCGAATGGAGACAATGCGCCCATCGATTAATCCAAATGAGGCTTGTTGATTTTCATCGCTAACAATGAATAGATAACCCGTCGCTTTTTTATTGCATAATTTTTTTAGCTCTGTGGTTACGTCTTTTAAAAATGCCATGTCTATCTCTATTTAGTTCACTAAGGTTTTGTTC
>CAXQRU010000105.1:0-5453 GCA_964226685.1 Polaribacter sp. | reverse complement strand
GACGTGTGCTCTTCCGATCTATTATAAATAACGCCTCAATAAATGCTTTTGGCGTATATAACCTCGAAAAACCTAGCATTAATAGTGCTAAGTATTCATTATAAATAGCTTTTTAGCAACAGTTCTGCCAACTCAATTGTGTTGATCGCCGCCCCTATGCGCACATTATCGCCAATTACCCACAAATTAATTCCTCGCCCATGTGATGGATCATTACGAACCCGGCTAACCCAGATGCGATTATCACCAGCCACCTCAGTTACTGCTGTCAATAATGCTTTTTCACCATGATTCGGTAATACCTTAATCGACGTCTGCTTTTTCAAAATTGTCTCGAATTCACTCGCATCAATGGGCTCTTCGGTTCGCAAAGAAATGGCTAAACTATCACCATAAAACACAGGCACCTGAAGTGTGGTCACACTAATTGGTGGTACGTTATCAATAATTTTTGCCGACTGATTTAACAAGTGTCTTTCAGATAAGCACAACCCTTCCTCATCAATCGCCCCAACCGCTGGCAGAATATTAAAGGCAATTTGTTTGGCAAAGATCTCAGACTTAGCGCCTTTCATGTTCAACAAGCTAGCCGTTTGCGCTGCCAGCTCAGAAATTGCACGACGCCCCTGGCCTGATACCGCTTGTTGGGTAGTGACATTGATCGACTCTATACCAACAGAATCCAACACTGGCTTTAAAACCGACCACAATAGAATAGTCGCGCTGTCTGGATTAGCGATATGTCGATAATTTTTCCCCTCAAGCAAATCACCATTAACTGATGGGATGACTAACGGTACATCACTGTCCTCAACAAAAACACGGCTGTTATCTAAGACATAGCAACCTGCAGCAAGCGCCTGTGGAATTGACTCTTGTGCCACCTGGTCATTGGCGACAAAAATGACGATTTGGGCCAACGAAAAATCAAAATCAAACAGTTTCCCTACCCTAACTGGCTTTTTTCTGAACATCGTTGATGTGCCTGCCGTACGCTCACTGGCAAGCAAGTAGAGTGTGCCAACTGGAAACTCCCTTTGCTCAAGCAATTCAACAATTGCCTCTCCAACAGCACCCGTTGCACCTACGATAGCTACATCAACGGTTTTAGTCATTGTTATTGTCTCTCCAACAAAATATTCAGCATTCTTCTAAGTGGCTCAGCCGCACCCCATAGAAGTTGATCACCCACAGTAAAGGCGCTAACAAATTCTGGGCCCATATTCATTTTACGAATACGCCCTACGGGAATTTGCAAAGTGCCGGTTACATCCTTAGGAGTTAAGTGAGCCAGGCTATCTTCTCGAGTATTAGGAATCAGTTTAACCCAATCATTGGTATTGGCAACGATCTCCTCAATTTCTTTAAGGGGAAGATCTTGATTAAGCTTGATGGTTAATGCTTGTGCATGACAGCGCATCGCGCCAATACGAACACAGATACCATCGATAGGAGTGACTCGAGTGGTATTGAGGATTTTGTTGGCCTCAGCCTCCGCTTTCCATTCTTCGCGACTTTGGCCACCATCCAACTGACGATCGATATAGGGCAGCAAACTACCCGCCAAAGGCTCTCCAAACTGTTCCGTCGGAAATTGACGACTACGCATGGTTTCAGCAATTTTCTGATCTATATCCAAAATAGCGGATGCAGGGTCAGCCAGTTCACTGGCAACTGCACTATTTAATGCACCCATTTGTGCAATCAGTTCCCGCATATTTTTGGCACCAGCACCACTGGCCGCTTGATAAGTCATTGGACTAACCCATTCAACTAGGTCTTTAGCAAACAAACCACCAATGGCCATCAACATTAAGCTCACTGTACAGTTGCCGCCGATGTAGTCTTTGACACCTTCGTCTAATGCTTTATCAATCACCTGACGGTTCACGGGGTCCAGCACAATCACAGACTCTTCACGCATTCTTAACGCTGAAGCCGCATCAATCCAATAACCATCCCAACCCGAAGCACGCAAGGGTTCATAGACATCTTTTGTATAATCACCGCCCTGACAGGAGATAATAGCATCCATGGTCGCTAGCTCTTCAATGTTATGAGCATCTTTTAAGGGCGGAATACTTTTGCCGATTGCGGGCCCTTCACCACCCACATTCGAGGTGGTGAAAAACACTGGATCGATTGCTGCAAAATCATTTTCATCTTTCATGCGGCCCATCAGTACAGAGCCAACCATGCCACGCCATCCTACAAATCCTACTTTCATGTCTAATTACCTTTGATTAATGCTTCAACTACTGCTTGACCCATCTCATCGGTGCTTGCAGCACCGCCAAGATCAGCCGTTCTCAAACCACTTTGTAACACTGCTTTTACGCTGCCATCGATGGCATCGGCCAAGCTTGGCTGATTCAATGAATAACGCAACATCATTGACAGGGATAAAATCGTCGCCAATGGATTGGCAATGCGTTTACCCGCAATATCAGGGGCCGAACCATGCACAGGTTCATACATGCCAAAACCTGCTGCATTGAGTGAAGCTGACGGTAGCATACCTATTGAACCAGTCAACATGGCAGCGGTATCTGAGAGAATATCGCCAAATAAATTACCTGTCACTACAACATCAAATTGCTTGGGTGCTCGAACCAACTGCATGGCCGCATTATCGACGTACATATGCGTTAAGGTGACTTCTGGATAGTCACCGCTAATACGCTCCATTACCTCGCGCCAAAGCCCTGAGCTTTCTAGGACATTAGCTTTATCCACTGAGCATAGGCGGCCTCCGCGACGCTTGGCCGCTTCAAATGCAGCACGACCAATGCGCTCGATTTCGCTTTCGCGATAAACCAGTGTGTTATACCCTTCTTGCTCACCATTTTCTAGCGTACGCACACCTCTGGGTTCCCCAAAATAAATGCCGCCCGTCAACTCTCGAACAATCAACAAATCCAAGCCAGCAACAACTTCAGGTTTTAAAGTAGAGGTATCGGCCAGCTCCGAATACAAAATCGCAGGACGCAAATTGGCAAATAGATCCAGCGCTGCCCGCAATTTTAACAAGCCTTTTTCAGGCCGAATGGCTCGCTCTAAATTATCCCACTTGGGGCCACCTACCGCGCCTAGCAAAATCGCATCGGATGCTCTCGCTTGAGCCAGCACTTCATCAGACAATGGCACTCCGTATTCATCGATAGAGCAGCCTCCCATCAAACCGTGGCTAACCTCTAGATTTGCATCAAAGCGATCGTTGAGCACATTGATAATCTTACTTGCCTGCGCCACAATTTCAGGCCCAATACCATCACCGGGCAATAATAAAATTTTACTCATTGTCTATTTCCTTTTATTTAATGACATCAAACAGCCATGGCTTACTTTGTTTGCGCTGCTGTTCATAAGTTTTAATGAGATCAGAGTGCTCTAGGGTCAAACCAATTTCATCCAAACCTTTTAGCAAGCAGCTCTTTCTAAAGTCATCAATGTCAAAATGATATTGATCGCCATTGGGCGCGCTAACGCACTGGCTTTCCAAATCAATGGTTAATTGGTACCCCTCTTGCTCATACATTTGGGTGAACAAGAGGCTCACTTCTTCCTGAGTCAAGCAAATAGGCAGCAAACCATTTTTAAAACAGTTGTTATAAAAGATATCGGCAAAGCTTGGTGCGATAATCGCCCTGAAACCATAATCATCTAAGGCCCAAGGCGCATGCTCACGACTCGATCCACAGCCAAAGTTTTCTCTGGCCAATAAAATGCTAGCGCCTTGGTAACGCTCAAAGTTTAGAGGAAACTCTGGATTGAGCGGGCGACCATCGCAAGGGGCATCAGGTTGGCCTTCATCTAAATAACGCAATTCGTCAAATAAATTCTTACCAAAACCCTGGCGTTTAATCGATTTTAAAAACTGCTTTGGGATAATCATATCAGTATCGACATTGGCTCGATCCATTGGTGCAACAATACCTTTATGCTGAATAAATGCTTTCATTATTGCGCCTCCATAAAGGTTCTCACATCGACGAAATGACCCGCTATCGCCGCGGCCGCCGCCATAGCCGGACTCACCAAATGAGTGCGTCCACCGAAACCTTGGCGCCCCTCAAAATTTCGGTTGGAGGTAGAGGCGCAATGCTCACCCGCTCCTAATTTATCAGCGTTCATCGCCAAGCACATGGAGCAACCTGGCTCGCGCCACTCAAGCCCCGCCTCAATAAAAATTTTGTCTAGTCCTTCCGCTTCCGCTTGGGCTTTCACCAAACCAGACCCTGGTACCACAATCGCCTCTTTAATCGAACTGGCCTTTTGTCGACCTTTGACAACTTCAGCCGCCGCTCTCATATCCTCGATTCGAGAATTAGTGCAGGACCCTATAAACACTCGATCTAAAGCAATATCGCTAATCGCTTGGCCAGCGCGAAGCCCCATATACTCAAGCGCTCTAACCATACCTGCCTTTTTAACCGCGTCGGTCTCTTTGGCTGGATCTGGCACTGTTGAATTGACAGATACCACCATTTCCGGAGAGGTACCCCAACTGACCTGAGGCTCGATTGTACTTCCATCTAAGACCACTTCTTTATCAAAAACGGCGCCTTCATCGCTCACCAGAGAGCGCCAATAGGCTTGGGCTTGCTCCCATTGCTCACCCACTGGAGCATAAGTTCGACCCTTGACGTAATCAATAGTGGTTTGATCTACGGCCACCATGCCCGCGCGCGCGCCGGCTTCAATTGCCATATTACAAACCGTCATGCGACCTTCCATACTCATATCGCGAAACACTTGGCCCGCGAACTCGATGGCACAGCCGTTACCACCTGCGGTGCCAATTTTGGCAATAATGGCAAGCACGACATCTTTGGGGGTAACGCCCTGACCTAATTGACCATCAACAGTCACGCGCATATTTTTCATTTTTTTAGCCACCAAGCATTGTGTAGCCAGCACATGCTCCACCTCGCTGGTACCAATACCGTGCGCCAAAGCGCCTAGCGCACCATTGGTGGCCGTATGCGAATCACCGCAGACAATAGTCATACCAGGCAGACACGCGCCCGACTCAGGGCCAATCACATGCACGATGCCCTGGCGTTGATCATTGATCGTAAACTCAGTAATGCCGAACTCTGCGCAGTTATCATCCAGTGTTTGCACTTGGATTTTTGAGACAGGGTCAAGTATGCCATCCACCCCTGAGGCCCGTTCTTTTTGAGTCGTAGGCACATTGTGATCGGGGGTCGCCAGAACACTATCGGCACGCCACGGTTTGCGCCCAGCCATGCGCAGCCCTTCAAAGGCCTGAGGTGAAGTTACCTCGTGCACAATGTGGCGATCGATATAAATTAGCGCTGAGCCATCGTCGCGCTGGTGCACGACATGCTCATCCCATAATTTGTCGTATAAGGTTTTTGCCATGATGATTCTCATTTCATTAGCCATAGAATGCTTGACAGTTTAAGATCGGAAGAGCGTCGTGTAGG
>CAXQRU010000104.1:0-5004 GCA_964226685.1 Polaribacter sp. | reverse complement strand
ACTCTTTCCCTACACGACGCTCTTCCGATCTCGCGATCTCACTGTTCTAGGCTAAATGGAGTAGTCTAGAATCGGGGAGATTTTTCTAGTAATGGTGCATCGTTTATTAGCTTTTGTATTACTGGTTTTGTCTCCAGCTATTTTGGCGGATAAGCCAACATTGCGTTTTCTTACGTGGGAAAATTACATCTCTCCTGAAATTGTTGAGGCTTTTGAGAAAGACTTCAATGTAAAAGTGGAGTTCGTCTATTTCTTGTTTGATACCACATCAATTCATGCGGAAAAAGCAGTGCAATTGGCCTTATCAAAGTAGCCCAAAGCAGAGCCAAAATTCGACAATCATTAACTAGTTAACAAATGCTTAGTGTCGAGTATCTTATTTTATTGTTGAATTAAATAGTTGCTTAGTTCTCAGTTTTGTTAGGCGCTTTTCTTTCCATAATTTAAATGATAAAGGTAGGCTAATTAAGAATATCATCGATATCCATCCTAAGATTGGAGAGATTTTAAAAACCCAAATAAGCAAAAACACAATCGGGATAATTAGAGCAGATACCAGTAAGCCAAATGAATGCTCATTGAGGTAATTTTGACTCCACTGCTGCTGTTCTTTCCAGCCATTTGGTTTAGCTAGTCTGCCTTTTGCTGTATTAGCGTCAATTCGACCTATACCTTCTAGGCCATTGCTCTCACCCGCACCACCCATTAGATACTCCTGTTTACTGAATAACCCATTGTGGTGGCTGATAAGTCTATGTTTTTTGGTTACCAAAAATGCGCATTGATTTCAGCCTTGCTACAAAATATACTGTATATAAATTCAGCTTTTGGTGCAATACTATGATGTTATACATCGCAGAAAAGCCTAGCCTGGGGCGTGCCCTGGCCGATGTGCTCCCCAGGCCGCACAAGAAGGGCGACGGGTTTATTGAGCTGGGCAATGGCGATGTGGTGAGTTGGTGCATTGGGCATTTGTTAGAACAGGCGCCGCCAGAGGCCTATAACGATGAATATAAAAAGTGGCGCCTAGAGCATTTACCCATTGTGCCTGACCTTTGGCAGCTGCAAGTGAAAAGCCAAACCAAAAAGCAGTTTTCGGTATTGAAAAAATGGATTAAACAGGCCGATGTATTGGTTAATGTCGGTGATCCAGACCGAGAGGGCCAGTTGTTGGTTGATGAGGTGTTGGGGTTTTGTAAGGTGCCCAAGGCTAAACTGAATGCGGCCAAGCGTTGTTTGATCAATGATTTAAACCCCGCGGCGATTAAAAAATCCTTAGCTCAATTACAAGATAATAAGGCGTTTGTGCCATTGTCGGTTTCCGCCTTAGCGCGCTCTCGGGCAGATTGGCTCTATGGTATGAATATGACTCGGTTGTGCACCTTGCGTGGTCAGGCCTCGGGGTATCAGGGCGTGTTATCGGTAGGGCGCGTACAGACGCCGCTGCTTGGGCTGGTCGTCAATCGAGAGCGCGAGATTGAGGCATTTACTAGCCAACCATTTTATGAAGTTGAGATTGAACTAAAAACGCTTGAAGGCTTTTGTTTTAAAGGCAAGTGGCAGCCTAGCAAAGCTTGCGAGCCTTATATGGATGAGGAAGGGCGAGTGTTGCACCGGCTATTGGCCGAGAATGTCGTCAGTCGGGTGCTGGGTAAAGCCGGATCTGTAAAGCGATTTGATGATAAGCCCTGCAAACAGGCTCCACCTCTGCCTTATAACTTATCCTCTTTGCAAATTGATGCCGCCAAGCGTCATGGGATGAGTGCAAAACAAGTGCTTGATATCTGTCAAAGCCTCTATGAAACCCATAAGGTGATTACCTACCCTCGCTCAGATTGCCGCTACTTGCCCAAGGAACATTGGGGGCATGCAAGGCAAGTGTTGCAAGCGGTGAGCAAGGTAACGCCCAACATGGCGGCCATGGTGGTTAAGAGCAATGTCGCTTTAAAAACGAAAGCCTGGAGTGATACCAAGGTGGGCGCACATCATGCGATTATCCCCACGGCTCAGTCCTCGGCTCGTTTGTCGACTACAGAGCAAAAAGTCTACGAGCTGATTGCCCGGCAATACCTAATGCAGTTTTACCCTAATTTTGAGTATCGCAAGGTGGAAGTGTTAACGGAGATTGAAGGCGGCGCGTTTATCACTCGCCGAAAAGAAGTGATTGACCTAGGTTGGAAGGCCTTATTGCCCAAAAATAAAGAACAATATGAATACAGTCATGATTCCATGCCGGTACTCAAGCTGGGCGAAGTTCTCGATTGTGTTAATGCCATGGTGCTCGACAAACAAACCAGTCCGCCTAAGCCCTTTACTGATGCAACCTTGCTCTCGGCCATGACCGGTATTGCGCGTTTTGTGAGAGACCCTGAGATCAAAAAAGTGTTGAGAGAAACGGACGGCTTGGGCACAGAAGCGACTCGAGCAGGCATTATCGAGTTGTTGTTTAATCGGGGCTTTCTGGTGCGTCAGGGTAAAACCATCCGCCCGACAGACATTGGGCGAGCGTTTATTGAGAGTTTGCCCGAGCCATTAGTATTACCCGATATGACCGCTCACTGGGAGCAGCAACTCGATCAAATCTTGCATCAACAATTAGGCTATCGTGAGTTTATTGAACCATTGAGTGTGGCGATTGAGTCAATGATTGGACAAATGCACACAGCCGTGTTTCCGGGTTTGTCGGGCAAGGGGCAAGTATTTAAGCGCAAAAAAAGTAGGAGACAATCTTTTACAAAGAAGAAGGCTCCGAAACAGCTTGTGTCATAAGTACATCAATTGTTTGCCAGTAATTGGGGCTTTCATTGACGAGATGATGAAAACCATCCTCAATAAAATGCGTTTGATGCATAGGAAAGGCCGCTTGCATGATAGGAATATTATAGCGCCAATCGACGGTGGTATCCCCGGTGCCTTGTATTAGGGTAAGTGCTTGATCGCATTTTGCGTTTTGCTTCATTTTTATAATCCACTGATCCATTGCTCCAAGCCAAGGCAGTGGAATGGTTTTTGATTGCAGTTGATCTTGCTGTTTGATGAAGTTGACAAAATCTTCATCGTGGCTGCAGATGGAAAAGCGACGTTTCACTTGTTTTTTGAAGTATTTCAACAAATGGTACCGCCATCGTTGTTGGGGCCATTGGCAAGAGCGAATGAGTGGCGCTAGCATGATGCTGTGTTCAAATAGTGGCGCATTTAAAAACAGTAGAGCATTACTCAATACCGCGCAGCCGGTGCTTTGGGTCAAACTATAGTGCTGACTTGATAAGCCAAGCTGGGTACTGTGTCCGATTACGCACAGCAGCGCTTCGCTATACTGGTTGAATGAGTCTATGCTCGCTTGTGCACCACTGCTTAAGCCATGGCCGGGTAAGTCAAAGATGACCACATTGAATCCCTCTCGAAGCCCCCATTGAACGGCGCGTTGGTATAGGCCCATATGATCTAAAAAGCCATGAACGATAAATAGTGTTTTCAGATTATCGGGGTAGGTCCAAACTTGGGTGGCTAGCGTAAATTCACGATGTTTAATCGCAAAAAAATAATCGGCTTTGGTTAACGAGTAGTGATCGAGATAGTTTTGATAGAGAGTCGATGCTTCCTCCGAAAGTGATTCGGCGTTGGTCGATAGCCGCAGTCGCAATTGCAGCGCTTGCTCGGTGCTAAAGGGCATCAGATTTTCGGCATTGGAAAGCTATCCGCGTAACGTGAAATCCACTCGGCGGCGGCTTGGTCGCCATTTAACATTCGGCCTTCCTCGTTGAGCACTTTGCGCTTGTAATGCTCAATATGGCAAACCTGCTCGACCATACGAGCACAGAAAGCTTGGTCTTTACTGGCAAAGGCAACCCCGACATCGAAGCCTTTGGAAGTTTGTTCACACCATTTCACCTGCGCATCTACTTCAAAATGCTCGCAGTCAATCGGGATGTGTAGACGTACCCATTGCCCCACCTCTAGTATTTGGTGCGTATGAAAGCATAGACCACCTTGGCTGACATTATGGATAGACTCGAGATGGCAAGATGGCTGATCCGTAAGACAGTATTCTAAGGGTATGTCTGATGGGTGGCGAATGAATTCGCGTGTGATTAAAGTTTCAGAACCTTCTAATGAATGCGCTATCATGTTTAGACTCCTTCAACGGGTGGCTAATAGTTGACGCACTGAGTGCTTGTTCCTCACTCTTACTATAAGTTTAGTGCCTATTTGGTTGTTTGTGCAACCGTTCATCTGAAAAAGTGCTATTCTTGGTTCATTTAAATACGAGTATTGATGGTATGTATCGCGGAGAACGCTTTAATAGCATTACTCATCTCATCGCATTTCTAATTGCCGTGGTGGGCTTAGTCTTCCTGATTGTCGTTGCCGCTGACAAAGGTGACCCATGGAAAATTGTTAGCTTTACCATATACGGCTCGACGCTACTGCTACTTTTTTTGTGTTCTGTACTTTGCCATAGTCTTCGAGGTAAGGCCGAAGTTATTTTTTGCAAGCTGGATCATTTATCGATTTATTTATTGATTGCCGGAACGTATACCCCTTTTTCTTTAGTAACCCTGCGAGGCGCATGGGGATGGTCTATTTTTGGAGTAATTTGGGGGTTAGCATTGATTGGCATTATTCACGATCTTTATTTAAAACAGGGTAAAAGAATCGTGCCAATCATACTGTATTTGGTGATGGGCTGGTTGATTATCATTGTGGTAAAACCGTTACTTGACTCCCTACCATTTGCCGCAATTATGTGGCTGCTTATGGGTGGCATCCTGTATACGGTGGGGATACTGTTTTATGTTTTTGATGAGAAAATTCCCCACTTTCATGGCATTTGGCACCTATTTGTGATGGCGGCTAGCTTTTGCCATTATTTCTCAATTATTTATTATGTAAATTGAGCTTGTTTAATCCGTAGGAATTTTTTTGGAAAATTGCCATTATGCTAATGGCAATAGATCGGAAGAGCACACGTCTGAACTCCAGTCACGATCGTTAATCTCGTAT
>CAXQRU010000103.1:0-28530 GCA_964226685.1 Polaribacter sp. | reverse complement strand
GTGCTCTTCCGATCTGGCATCTTTATGCCATTTTGGAATAAATAAAACTGTTACCATTTTTCCCAAAAATGTTACCAATGGTAATGGTGTTACTTTTGTATAGAGCCTTTCTTTCTAGGTATGCCGAATTTTTGCCGCCTTTCCCATAAGCATTTTCGACTTACCCCCAATTTTTGCGCCAGTTCTGTTTCACTCATATTTTCTTGGTTTTCGATGACAAAGCGTTGGAAGTAGTCCTCTAGTGAGAGGTTGTCTTGGGTGTAGTGCTCTAGCTCTGAGGGATCATCAATTTTGGCGAGTACTTTCTCGACATTGTCACTGTTATCTCCTATGGGTACCAGGGCTAAATCGATACTGAGGGACTCATAAGAGATGGGTTCGCCATCTTCAGTCAAGATGATGGCTCTTTGTAAGGCGTTTTCCAGCTCTCGAATGTTGCCAGGCCAGGTGTAGGTGGTGATAGCTTGCACGGCCTCTGGTGATAGTGTGGGGCGAACTTTTTGATATTGCTCGCTGTAGCGAGCAATAATTGATTCGGCGATGGACAGCACATCTTTACCTCGCTCTCTGAGCGGCGGCAGTTGCAGTTGAAATACGTTCAGTCTGAAAAATAAGTCTTCGCGAAATTGCCCTTCTTTGCACAGTTGCGCTAGGTCTCTGTGAGTGGCTGCAATGAGTCGAATGTTGACTTTGCGAGTGGAGACTGAGCCTACGGGGCGCACTTCACCTTCTTGCAGTACCCGCAATAGTCGAGCTTGGGCTTCTGTGGGTAACTCGCCAATCTCATCTAGAAATAGAGTGCCGTTGTCGGCGGCGACGACTAATCCATCTCGAAAACTGTCGGCTCCCGTGAACGCCCCTTTGGCATGCCCAAATAGTTCAGATTCAATTAATGTTTCAGGAATGGCGGCGCAGTTGATGGAGATTAAAGGGGCATTGGCTCTTTTGCTGGCATTATGGATGGCTTTAGCGGCCAGCTCCTTGCCTGTGCCTGTTTCACCATTGATCAGCACGGTTGCATCTGTCGGGGCGACTTTGTCAATGCGATGATACACGGCCTTCATTTGGGGACTTGAGCCGATCATGTTTTTATAGCTGGTATTGGCAGAGGTTTTGGGTTGCCGAGATTTTGAGGCAATGATTCGATCAACCGCAGCCAGCATTTCGCTATGGGAGAACGGTTTGGCGATGTAGTCTACTGCTCCAAGCTTCATGGAATCCACAGCTGAGCGCAAACTGGCGTAGCTGGTCATCATCAAGACGGGTGTGTTTTGGGCTAATTGAATTAGATCTGTGCCGGGCTTGCCAGGTAGACGTAGATCGCTAATGATGAGCTGGTAGCTATCAAGATCTTGTTCACAGGCCTCGGCCACAGAGCCAGCTTCGTCAACTTGGTACTGGTTGCGTTCCAATAATTTTCTTAATGCCTGGCGAATAACCGGCTCGTCTTCAACGATTAAAATATCACTCATAAAGCTAGTTTACCTTAAATGCGAGTGTAAAACAGGTGCCTTTACCATCGTGCACGGGACTTTTGACGGTGATATGGCCTCCGTGTTCTTCAATAATGCTATAGACCATGGCTAAGCCAAGTCCAGTCCCTTGGCCGGCTTCTTTGGTGGTAAAGAAGGGTTCCATAATAGCATTGATGTGTTCGGGTGCGATGCCAGAGCCTTGATCGATAACCGAGACCAATAGCGCGTAGGTTTTGCGCTCGCTGGTGATGACGACTTCGCCACCGCTTGCAGGGGTGGCATCTCGTGCATTGCTTAAGAGGTTAACAAAGACTTGAATTAAGCGCTGCCAATCGCCAGAGACGACATCGTTTTCTGTCAGCTCGTTTCGATAGCTCACAAAATCTTTATCTTTTTGAAGAGAGAGCAGGGCGATGGCCTCATCCACACAGTGGCTGAGGGTGACCGGCTCTCGTATTTGGGTTTGTTCCCCGCTGTGAGCAAAACTGACCAGTGAACTCACAATTCTGGAGATGCGCTCGGTTTGTGTGAGAATTTGTTGGGCAGTCATCTGGCGCTCGTCTTCATCTTCGTAGGGTAAATTTTGGGCGAGACAAGCAATACCTGTAACTGGATTGCCAATTTCGTGTGCTACCCCTGCGGCCAGTCGACCAATGGAAGCCAGTCGCCCTTGATGAATCAGCTCTTGCTCCAGTCGTTCGGTTTCGGTGATGTCTTCAATCAGTATCACTTGGCCGTCAGCATTTTTGTTCGCTTCTTGAATGATCGATTTATGCAGTCGATACCAAAAAACTTTGCCGTTGACCTCGATGCTTTTTTTGGAGGTTTGCGTGAGTTGATCGTCAACGAAGTCGCCAATCAGTGATTGCCAAGGTGCGGGTAGGCGGTGTAATTCTGCGCCGAGAATGTCTTCGTTGGTGGTGCCAGTTAACCTAGCCATAGCATGGTTCCACATCAGTACTTCGCCATCGCTGCCTAGCGAACAGATTGCCAGTGGCAAGGTTTGCAGTGTGTCTCTGTGGTATAGGCGCAAACGGTTAATATCGGCAGCGATCCCTGTCAATTGATAGGAAGCGCGCTCTAGCCGGGTCTCAATTAAATTAATGTCGGTACCCGATTGGCTGCCGGGTTTGTAAGGTAGGCGAGTTTCAATAATGTGTCGCGCTTTGGCTTGACCGAGTAGCCCGGCTAAGTTGATTTCTAGGCGGTTGCGCAGTCGTCTGAGTGCAAAAGGGCGGCGTTCATTGCGATTAAACTTAAGCTCTTGCATGGCTCGATCAATTTCTTTTTCGGCAACCGTTTTACCTAAAGACGGTGCTAGCTGTTGATAAAAATCGTCGATGGTCTGTGCTTCTAAAGCGTGTCGAACCGGTGAGCTTAGCGCATCATCCGCGCAAATTTCGGCATTGAGCCGTTCTTGCTCACTTTGTTGGGTCAGTAGTGATACCACAATGAAAGTCGCACTATTGCACCCCAAGGCGATGATCGCCAAGCTGTGCCAGTGCTCCATGCCGGTAGGAATGGTCATTCCCCAGAAGCTGAGGCTAAATGGTTGATCGAGCAATACTGGTGCTGCCAAGCCAATCATCCAGACGATGGTGCCAATGATTAGGCCCGCGATTAAACCCTTGCGGTTCGCTTGAGGCCATTGACTGACGGCAATCACGCCAGGAAGGAACTGTAAGGCTTCGATAAAAGCCAGCAAGGCGAGATCCATCAGTGAGAAACTACTGGGCAGTAGCCGATAAAAACTGTAGCCGATAATAGCGATAATCAAAATCAGTAGGCGCCGTAGCCAACGCAATTGTGAGTACAAGTTTTTTTCAGCTTTAAAGGGCAGTAAAGGCAGCAACCAGTGATTGAGCACCATCGTAGCAATACTCAAGAGGCTGATAATCAAAGCGCCTGACGCGGCCGATAGCCCCCCAATGAAAGCCACTAAGCTAAACCATTCCGAGTTGGCCGACAGGGGCACCCCTAAGGTGAAGTATTCTATCGTGGTATTGGTCACCTCAAGTTTCATACCCGCCCAAAGAATCGGGAAAATAGGAATCGCCATTAGCAATAAAAATAATGGAAACGCCCAAGTCACCGTGTGGGTTAATGTTCGGATGGGCATGGCAGTATGGCTCATTTGGAAAATATGAGGCATGAGCACGCCAGTGGCGATGAAAACCAGCAATAATGTGTGTGAGACCGAATTTTCCAGCGGTGTTTGCAGTTGCCGCAATTGTTCAGGATTATCTTGAAGCCAAACATTGAGGGCTTCAAACCCTCCAAATACTTGGTAAACCGCAAACCAGCCAATCGCTAGCAAAGCGCCAACTTTGACCAGGGATTCAAAAGCCATCGCGGTAATCATGCTTGAGTGGCGCTTGGGGTTGGCTCCAAATACCAGGCAGAATAAGGTCACCAGCACGCAATAGAAAAAGGCGAGCGTGTCTCTTTGGTTTAAATTGCCAAAGAGGGCGGCATCCATCACTTCTCGATTAAAGCTCATCAGATTAAGAGTATCTGCCACCGCTTGAATTTGCAGAATCATCAGGGGTAGTACCGCGAGCAGCATACACAGAGTAGCCAAGCCGCCAGCGGCTGGGCTGTGGTAGCGAAAGCTCAGTAAATCGGCAATAGAAACCAGTTGATAACGCCTGGCCAATTCGGCTAGGGGGGCTTGGATCACGGGGGAAAATAAAAAGAAGGCACCGGTACCTAGATAATAGGCCAGCGCGCCGTAGCCAAACTGATTGGCGAGATCAACCACGCCATAATAGGCCCAAGCACTGGCAAAAATACCCATCGATAGAATATAGGTGACGGGATGTTTGGTGATGGAGTCTGGCAGCCAGCCTCTATCAGTGACATAGGCAATGCCAAATAATAGTAATAAGTAACTAATGCCGAGCAGGGCGACATGGCTAAATTCAAATGTCATTGCGGCGAGCATTCAATTTTTGAAATAAATAAACACCCACAATCACTATTGCCCACACAATAAAGGGTTTATACCAAGCCCCCTTAGGGTTGATCACCCAGCTGAACAAGGTTGGCGTAAAAATATAGCCAGCGAGCAGTAATAACAGCACGAAACGGTGGTTGCTCATAATTTAATTCTTAAAACCTCAGTTGAGCCTGGAGTGTGACTTGTTGTATTTTCGGCCTCTATCATACTGTTGCTCTAGCAATTAGTGAAGCCACTGCGTTATACTTGCGCTCAACAGATGATCACTCAATGTGGAAGTGGTCAATTTTGTATCAATGTAAAGGATAATTATTTGAGTAAATCTAAGTCTAAAAATAAAAAACAAGATCCATTTGCTGCTCGTGAAGCAGCCAAATATGACCACCCCATCGTCAGCCGAGAGTTCATCCTCGAGTTCCTAGACAAGGCCTCTGGCCCACAGATTTTTGAAACCCTATGTCAACAGTTTGAGCTTCATGATCCCGAAGCGGTTGAAGGTTTACGACGTCGTTTGTCCGCGATGGTGCGCGATGGTCAACTGCTGCGCAATCGAAAAGGTGCCTATGGCTGCATCGATAAGTTATCGCTCATTAGTGGCCGCATATTAGCGCATCGCGATGGTTATGGTTTTTTAAGCCCAACAAAGGGTGGGGATGATATTTATTTATCGTACCGTCAAATGCGCAAAGTGTTTGATGGCGATGAAGCTTTGGTGCGCCTATTCACTGATGGTTCGCGCAAGCGCGAGGGGGCGATTGTCGAAGTGCTTTCTCATAATACTGAGCAAGTTGTGGGGCGCTTTTACAGTGAGCAAGGCATTCACTACGTGCGCCCAGATAATCCTAGGCAAACCCATGATGTGATGTTGGGGCCAGAGGCGGCGCAGCGTGCTACCCCAGGTCAGTTTGTTTTAGTCACCATTACTCGACAACCTACTCGCAATAACCCACCTTTTGGTGAAATTACCGAAGTGGTCGGTGAGCATATGGCACCCGGTATGGAGATCGATGTCGCCATTCGTGCACACTCTATTCCCCATCAATGGCCTCAATCGGTACTGGCAGAGGCTAAAGAGTTGGGTGAACAGGTGGCCGAAGAAGATAAGCAACACCGAGTGGATCTTCGTTCCTTACCCTTTGTTACTATCGATGGTGAAGATGCCAGAGATTTTGATGATGCGGTCTATTGTGAAACCAAAAAGTCCGGTGGCTGGCGCTTGTTCGTCGCCATTGCGGATGTGTCTCACTATGTGCCTATCAATAGCGCGCTCGATAAAGAAGGGCTAAACCGAGCCACTTCCGTCTATTTTCCTGATCACGTCGTGCCCATGTTGCCCGAAGCCCTATCCAATGGCCTCTGTTCGCTGAACCCTGAGGTGGATCGTTTGGCCATGGTATGTGAAATGAGTATCAGCGATAAAGGCAAAGTCAGTCGTTACAAGTTTTATGAGGCGGTGATTCATTCTCACGCTCGGCTCACCTACACATTGGTAGGAAAAATGATTGATGAGGCTGGTGATAAGAAAAGTGGTATTCGTAAACAATATGCCCATGTCGTACCAGCGATTGATACTTTAACAGCGCTGTACCACCAACTGCGTGAAGCGCGAGATATTCGAGGCGCCATTGATTTTGAAACCGTTGAGACTCGTATCGAATTTGATGAGAACCGCAAAATCAGTCAAATTGTGCCAGTTGTGCGCAACCACGCCCACAAACTGATTGAAGAATGTATGCTTTGCGCCAATGTGTGTGCGGCCCGATTTCTGGAGAAGCACGATCTACCTGGCTTATTTCGAGTACACAATGGCCCCAAAGATGAAAAGCTAGCGAATCTACGAGCATTTCTAGCCGAGTTGGGTTTGAGCTTGAGTGGGGGTGAGAAACCAACGCCTGGTGATTATCAAAAACTGCTGTCCAGTATTGCTGGCCGCCCAGACGCTCATGTGATTCAAACGGTGATGTTGCGCAGTCTAAGCCAAGCGATGTACCAACCCGATAATGAGGGACATTTTGGTTTGGCCTACACAGCCTATGCCCACTTTACTTCTCCTATTCGTCGCTATCCAGATTTATTAGTGCACCGCGCGATTCGTCATATTGTTCGCTCTCGCAAAGTTTCGACTCATGTCGAGCGAGTTAAAGGTGCCAAGCCAATTCCAAAAGCGTACATTTATCCCTACGATGTTGCCGATATGCTGACCTTGGGTGAGCAATGTTCAATGGCAGAGCGTCGGGCCGATGAGGCCACCCGAGATGTGGTGAGTTGGCTGAAATGTGAGTTCCTACAAGACCATGTCGGCGATGAGTTTTCTGGTGTGGTCACGGGCGTGACGCACTTTGGTTTGTTTGTTGAATTAAATGATTTATACGTAGAGGGGTTGGTTCATATTTCTACGCTGCCGGCCGATTACTATCATTTTGAGCCAGCGTATCACCGTTTAGTTGGCGAGCGCACTCGTCAATCCTTTGGTTTGGGTGATAGCTTACAAGTGCGAGTGGTGGACGTTAAGCTGGATGAGCGCAAGGTGGATTTCGAGTGCATTGAAGTCACGGCTCGTTCCAAAAAAAACCGCAACAAATCCGCTAAATCTGGCAAAACCCAGGGATCTAAAACGAAAACCAGCAAATCTAAAAAAGGCGCTAAGACGGCTGAACACAAAAGTGCAAAGCGAAAGACCGCGTCTGCTAAGAAAAAAGTTAAACAGAAAAGATAATCATCATGGATCATTCAATGGTATTTGGCTTGCACGCCGTGCAAGCTCTTCTCAATAGCACTCCTGCCCGTGTGCAAATGTTATATGTCGCTAAGGGGCGGGAGGATCACAAGCTTAAAAAAATTCTTCAAATGGCGGACAGGCATAATATCGCTGTCAAGTCCGTGGCCAGAAAACAACTGGATGAATGGGCCCAAGACGGTAACCACCAAGGTATTATCGCCAGCTGCGAGCCAGGCAAAGTCCATGATGAGAGCTATCTTTATGAATTGCTCAAAGAGACGACCAACGCTTTAGTGCTGGTGCTCGACGGCGTCACTGATCCTCATAATTTAGGAGCTTGTTTGCGCTCGGCGGATGCGGCCGGAGTGACCTGTGTGGTTGCGCCGAAGGATAAGTCGGTCGGGATTACTCCGGTGGTGAGTAAAGTAGCGTGCGGTGCGGCAGAAAACGTGCCCTTTATTACGGTGACTAATCTCGCTCGAGCACTGGGTCGTTTGCAAGAGCTGGGGCTGTGGATTGTGGGCGCTGCGGGTGAGGCCGAGCAATCCTATTGTGAGGTCGATCTTAAAGGCCCGAGTGTGATTGTGATGGGTGCTGAAGGCAGTGGACTTCGCCGCTTAACCAAAGAATCCTGCGATTATTTAGTGAATATTCCCATGAAAGGCAGTGTCAGTAGTTTGAATGTATCGGTGGCGACGGGTATTTTGTTGTTTGAAGCGGTGAGGCAGCGAGCAGGTTAGCCATGTCTGTTTTCTCTGAGTTTATACGAGTGGTTGCAGGCATATTATTAATAGTTGCGGCCGTGATCAACTTAGTATCGGGCTTGGGGAATCTTGTAGGTGGCGGCGGTGCTAGCTACTCGAGTTCACAAACAGAGGTCGCCTTCAATGAGCCGCTAACGCCTGAAGAAATGGCTGAAATGGGCGGTAGCTTGCAGGAAGCTAAGCAAGACGTTATGCAGCAAGGCACCACCTCAAGTTTGATTGGCCTGGTGATGATCCTATCTGTGGGCACGTCTATTGCCGGTGCCGTCTTTTTGTTTCTTAAAAAGAAAGTTGTCCTCATTGGTATTGCCGGTGCAATGGTATTGCTAGCTGAGTTATCCGGTATGATTTGGGGCTTAGGCTATAGTCCATACAATATCCCTGGCTTACTCGCAGCCTGCATGGTTGTCTTGATCATTCTAGTTAAGCGTGGCCGTTTGTCGTGAATACTCGTCATGTGTGGCTGCTGGCTAAACAGGGGTTTACTCGCTCGGCTTTGAGTGTTAATGGCCTTTTATTTTTGACGATTTATAGTATTGTCTGGTTTCTGGTTTTCAAAGGTTTGGCTGATGGTTATGGTGAGCAAATTGCTCGGCTTGAGGTCGGCGTTTATTTTAATTGGATACTTGATGGCGATATTTTTGAACCGCTCTTTCTCGAACGCTCCCCCAACTTAAGTTATTTTTTTGTCTTACTATTATGGCTGACCCCATTTTTTGTGATCTGGTGTGCGGGTGATCAAACGGCTAGCGATACCGCTAATCGATACCTTAGGTTTTTAATGCCTCGCTGTGGCCGTTTTGAAATCTTTTTTGGGCGCTTTTTGGGGGCTTATTTATTTGCAGTGTTGGTGCAAAGCGTAGTGGTCTGTGTTGCGGTAATCATTGTTAGTGTTGGTGAATCGGCTTTAAGTTGGCCTTACGTGGTAAAAATCTTTCTTTTATTAGCTATATATACCTTTGCTTATTGTGCCTTGATGGCCATGCTTAGCGCTGTTATTGCATCGATTGGTGTGGCGATATTGGCGGCTATGACTCTTCATATTGCGGTAATGATTTTATCGGGTTTGGTGGGTAAACAGGTGGCTTGGGCAAAGTTTTTTGATTACATTCTACCCTCAAATTTTAACAATGAATTTTTGATAGCTGAAGGTGGCCAGCTCGTTTTATCTGCGGGCGCCGTTATGGCCTATGCCTTGGCTTATCTTGCAATTGGTTGGTTGTACTTTAAGAGCAAGGATGTCTAATGATTTCAATCAAAAATATTTCTAAACAATACACTAAGGCCTGGGTTTTACAATCAGTGAACCTGGAGATACTTGACGGTGGCCCAACTGGCTTAGTTGGCCCCAATGGCGCTGGCAAGACCACGTTATTTTCTATCATCTGTGGTTTTTTAAAACCGACTGAGGGCCGCGTCTCCATCATGGGGCATGCCCCGGGTAGCGCTCCTTTGCATGGTAATTTGGCGATTTTGCCGCAAGATGCCACCTTGACCAAGGGCATTCCAATTCTTAAACATCTAATGTTTTTTGCCAACTTACAAGGCTTTTCAGGGGGTGATGCCAAGCGTCAGGCTGAAGAGGCGTTGGCGGCGGTAAATCTCAATGATGCTTTGAATAAGCCACCTGAAGCACTGAGTCATGGTATGCAAAAACGGGTAGCGATTGCGCAAACTTTAATTGGTCAGCCTAAATTAATTTTATTGGATGAGCCTACCGCAGGCCTCGACCCCAACACAGCTAATGATATTCGAAGCCTCATCAAACAGCGCAGCCGAGATTGTAAGTTTGTGGTCAGCTCTCATGATTTTAAAGATATCGAATCCATCTGTGAGGATTTGATTATTCTCAAAAAAGGCCAAGTGGCCCAGTATTCCAAAATTTCTAGCATGGTTTCTCGTGAAAATGCCATCAGTTTTAGGCTAGAGCAACCAGCGCCAGTGGGTGCTGAGCGGCAATTTGAAACGCTTGAGTTTGTTACCTCCGTCAAACTGTCGAGCGATCGTTACCAACTCACCTTCTTTTTTGATATTCCAGAGTCTGAGGCGCAGCTGAAATTACTGCAAGCATTGCAGGCTGTTAATATGACGTTTTTGGATATGGCTCGTGGGGAGAGTATTGAGAGTCATGTTCGAACAGTGACTCAATAAGTTTTTTTAAAGTAAATCTTGCTAAAGAAAAAGCTCTCCTGGGATCCAGGAGAGCAATTAAGTCTATAACTTATCAATAATACCCAGATAAGATATTGACCAGGTTTAAAGCATGCTCAGTTAGTCGAGCAATTTCAGGCATTGCTGCCCTTTGTTGGTCTCGAAGTGCAATGCATTCGTTACTTGTGGTCACCATCTGAGCCTCATAGTGTTGCAAGGCTGGCCTGGATCCCCGAGAAGTTGCAAATGTAGCTACTTGTCGATCAAGTTGAGCAACGTTGGCATCGGCTTGTGTAGACATCGCCTCAATTTCAGCAATGCTATCGTAAGCTGCTTGCAAAGCATTTTCGGTATCAACGACGGCAAGCGGATGCTGCTGTTTGATATCAGCCACGGTTCTTGCGGCATCATCAAGCTGTTGCCTGATGTTACCTACAACTGCAGCATCATTTAGAACAGCCATATCACCTCGTATTGATTCAGCCGCTTGTTTGGCGGTATCAATAGCCGTTTGTGTTGCTGGGTTAACGGCTCTTGCAACAGGAGCTGTGCGTGTTGGAAGACAAGCTCTAAAAGCATTGAGAAATGCTCTGCCAATCTGCCTCATGCAGTTGCGAAGTGAATTGCCCGCAGCCCTATTGTTGACTGGAGCATTGCCAGCTCCTGCAACAGCGTTACCAGGCGCAGCAGCATTACCAGCTCCAGCATTGGTAGCACCTGCATTGCCAACTCTGCCAGGAGGATCTCCCGAGAGAGTCTCTTGAGCATCGTGGAATACATCGTCGCCATCATCGAAAGTTAATCCTGGTGGATCACCTCCTGCTTGGTTGGTTGCATTGTCCAACCGGATGCCGGGTGGATTTGGCCTGGCCGGGTTTGGTATCGCATTGCTTGAGCTCATGCCATTGTAAATGGCTTTTCCAAGCAAAAGAGCGGAGGCAATTAATATCGCTCCCCCAACAATGCTATTGGTAGATACACCAGCATTGTTTGCATTAAATTCCGACATTCTTTGTGTCGCATTTAGTGCGGTTTGGTTAAGTTGAGTGTTATCAATCATGTTTAATATCCTTATTAAAAAGTGAAAAAGTAGAGAGCTGCGCACCTATAAGTTACTGATAACCGATAGGTTTGCCCAAAATGGCGCAATGTTAGGCGCGCAGCTCAGTGAGTACCATCATGGCACAGGAATAAAGCTACCTGATCAATATTACAGCATGGGATGATTCTCTGGCAAGGCAATATTAAAAGCGTC
Organism: Polaribacter sp.; assembly: GCA_964226685.1. Classification (GTDB taxonomy): domain Bacteria; phylum Pseudomonadota; class Gammaproteobacteria; order Pseudomonadales; family Cellvibrionaceae; genus CAXQRU01. The sequence goes on along the minus strand of CAXQRU010000103.1, from coordinate 17,207 downwards.
ACAAAGCTGTTTGAAATTTGATCTTTTTGGTTTTATAATGACCTTTTGGTTTTGAAATGGAAGGATTTCATATGGATAATCACTTCGGTAACTCTTTATTAGTTTTGCATAGACCTTCAAGTCTAGCCCCTATTTGTATTGCGACCATTTTCTGGGCATCCTTTTTAGGCGTGTTCTTTATCGAGATGGGTCAATGGCTGGATGTGCCCATGCCAATATTATTTGTGGTGTTAACGATCTTATACCTGGGACATGCACCTAATTCTCAAAGCCCTAATTCAATTGTCCTGCGCGAACCAATTGAACCACCAGTTCATGGGTGGAGACCCAGTGAATTAAGTCATTAAATTCGGTTCCGGTCGCATCGGTTAGTTCACGGGTGACAAAGTCGTTGTCATTATCGGTATTTTCTAGCTGGTCAGGTGATGTGGTGGTTTGAGCACCATCATTGCCAAGTGAAAACACCACAAACACCACCTGGCTGGCCAGTACGGAGGTGCCTGCGCAGCCGGCTTGATCGCAAATTTGATAATCTGGGCTAGTGCTATTGAGTTGAATATTTTTGGCGTATTCCCAGTTATTGATATTCGTTAAGCTGTAACGATAGGGTTGATTCCAGGGGTCAAGTAGGCGCCCTTGATCGTCCCTCATGCCTCTCAAACCCAGTGTTAGGGCCGGGACAAAACCGTGTTCGGTTAAGCAGTCATTGCTGCCATTGCGATTTTCATTACCGTTAGTGGCGGCGCTCGCCGGGCAGGGCAAGTAGCCATTGGCCATGGCGTAACCTAAAATGGCCTCGGTGATTTCTTGGTTTTCTTGCTCAGCTTCATCGCGTTTTTGGGTATCACGTATGGTGCTGATGGGCACCACTAAGCTGCCGATGATAAAAGCGAGAATCACCAATACAACGGCCATTTCTATGAGTGAAAAGCCTTTGTTTTGTTGTAGGCTAGTAGTGCAGCGTGTCATTTAACACCTCATTGATGGAGCCTATTTTACTGAACCAATAAATACCATCTTGATCACTATTTTCTTGTTCAAAATAATTGCTCAATTGTGTACTGGGGCGTGACTGTCCTGCTAATGGGACGCCTGGAGCCAGGATTAGCAGTGGTACGGTAGTATTATCGTCGCCGTTAATGAGTAGACAAGAATTGCCCGATACACAAAACTCAATCAATAATTGTTGGTCCCAGTGGCTAACCAGCCAACTGGTTGGACTTATCCCACTAGCACAGCCACTATTCCAATCCTCTGGCAGGGCTTGATTCATGGGAAAGTTTCCCGAATGTAAATTGGCGACGCTGTCAGTTGGGCTTTGCCCAAAGCTTGCTGCAAAGGGGTATGAGCCACAAGCACTAAAGTAGGCGTCCAATATTTTTTTAGCTTCCGATACCACTTTTTTTTCCATTAATGCCCAGAAGCTATTGGTTTCCAATGGCAGTAGCGTATCGTTACCTGTGGTTTCAAATGTAGTGATGCTAGTAGCATTGCTGCCCTCTAAATATTCACTGCGAGCAAGAGTATTTCTTTGTTGATTATTAATGGCTATTCCAGGTGCAATAATCACAGCGATGGCCGCTTGTTGATTAACCGTTAAGTTAGTGGTTGATGAACTATTGAAATTTAGACCGGATGTGTTGACAGCGCTCGCATCGACCGCATACCACAGCAAATTACCTTGTCCATCTTTAATCTCACCGATACCCAGTGTTTTGTAAGGCAGTTGACCAATGGCGCTTTGGCAGGTATTTCCTAGCGGGTTGGCAAGACCATCATTATTCGTGTCAGGACAGGGCAGGCGACCTGGAGGATTTTGCAATAAGGCATAACCCATCAGTGCGTCTTTGGCTTGCACGAGGGCGCTTTGAGAGCTTTGTTGTCTTTCAGAAGTTTGTTGGTTAATGGATAACGTTTTGATGAGTGTTAAAGAAAAAATCATCACTAAAAAAGTGAGAATAAGTAAAAGCGCAGCGCCCTGTTGTTTAGGGTATATCATGCTGATATCGCTCTTGAACTTTGCCATCATTGGGATTCCAAACTTGCCCCGGTTTTAATTGCTGTGCACTCTTACCTTGTCTTATATACACTGTTCCAGAGGATGTGTTGGGATTGCTAATGATTAAATTCCCCATGGCTTGTGAGCTAGGGATACCTTCACCATTAATCCAGACGGTATTTTTTCCATCTTCTCTAACAATAAATCCCGATAGGTAAACTCGATCATCGAGGATTGTTTCAGAAGACTCTTGGCTTTGTGGTGCTGGAGCATCTAAGTAAGCTCTTTCTTGAGGGGTAGTAAAGAGTCGGCCGAAGGGATACTCTTTAGCAGATACTATGAGGGGGGTGACTGTTATTAAAAATACAAGTAGTCTCATCAGTTCATCCCTATATTTTGTTGCACAGTGTTTTCGATCGTGTACCAATTCAATAAGCACTGAGTTTTGATTGGATAAAAAACATTGATATTGCTACTCTTTTTGTCAACGTATTCTATTGAACATTCATCTATTAAAAACACACCATTTGCTTGTTGCTTGAGATCATTAAAAAAGTCATAGACTATGCCCTCATGTGCTGAGTTTATGAATATAGTCATGGGTGTTTTTCTAATGGTAATACCATCGGTGTAAAGAGGATCAATGGCATCGATCACTTCGGTTTTTCTCAAAGTAAAGACTACTTCACTCTGGTTGTTGCCGCTGGCAATATTATAAATGGTTTCAGCCCATTGCAAACGGTTAGGTAAGCCAATAATGCCTTTGTCTATATGTGATTTAAATAATGGCGAATAGTCAGATAATCTCTCAACTGATTCTCTAGATAATTCGTTCAGTGATCTCTGTGATTGTATTTTTTGTTCTAGTATGGCGTGTTTCTCTTGTGTTTCTAAAAAAATCGATAGGCTAATGCTGAGTATACCAATGGCGACTAGTAACAAAGTTCCAAAGATAAAGAGTGTTTTTTTGATTTCTTTATGGCGTCTTATGGTGATCATAAACTATCTCCATTAACAACTCATATTGAAAGTTATTAGGGTTAATTTCCGAATTCTTATTAAGGTTGTCACTAAATTCACTTTTTTGCCTGATGTCGTTGGGTATTTTAATCAAGGCAATTTTTTTGACCGAATCTATAGTTTGTATTTGTTTTTTCCATTCATTAATCAAGGCAACATTATCTCGATAAAGAGTATTTTGTGTCTTTAAAGATCCCGATAAGCTCATGGTGTACAAAGATGACTCACCATCTGACTCCTCCTCAATATACTCTCCATCCTTACTAAAAATAGCCATTTTGCTTTCTCTATTAAGGCCAACATCGACTGACCAACTTATGCCAGTTAGCATCAATGGTGAAAACTGTTGCTGTGAATAGACTTGGCTGATGTCTGGGAATAGAGAAAATGGTGTTCTCTTGGATAACGAGAGGAGTTGGTTGGCGCTATCCGATGTAAAAGCCAGATCATCAACTGTTGCCAACTCGCTTTCATAGTTAGCATAATTTTCTTGATAAAAATTATAGAGGTCTGAAAATTCCATTTCTTTGTTTTCAATCTCCTTGGTTATTTGGTAGTGGTTAGTAATGGCAATGGCGCTAATGGCTATCATAACAGCAGAGGCGATAGAGCATGATCCTTGAATGATTTTTTTATAGGAATTGGTGAAGTATCGATCTCTTTGTGTGTTGGTCGCGTAATGATTTGTTCGTGCGGGCAAAGTTGAGCAAATATAACTATATATTATATTGCCATGATCACTGATTTCTGACTTTATGCCCAATTTTTTTAAAAGATTATCGATAGGAAAAAAATGATAATTAAGCGAGCCTATATTATGCTCTGTATTCTTTAAGGTGTGTGCATTTTTATCACTATAAATACATACCACATCCAGTTGATCCTGTAATCCCATCATTCTTTGGTTGGTTATAAATTTATGAATTTGCTCAACTTTTTCATAAAATACATGGCTGCCATCAGACGTCCAATCAATAGGCGTTTTTCTTGAAAAACAAAGATCAAAATTATTGAAAAAAATTTCTCTTTGGTGGTTGGGCGTTTGTTGTGATAAAACTAATGTATATTCTGCCTTTATTTGTAATTGCTTTAATAGGGATTTTCCGATAACAGGTAGTGACCAAATTCCAGAAATTATACATTGGTATTTTTCAAGGGTATTAATAAATTGCTCAAAAACGTGGCTTTCACTTAAAGCGCACAGTAATACTTGTGCATCCTTTCGACCAGATTTGTTGCGGCTTAGTTTATGAGAGTAGGTGTATTTTTCATCTCTGTAATGCTTGGAGATAAGCCGTTCAATAATGGCTTTTCGATCTGATCCAATAACGTTGGGTAGTGTTTCCTTTCGGAAATCTTCCTCATACATATCCACTAAAATTCGTATTTCCTGGTTTTTATGAGCGTCAATATAGGTTGAGAATAACTCAAAACCGTCTTGGTCAGTATTAAAGCTAGTGCTCGATAATAATTTTTTTGAGCGCCATAAGTGTGCGTAAATTTGTATTCCAGAAAAATAGAGGATATGCCTGATCACTGTGATATCCCTCCTACCGTATCCCAAACGGGCCCTAAAACAGAGAGCATAATCCAGCCTAATAATACCCCCATCACCACGGTCAGTATTGGTCCAATAGCGGGTTCGATGGTAGCAACGGTCTCTTTAACTTCTCGGTTATAAAAATAACTGACATTGAGTAAAGACTCTTCTAGGTTGCCGGTGCTTTCACCTATTTTAATCATTCTGACGACTAACGTTGGAAAAATATTGGTTTTTTCAAATGATTTACTGATACTGTTACCGTCAGTGATATGCATTTTGGCTTCTTCAATGGCATTGTATAATACGCTGTTGTTGACCAACTCTTTGCCAATTTCTAATGATCGGATGATAGTGATGCCTGAACTGTACAGTAAAGCCGTGTAGCTAACCAATCTAGCTAGTTTAATTTTAAGGCTTAAATTTCCAAATATTGGGATGACTAGTTTGAACTTGTCGACCCAAAGCCGGATTCGATCACTACGCTTGGTTAAAAATTTAATTGAAAAAAAGATAATAAATGGCAATGTGATTAATAATGGCCAGTAATTTGCGAAAAAATCTGAAGTGGCAATCAGAGCTTGGGTTTGACCAGGAATTTCTCCACCCATATCCTCTATTACTGGAATAATTTGAGGTACTAGCCAGACCATTAAAAAAATACTGACAGCTAAAATAATCGTGCCAACAATAGAGGGATATATCATGATTTTTTTAGTTTGAGCAATGAGCTCATCAATCCAACGCATGGTTTCACCCATGTCATTGAGTACGCGAGATAAGGTTCCCGATTCTTCACCTACCGTAATTAGTGAAACGAATACGTGGTCAAAGTCATTAGGGTGAGCTTCTAGAGCTTGAGAAAACGTTTTCCCGCCTTCAATATCTTCGCTCAGGGAGCCAAGAACATCCCGATAATAACCATTAGGAGCGCTATCTCGTAAATCGTGTAAGCTCTCAATCAGCGGTACTCCAGCTTTGGTTAATTGCTGTAATTGAAAAACAAAATTAATCAGTTCTTCTCGAGTGAGAGCCTGCTTGAAAATTTTTAAGCCTTTTGATGAAGATATTTGATTGCAATTAATCAAATCGTATTTTTGATCACTCAGGCGCTGCTCAATTTCAAATACATTATTGCCATGCATTCGGCCCTTATGAATTTTTCCGATGTCATCCATGGCTTTGTATTTAAAGAGTGGCATATCACGCTAGCCTCTCAGTTAAGTCGATGACACGCCCTAATTCTTCAAGGGTGGTTTCGCCATCGATGATTCGTCGTATGCCATCATCGGCCATGGTGATAAAACCATTATTTAATACTTGTTTCTTAATCTCTCCTTGTGTGGCATGACTGGCAACCATTTCGTCGAATTCGGCATCTGTTTTTAGTACTTCCATAATAGACAGCCTGCCTTTGAATCCGGTATTGTTACACTCTTCACAACCCTTAGCATCATAGATGGTATGGCTGTCTGTAATTTTTAAAATAAATTGCTCAAACTCTTCGGGTTTTCTGGGTTGTTTACAATGGTTGCATAATCTTCGCAGTAATCGCTGACCGATGATTCCAATAATATTGCCTGACATGATTTCTGGCTTAACACCAATATCTTGCAATCGAGCAATGGCGCCAATGGCTGAATTAGTATGTAAGGTCGTAAACACTTGGTGGCCAGTCATAGCCGCTCGAAAGGCCATTTCAGCGGTGGCTTCATCTCTGACTTCTCCCACGAGAATGATATCAGGATCTTGTCTCATTAAGGATCGAATGCCGCTAGCGAAATCCATTTTGGCTGCTTCACTAATTGACGTTTGTCGAATTAAATCCATCGGGTATTCGACGGGGTCTTCCAAAGTCATAATATTCACTTCCATGGATTTTCTATAATTCAACATGGAATACAAAGTGGTGGTTTTACCACTACCGGTTGGCCCCGTGACTAAGATAATGCCTTCGGGCCGATTCATTAATAATTTTAGAGTGTCAAAAGATCGCTCGGGTAAATTTAATTTTTCAAGAGGTACGATGCCTTTAGCTCGATCCAGTACCCGTAATACAATATTTTCGCCATGAGTGGTGGGCTGAACAGAAACCCTGAAATCAACATTGCGGCCACTGACTTTAAGGCTGATTCGTCCATCTTGAGGAGAACGAGTTTCAGCGATATTCAAATCCGCCATAACTTTTAGCCTGACAGCAATTGCAGACCAGTAATTTTTATGCAAGCATCGTATTTGTCTTAGCACACCATCGATACGATAACGCAATCTAAGGAAGCCAGACTCTGGCTCAAAATGCACGTCGGATGCATCATTCTTGACTGAGTCTGCCAAAATGGCGCTAACCAGCCTAACGATAGGTTGACTGTATTCTTCATTACTGGCTTCAAGACTCTGATAATCAATGACCCCAGTTTCAATTTCTCTAAGGATGCCATCGACAGAAAGTTCATAGCCGTAAAACTTATCAATAGCATTAATGATTTCACTTTCTGTAGCTAAGGTTGGTTTTATCGTGATGGATTCATCGACTGATGCGCGTACCCGATCAAGGGTGATCACATCATAGGTATCTGTCATTGCAAGAATCAGCGTCTTTTCTTTGCTGTTAAGGCTTAGAGGGAGTACTTTGTAGCGGCTGGCAATTTGTTTTGGCAAGCAGGCGATGGCATCACCGTCGGGCACAACATTGACTAGGTCAATACTATCATGCCCCAATGATTCTCCAAGTACATCTCTAATAATAGACTCAGTGACAAAGCCCATGTCAACCAATAGTTGACCTAAAGGCTTTTGGGTTTTCTTCTGTTCAATAATGGCGATAGATAATTGGTCTTGCGATAATAGACCTCGATCCATTAATTCATCGCCTAATCTTTTTTTGGTTTCACTCATGGCTGTCCTCCAATTTCTTGTAGGCGCTTAAGAGCGATTTCTTTAGAAAATTGACTGGCATTAGAGTGTTGATCAATTGCAATTTGATAGTAATTCATTGCCGTTTTAGATTGTTTAATTCGTTCTAGGGAAACGGCTAAGTTAAATGCGTAATTGGCATTGTCTTTCTCTAATGACCAAGCATTAAAAAATGCGGACTGAGCCTTATGCCATTGGTTTTTATTGGCTAAAATGGTGCCCTGAATAAAGTGCAAATGGCTCGATTTAGGATGTTGGTCGAGTAGGGTTTTAAGGGATGATTCTACATCTGAACTGGTGTTTTTATCAGTAAATAAACTGATCATGCCGGCATTAGCGTAAGCATCATTGGGAGCAATACTAAGCCTTTTTTGGTAATAATTAAACGCGGTATTTGGGTCATTTTGGTTCACGGCAATAGCGGCGAGCCCTAATAATGCATCTCTGTGAGTTTTGTCGATTTCCAGAGCCTTTAAGTACCAGTTTTTGGCAGTGACCATATCCTCGTTATTGTAAGCTTGATAAGCCTTATTAATATAAACGCTAATGGCTCTTTTTTTATCCTGACCTTTGGTGATGATGATTTTATTATTGACTGTGTTTTCAGGTTTGGCCTCTTGGTCAGTTTGTTTTGTCGCCACAGTGGTGTTGGTATTGGTGTTTGAGTTCAGATTAGGTTTGTAGGCCGGTTTTGCAATAGTTTCCACCACAGCTTCTGAAATGGGTGTGACCATATTATTGGGGCTGTCCAGTTCTTTTTGAAGGTTAATAATCCCGCTGATTTCTTCAAATGGGTCTCCGGTAATAAGATCTAAGCTATCATCAATGGCTTGAGTATTAACCGCTTCCGGTAACGGAGTGGGTAATTGCTGAACGATTGGTTGATTCAGAGTTAAAAAGGAATAGACGGCAACAGCCAAAATTAACAAGAGCAAAATAGTCAGGTAACTAAGCCCCTTTAAAATGGCGACTTTTTTCTGATGTTTTTTGCTGTTCTTGATGAGTTCAAAGAGCGCTTTTTTTTGATCCTCAATGCCGCTTTGAAAGCTTACTGGGGGTTCATCATTGGGTAACGTAATAATGTCATCACTGTCATCGATTAACGATGTTTCTATAGGCTCTGGGATTCTTGTTTCTTCAAGGTCAGACGATTCGCTTATTGTCGGTGTTTGTTCGCTGTCTAGCTCGGCTTTAATATCATCAAGATCAACGGAAAGTTCGATAATTTCTTCTGGTTCTACGATTTTTTCTGACTCAGTGGTGTCTTCACTTAATGTGATCGATGTTTCTTCACAGATAGTTGGGTCCACACTGGTACCTGGCCCGCTCGTTGCCTCCTTCTGCTTTTTTTCTATGGCCGCCTTTTTCAGCGCATTCAGTAATACACTCATAGGTCACTTAGGTTGCGATAGTTTTGGCAACAGTCGTTGATAGTTACTAATTTGGTTCATATTATTGGGGTTACTAATGACCACGGGCTTAATGAAGATAACCAGCTCTGTTTTATCGCTCTGATCATTGTCATATCGAAATAAAGAACCTAGCATAGGAACTTTTGAAAGTATCGGTATACCACTCGAATTCTTAGAAATTTCATCTTGCATCAGGCCACCAATGACGGCGATATCGCCATTATTAATTTTTAAAACGGATTCGACCTCGCGCACTTGAATGACCGGAATTTCACTAACCACATTGAACCTGGCTAAATCTGGGTTAGGATCTTGGCGTTGATCGATGACTCTGGAAATAGTAGGCCTGACATTGAGAGTCACACTGCCATATTGATTGATATAAGGTGTGACACTCATGACAAAGCCAACCGGTACCGTATTGACGGAAGTTTCGTAGGTTGTAATAGGAGCTTGTCCAGTTTCTCCATTGTCAACAGTCACTTCAACGGTAAAGTAAACCAAATTATCGACGACTTTTAGTAATGCCGTTTGGTTATTCATAGCCATGACTTTGGGACTTGACATGACACTGACATCTCCAAACGTTTCTAGCGAACGCAAGGTGGCTTGTAATATATTGCTACCCACATTCGTATCGGTCAGGATAAGTGAAATGGCAGGATTACTGATTAAGTTGGTATCGGTCACGCTTTGTGTAATATCAACGCCGCTGCCAGCTTGCTCTTGCAGGAGTGACCAGTCAATACCCGCTTGATAACGATCGCTCAACTTGACCTCAGCAATGGTCGCTTCAATCAATACTTGGCGTTGTGTACTATTTTGTACCTCATCGATAAATTTTTGAACTTCTGCGTGCTGCCGCTCAGTGGCTCGCACGGCAGCAATGCCACTTTCTTTATTGATGATAATATTGGGGCTACCTTTTTCATCGGTGATGGTATCGCCGATAATGGCAGCAATATTATTGGCTAAAGTATCCCAGAAGTTATTGTCAGAGCTATTATTGACTTCGGTTTTCGAGTTATTGTTTTCATCTCCGCTGCTCTCTTGTCCTGCGCCTTGTCCGGTTGCACTAATTTGTGTGGAGACACTGGTGGTACTTTTGCTTGAACGCGTCATATTTAGATAATCAATGACGTAGTTCTTCAAATAGGGAACATCTTTTTTTATGCTGAGTACTTGATCATTAATGCTGTAGCGCAATGATGCCAGTTCACTGATACGAGTCAGTATGCTACTTAAAGGTTGGTCAATAGCATTAAGCGTAATGGTCTCATTGATGTTTTGATCGATATCAACATTTAAATCAGCTTCTCGCGCAATCGCAAATAACAACTCTTTAACCGGGACATCGCTCACCACAACGGTATGAGTGCTTTCAATGATTTCAGGTTGAGGTGGTGGCAACACGGGTTGTTGTTTAACGATATCAGGGATAAAGCTTGGGGTTTCATCACTGGGCTGCAGGTGGCCATCGGAAAACTCGTGCTCGGGCCTAAGTTGGCTGCAGCTTACGATCAAAAGGGTACTTAGAAAGATCAGTAATGTACGCATTAATGAGCCAGCCTCGAATTTTTACCGATAAACCAATTCCAAAATCCACCTTGCATCTCGAACTGACAATCTCTAGCGGCTTGTTTAATATCGCTGGCTTTGAGATTTTGTCTTCCCTGAGTAAATGCAATTAACATCGCTTTGTCGGCAATGATATTGATGCGCCGTGTTAGGCCTTGGGCGTATTGGCTAATTAGTTTTGATAAGCGCTTGGAAAATAAATCCAGACCAGTATAACCCACGGCTCTCAAGCGAAAGTTTAAATAGGCGTGGGTGTCTTTAATGGTCAGCGGTTCCAGATACAAGCTATGGGTGATACGTTCGCGCAATTGTCGAATGCAGGGCGCTAGTAAATTATCATCTAGCTCCGGTTGTCCAAATAATACGATTTGTAATAATTTATGTTCGTCGGTTTCTAAGTTGCTAAGGAGTCGAATTTCCTCAAGTGTTTCTAATGGCATGCCTTGCGATTCTTCGACCAGTACCACCACGCGCCGATTTTGACTGTGCTTTTCCAAGAGCGTCGTATGTAATAGATTCATGATGTCGAGCTTGTCCATGGATTTATCAATGCTCAAACCGAGTTCTTTAGCGATGGCATGAAGTGTGTGCTCGGGAGATAGGCTAGGGTGGGCTAGATACACCCAGTCAATATTATCACTCATTCTCACTGGCAACATTCTGCAAAGCATGGTTTTGCCGCTACCCACTTCACCGACCACTTTGATAATGCCCTCACCACTGTCAATGGCATAACTCAGGCCATGTAAAACCGCGCCGCGATCTGAGCCTTCAAAAAAGAGCTTGGTGTCGGGCGTGATTTTAAAAGGAGGTTTTTTTAAACCGTAAAAATCTAAATACATGACGTCACCTAAAATGTAGTATCGCAACGCAATACCCTATTTCTAGTGTAGTCAGGCTTATAAAGCTTAGCCAATTTATGAGCAAAATCGGTAATTTAGAGGTAAGATGTGATCAATTTTTGATCTTTTTGTATCAATTATTTTCTATTTTGTATTGAGAGTGCGCTTGCCAAGTTTTAAGCTTGGCAAGCGATTTGAGATTATGCAGTTTCACCCGCCAAAAATAACCAAGTCTCCAAAACCGAATCCGGGTTTAAAGAAACGGTATCAATACCTTGTTCCATCAGCCAGCGAGCAAAGTCTGGGTAGTCTGATGGGCCTTGGCCGCAGATACCAATGTATTTATTGGCTTTCTTACAGGCACTGATGGCCATGCTCAAGAGAGCTTTGACGGCATCGTTGCGTTCATCAAACAAATGCGCAATTAAGCCGGAGTCTCTATCTAGGCCTAAGGTCAGTTGTGTCATATCGTTTGAGCCGATAGAGAAGCCATCAAAATACTCTAAGAATTGGTCAGCGAGCAGGGCATTGACGGGCAATTCGCACATCATAATCAACTTCAGCTCATTGTCGCCGGACTTTAGACCATTTTCAGCCAACAGCTCAACCACTTGTTTGGCCTCACCGGGTGTGCGCACGAAGGGCACCATGATCCTGACGTTGGTTAAGCCCATTTCGTCTCGAACTTTTTTAAGAGCGCGACACTCGAGATCAAAACAGTCTCTGAACGACTCGTCGACATAGCGCGAGGCGCCACGGAAACCCAGCATAGGGTTCTCTTCATTGGGCTCAAACAAGGTACCACCAATTAAGTGAGCGTATTCGTTGGATTTAAAATCCGACATTCTCACAATCACGGGTTTAGGGTAAAAAGCGGCAGCAATACTCGAGACGCCCTCAACAATTTTTTCCACATAAAAGTCGGCGGGGCTGCTGTAACCGGCAATTCGGCTCTCTACGCTTTCGCGAGTATCGGCAGGTAATTCATCGATATTGAGTAGCGCTTTAGGATGCACCCCAATCATACGGTTGATAATAAACTCCAATCTGGCCAGACCAACACCGGCATTTGGGTAGGCTTGGAAACCAAAGGCGCGGTCGGGGTTGCCAACATTCATCATGATTTTGAAGGGTAGCTCTGGCATTTTACTGAGATCACTTTGGGTGATGTCAAAATCCAAAAGCCCCTCATACACCAAGCCGGTATCACCCTCGGCGCACGATACCGTCACCTCTTGGCCTGGTTTGAGTTGGTTAGTGGCATCGCCACAGCCAACAACGGCAGGGATTCCAAGCTCACGAGCGATAATGGCCGCGTGACAGGTGCGACCACCACGATTGGTCACAATCGCCGAGGCGCGCTTCATAACCGGCTCCCAGTCAGGGTCTGTCATATCGGTAACGAGTACATCACCTTCTTTGACTTGATCCATTTCGGATAGATCGTTGATGACCTTAACGGGGCCTTTACCAATTCTCTGGCCAATGGCTCGACCCTCAGTCAATACTTGGCCGCGATCTTTAATCAAGTAGCGCTCAATCACATTGCCTGCCTCTCGACTTTTCACAGTTTCAGGGCGTGCTTGAACGATATAGAGCTTGCCATCGAGACCATCTTTCGCCCACTCAATGTCCATTGGGCGCTGATAATGGCGCTCGATAATTAGAGCTTGCTTAGCGAGGTTGGTGATTTCTTCGTCAGTAATGGAGAAGCGAGTGCTGTCTTCTCTATCAACGTTGATGGTTTCAACGGATCTTCCGGCACTAGCGCTTTTGCCATACACCATCTTGATCATTTTGCTACCAAGATTGCGGCGCAAAATGCTGTGCTTGCCTTTCTCAAGTGTCGGCTTGTGCACGTAAAATTCATCGGGGTTCACAGCACCTTGAACGACGGTTTCGCCAAGGCCGTAAGAAGACGTGATGAACACGACTTGATCAAAGCCTGACTCAGTATCCATACTAAACATAACACCGGCTGCGCCAATATCACTGCGAACCATGCGCTGAATGCCTGCCGAAAGCGCCACTTCGCCGTGATCAAAGCCCTTGTGAACTCGATAGGAGATTGCTCGATCATTAAACAAAGAGGCAAAGACTTCTTTAACGGCCACAAAAATATTATCGATACCGCTGATGTTGAGGAAGGTTTCCTGTTGGCCCGCAAATGAGGCGTCGGGTAGATCTTCGGCGGTGGCCGATGATCGAACTGCTACCGAAATATCACCCAAGTCTTCGCACAGTGTTTCATACGCTACTCGAATATCGGTTTCTAATTGAGCAGGGAAAGGCGCATTAATGACGGCCTCTCTGATCTCTGCGCCGACTTTAGCAAGCATTTTAACATCATCGACATCAAGAGCGGCGAGCTGGTCATCAATACGTTGTTTGAGGCCATCGTGATTTAAAAAGTCTCGGTAGGCTTGCGCCGTGGTCGCAAAACCGCCAGGGACGGTGACGCCAGCATTGGCTAGGTTGCTGATCATTTCGCCAAGAGAGGCATTTTTACCACCCACTCTATCGACATCGTTCATTCCCAAGTCCTGAAACCATATAACATATGTGGACACTGACGTTCTCCCCAATCAACGTTGTGGAGCCAAAATTTGGCTCGTAAAAATAAAGACGCTAGGATAATAAAATTTGCGGCAAAATTCTCGTTATACTGTTACTTTTTTCCAATAATTGCCCAAAATAAGGTTTTTACTATGAGCAGACCCGTATTTTTTATCTCCGATAGCACCGGTTTGACCGCCGAAGCCGTAGGGCGTAGTTTATTGGCACATTTTGATATGCCCTTTGATGAAACTATATTGTCGTTTGTGGATACTGAGGTCAAAGCACAGTCGGCGGTGGCTCAAATCAACCGAAAAGCCAAAGAGAGTGGCTTGAAGCCCATTGTGGTGGGAACCATCGTCGATGCGAAAGTTCGCGACATTATTCAATCGAGTCAGGCCCACGTTTTAGACAGTATTTCGGCATTTTTACCTCAATTGGAAGAGCTGCTTGAGCAAAAGGCCAGTGTGGTGGTGGGGCGCCCGGAAGTCTCACAGCAGGAGCATTATAAAAAACGTATCGACGCGATGCATTACTCGATTGCCAATGATGATGGTGCAAAAATCGACAAATACGATCAGGCTGATATTATCTTGGTCGGGGTCTCTCGTAGTGGTAAAACGCCGACGAGTTTATTTTTATCACTGCAAGCGGGTGTTTATGCCGCCAATTACCCGCTTAATGATGATGACTTCGAAATTGATCAACTTCCTAAGCCCTTACGACCTTACCACAATAAGCTCTATGGATTGACGATCGAACCCAAGCGATTGGCGCAAATTCGCGACGGGCGCAAGGCCAATAGTCATTATGCTTCTTTGCGCCAGTGTGAAGATGAGGTGCGTATGGCGGAAATGCTTTTTAAAAAGCAATCAATCCCATTTATTGATACCACACGGTTGTCTATCGAAGAAATTGCTACTCGAATCATCGTTGATAAGGGCTTGCGCAACCCAAAACGAGGAATATCCTAATTTGGCGCATTAAACACTTGATTTTGAAAAGATCGAAACCATGTAGTGTAACTAACCATTTTTATAGAGGGTGTAACATGAAACGTTTAACTCAATCATTACTAGCTGCATCGGTATTAATGGCGTCATCGTTTGCAATGGCTGAGCAATACGCTGTGCAAATTGGCGCCCACAAATTTTACAAAGAAGATGGCTTTCAAAGCGCCACAAAGCATGGCACCGTTCATACCGATCAAAAGCGTGACTTAACTTTGGTCCGAGTGGGTTACTTCAATTCAAAAGAAGATGCGCAAAGCTTGTTAAATGAGCTTAAAAAAGCGGGATATGTCGATGCCTTTATCACACCCATTGAAACCACATTGGCTGATACTGTGAAGACCGATGATCGTGGCGATGCTTACCAGGAAGCGAAAGCCACCGTCACTGTCAAAGAATCTGTGCAAGTGCAGCTTGATGAAGATAAGCGCCAAAGCCTTTCTAAATTATCAGCCGATGAATTTTCAAAAGCCATCTACGTAGATGGACTGCTAATGATTCGCGACGATAACGGTCAAATCAAAACGTTAGAGCAATACCGTCAATCTAAGTAACCCTGCTTAAACGTAACACGGTAGCTACCGTGTTACGTTTGATTTCCCCTGATTTCTTGATACAAATCTTCACGACGATCTTTCAGGTTGGTAACAGACCCTTCGTTGTGCAAGGTTTTTAAATAACTCATTTCTATATCGGCAAACAAGACCATTTCGGTATTGGGTGTGGCCTCAGCCAAAATCGCATCTTGCGGAAATAAGAAATCCGATGGTGAAAATATTGCAGACTGGGCATATTGAATATCTAAATAATCTACTGAGGGCAAGTTTCCGACGCTACCGGCAATGGCGACCACACATTCGTTTTCAATAGCGCGCGCTTGAGCGCAATACCTAACCCTCAAGTAGCCGTTTTTGGTGTCTGTCCAGAAGGGCACGAATAAAATTTCAAGCCCCTCATTGGCTAAAATCCTTGAAAGCTCGGGAAACTCAACATCGTAGCAAATTAAAATACCGATTCGACCCGCATCCGTTTCAAAAGTTTTTAATTGATCGCCACCTTCTATTACCCAGGCGTCTCGCTCGTTAGGCGTAATATGTAATTTTTTCTGCTGCTCGACTGATCCATCTCGGCGACACAAATAGGCCACATTGTACACGACGCCTTGTTCGTAAACGGGCATTGACCCAGTAATAATGTTGATGTTATAGCTGACTGCCATGGTCGACATTTCATTCACAAAGCGCTCGGTGAAGCTAGCCAAAAACTGGATGGCCTTGGCCGAGTTCCCTTGTTCTGTGAGTCCCATCAGCGGGGCATTAAAAAATTCTGGGAAAAGGGCGAAATCACTTTGATAATCCGATAGTGCATCGACAAAGTACTCAACTTGCTGCAAGGTTTCTTCAAAAGATTCAAAGTGCCGCATTTGCCACTGAACCACACCAATACGCACATGACTCTTGGTAGAGGCGAGAAAGGATATGTTCGGTTCGTACAAAAAGTTATTCCACTCCAACAGAGTCGCATAGCCCGCGGAGCGTTCGTCTTCGGGCAAGTATTGTTTTAACAATCGCTTAACCTGAAAATCGTTGGATAATTGAAACGTCAAAATAGGATCATAAATGTTTTTGCGTTTGACCTGCTCGATATATTCCACAGGCTTTAGGCTGTTGGCATAGAGGTGGTAGTTGGGTATGCGGCCACCGGCTAATATGCCTCGTAAATTCATTTCGCGACAGAGTTCTTTGCGGGCATCGTACATTCTTCGACCCAAGCGAAAACCGCGATATTCTGGGTCGATTAAGATGTCTAGACCATATAAAGCATCCCCTTGTTTTTTATGGATAAGCTTGTCAGTTTTGCTGACTAAATCATCATAGGTATGAGGGTTACTAAAGCGTTTATAGTCGACTTTTACGGCTAAGGCGAGTCCAACTAGGCTATCGCTATCGAAAATACCCAGTTGACCTTCCGCGAAGTCCTTGAGGAGCTGAGCGACAGTTTTGATTGACCATGCACCACCAATATCGGAATAAACGCGATCCATTAATTGCTTGATTTGATCATAGTCATCAACCGTTAAATGGCGCAGGCTGATCTGAAACTCATCCATCGTAAAACCTCATGGTTGAAAGGGGTTAGGGTTGATTGGAGTCTCTTAGACATGAAACTCACGGGGGATGGTGCCATAAGTAAGATCCATATTACAAATGTGAGCCTTGTCCAATATGAAGTGATCCTGAAGTGAGTTGGTGTTTCTAGCATGAAATGATCCTGAAATAGGGTTAATCGGCACCATGATGGGGTTATGAGAACCATCATGACGTTAAACACACTAAC
>CAXQRU010000102.1:0-8079 GCA_964226685.1 Polaribacter sp. | reverse complement strand
GTGTTTTTGATAAGCCAAAAAATGCGGTTTCAGTTTGTAGTTTTTCTGGTTTTTTTGGCGTTTTTATGGTATAAAGCGCCCGCTTGTTGGCATACTCCGACAAGTATTATCGTCACACATGCATCTCAACCTTCGAATCTGGGTGCCTTAGGGTTGATTCAGGGGGTGCGTGGAGGCCTAACCCAATCTAAATAGGATACTATTATGACAGCTGTTACTATGCGCGAAATGTTGCAAGCGGGTACTCATTTCGGCCATCAAACTCGTTATTGGAACCCCAAAATGGCCCCTTACATTTTTGGAGCCAGAAATAACATTCATATCATTAATCTTGAGCACACGGTTCCTGCTTTAAATGAAGCTTTGGCGGTGATCAAAGCGATGGCAAGCAAAAAGAAAAAGATTTTGTTTGTTGGTACTAAGCGTGCCGCTCAAAAAGCAATCAAAGAGCAGGCCGAAAGAGCGGGCCAGCCCTACGTTAGCCACCGTTGGTTGGGCGGAATGTTGACCAACTACAAAACCATTCGTGCCTCGATTAACCGTTTTCGCGAATTAGAAACACAAAGCAAAGACGGCACTTTCGACCGCTTGACCAAAAAAGAAGCCCTAATGAGAACTCGTGCGATGAACAAACTAGAGTTGTCTATTGGTGGTATTAAAGATATGGCTGGTCTTCCTGATGCTTTGTTTGTTGTTGATGTTGAGCATGAAAGAATTGCAATCAATGAAGCGAACAAGTTAGGTATTCCAGTTGTTGGCATTGTTGATACCAATAGCGATCCATCAGGCGTTGACTATGTGATTCCTGGTAACGATGATGCGATTCGTGCAATCAAATTGTATGTTGGTGCCGTTGCGGATGCATGTATAGAAGGTAGCACCAGTAAAGATGAGTTCGTAGAAGTCACTGAGACGGCGGCGCCCGCTTCAGAAGATCAAGCATCTTAAGCAATTGCTACAAACCCATCTATGAGTAAAAAGGGGCTTAGCCCCTTTTCCGTATTAAATACAAGAGAATGAGGAAAACACAATGGCAGCAATTTCTGCTTCTTTAGTAAAAGAATTAAGAGAGCGTACCGGTCTTGGTATGTTGGAGTGTAAAAAAGCCTTGGCTGCGGCCGACGGTGACGTTGAGAAAGCCATTGATGACTTGCGTAAAGCCAGTGGTCTTAAAGCCTCTAAAAAAGCCGGTCGTACCGCTGTTGAGGGTGTGGTTGCCGTTAAGGTTGCAAGTGATAACAGTTATGGCGTTCTTGTCGAAGTGAACTCAGAAACTGACTTCGTAGCACGTGATGCTAGCTTTTTGGGTTTTGTTGAAAACGTTGTGAATACGGCTTTTGAGACCAAGCAAAATGATGTGGCAGTATTGATGGAAGGCAGTCTTGAAGAAGCAAGACAAGCTTTGGTTCAAAAAATTGGTGAAAACATCAACGTTCGTCGTATTAGCATACTCGAAAGTGGTAATGTTGGTGCTTATGTGCACTCAAACAATCGTATTGGTGTGTTAACTCAGCTGACGGGTGGTGACTCAGAGCTTGCACGCGATATCGCCATGCACGTTGCTGCCTCAAACCCTCAGGCCAATAAGCCTGAAGATATGCCTGAAGATATGTTGGTTCGCGAGAAAGATATCATTCGCGCACAGCCTGATATGGAAGGTAAGCCAGAGGCCATTATTGAAAAAATGATGGGTGGTCGTATTAAAAAATTCCTACAGGAAAACAGCCTAACAGAACAAGCGTTCGTTAAAGACCCTGAAATCACAGTGGGTGAGCTGGCTAAAAAAGCAGGCGCTGACATCGTTGGTTTTGTTCGCTTTGAAGTGGGTGAAGGTATTGAAGTTGAAAAAGTCGACTTTGCTGCAGAAGTAGCGGCGCAAGTTAAAGCCTCACAGTAATAAAGTCGATGACGTTAAATGGCCCGCTTAAAGCGGGCTAATTTTTAATATCTGTACGAGGTTTCCATGACAAGCAATCGCGATAGAAAGTATAAACGCATACTGTTGAAGCTCAGTGGCGAACAGTTGATGGGGTCTGAGGGTTTTGGTATTGATCCTAAAGTACTCGATAAAATGGCGCTGGAAATTGGTCAGCTAGTGGGTATCGGTGTGCAGGTTGGTTTAGTGATCGGTGGAGGCAACCTCTTTCGTGGTGCAGCACTCAATGCGGCAGGCTTGGATCGGGTGACGGGTGACCATATGGGTATGTTGGCAACCGTCATGAATGCTTTGGCTATGAGAGATGCGCTAGAGCGCTCTAATATTTCCTCTAGAGTGATGTCGGCGATTCCTATGAGTGGCATTGTGGAGCACTATGATCGTCGAGGCGCTATTCGTTTTTTAGAAGCGGGTGAGGTGGTTATTTTTGCGGCCGGTACCGGTAACCCGTTTTTTACCACAGACTCTGCCGCTTGTTTACGTGGTATAGAAGTGGAGGCTGAGTTGGTCCTTAAGGCCACCAAGGTTGATGGTGTTTATACGGCCGACCCGATGAAAGATAGTTCGGCGACAAAGTATGACCTTCTAAGCTATGATGAAGCTTTGGAGAAAAGGTTGGCCGTCATGGATTTAACAGCCATTTGTTTATGCCGAGAACACCATATGCCGGTTAGAGTGTTTCAAATGGATAAAGCAGGTGCGCTATTAAATATCGTTGTTGGTGGTAACGAGGGAACGTTAATTAAAGAGTTTACTGAGTAAACGGCATTGCTAGTGTGAGACTAGCAATGTTAACTTATCCCATTTTAATGATCAGGCTATAAAAATTATGATTGATGACATCAAGAAAGACGCTGAAGAGCGAATGAAAAAGAGCTTGGAAGCATTAGCGAACAATTTTAACAAAATTCGTACGGGTCGTGCTCATCCTAGTTTATTAGATGGAATAACGATCGATTATTATGGTGTTGCGACTCCTTTATCGCAGGTGGCAAATATTTCCGTATTAGATGCGCGCACTTTGTCCATTAGTCCTTGGGAAAAACACATAGGGCCTGATATCGAAAAAGCAATCATGAAGTCAGATCTGGGTCTAAATCCATCCAGCACTGGTGATTTGATTCGTCTACCAATGCCCGCTTTAACGGAAGAGACTCGTAAGAACTTTACTAAACAAGCCAAGTCTGAGGCAGAAAATGCCAAGATAGCTATCCGTAATATTCGTCGAGATGCGCTCGCCACTATCAAAGACTTACAAAAAGAAAAAGAAATTTCCGAGGATGATGAGCGTCGTGCTCAAGAGGTCATACAAAAGGTTACTGACCATTATGTTGCTGAGGTCGATAAAGCCTATGCTGCAAAAGAAGCCGATTTGCTAGAGATATAAAGTGTCTGAGTGCAAACCTGGGCGTGCTCCGCGTCACATCGGTATTATTATGGATGGTAATAATCGTTGGGCAAAGCAGCGGCGCATGCCCTCGGGTGCCGGCCACAAGGCCGGCGTCGAGCGTATTCGCGATGTGTTGGAAGCGGGAAAACAGCTCGATATCGAAGTGTTAACCTTGTTTGCGTTCAGTAGTGAAAATTGGCGCAGGCCAGAAAGGGAAGTCGATGCTTTAATGAAGCTCTTTTTGTGGTATCTGAAAAATGAAGTTAAGAAGCTCAAAAAGGAGGGGGTAGCCCTAAGGGTAATCGGTCGCAGAGATCGTTTCAGTAATACCTTATTAAAAGCAATTGATCATGCTGAGCACGCTACCGCAGGCGGTATTAGAACCTTAGTGATAGCTGCAGATTATGGCGGCCGCTGGGATATTGCCAATGCAGCAAAAGCGATGACTGAATATGTTATCAATAAGCCTGA
The DNA here is from genome assembly GCA_964226685.1 of Polaribacter sp. Lineage (GTDB taxonomy): Bacteria > Pseudomonadota > Gammaproteobacteria > Pseudomonadales > Cellvibrionaceae > CAXQRU01. The sequence goes on along the minus strand of CAXQRU010000102.1, from coordinate 4,282 downwards.
AGAATTCAATGCAATTGATGAAGATAGCTTGGGTAACTTTATGCAGTTATCTAATTTTCCGCCATTGGATTTATTGATTAGGACCGGTGGGGAACAACGTATTAGCAATTTCTTATTGTGGCAAGCCGCCTATGCTGAGCTATATTTTTCTCCGCTGCTATGGCCTGAGTTTGATGGTGATGCACTAGCTCAAGCTGTCGATGATTTTTATTCTCGTCAACGCCGTTTTGGTATGACTTCCGAACAGGTGCAAACAAAATCATGCTAAAAAAACGTATTCAAACAGCACTTGTTTTGATTAGTATTTTTGTTTTGTGCGATTTTTTCTTGCCACCACCGAGTTTTTTTATTTTTGCTTTTTTGATCGCAGCCGTTGCGGCTTGGGAATGGTCTAACTTATGCCGTATACAAAAATTATGGCAAAGACTTTTGTATGTTGGTATTACAACCGCTCTACTAATAGCAGCTTGCATCGTTACAGGTTTATATCCTGGTTACGAACCGCAACTTGAACAACTAAAACTTCTACTTTTGGTTGCTGCTACCTGGTGGGCTGTTGCTTTGTTATGGGTACAAGGTTATCCCTCTAGTAGTATTCTCTGGGGCAGGTTGCCTATTCAAATGATCATTGGTTGGTTGGTTTTGATTCCCTGTACTGTGGGCTTAGCGTTTATACATCAGCTCGAGCAGGGGCCATGGTTGATTTTACTGGTAGTGGCGGTAGTAGCTTTTGCCGATACAGGTGCTTATGGCTTTGGTTCCAAATGGGGGAAGCGCAAATTGGCGCCAAATGTTAGCCCTGGTAAATCCTTAGAAGGGTTTATAGGGGGCGTTGTGAGCTGTTTGTTACTGGCTGGTTTAGTTATCCTGATTGATTCAAATTCAAATGGCTGGTTGGTCTTAGCTGTGATCTTACCGGCTGCTTTGATTTCGACGTTAGGTGATTTGTTGGAAAGTATGATGAAGCGGCATCGAGGCATCAAAGATAGTGGTACGATTTTGCCTGGGCATGGGGGTATACTGGATCGAATTGATAGCTTAACGGCAACGGTACCCATTTTTGCACTGGCCATCTTATTGAGTGGGTGGCAACTATAGTGCAAAAAATAACAATCTTAGGAGCTACAGGCTCCATTGGTATCAGCACCTTGGATGTGGTTTCACGCTATCGGGATCTTTATGAGCTGTATGCGCTCACCGCCAATTCTAGCTATCGGCAACTGACTGAGTTGTGCATAAAATATCAGCCTAAATATGCCGTCATTCAAGAGGCTTATGTTGCTCCTTTGAATGAGCTGCTTAAGGCCAATCGATGTTCTACTCAGGTGTTAGCGGGGGACTCAGCCTTAATTGAAGTGTCGGTAGATAGCCAGGTTGACATTGTCATGGCGGCTATTGTTGGAGCAGCGGGCTTGTTACCAACATTTAAAGCGGTAGAAGCGGGTAAAAAAGTGCTGTTGGCCAATAAAGAATCACTGGTGATGGCTGGCGCTTTGTTCATGAATGCTGCGGCTAAAGCGAGAGCTTTGCTGTTGCCCATTGATAGCGAGCATAATGCTATGTTCCAATGTATGCCGCTCAATCACAAATCCATCTCAGCTTCCGGGATACGGCGCTTATTATTGACTGGCTCAGGTGGTCCATTTCGCCAATGGTCAAAAACTCAAATCGCTAATGCTAGCCCTCAGCAAGCCTGCAACCATCCCAATTGGTCAATGGGGCCAAAAATTTCCGTTGACTCAGCGTCTTTGATGAATAAAGGCCTTGAATTAATCGAAGCGTGTTGGTTGTTTGACATAGAGCCAAGTAAAGTGGATATAGTCATTCATCCGCAAAGTGTCATTCATTCCATGGTTGAGTACATCGATGGCTCGGTGCTCGCGCAAATGGGTAATCCAGATATGAGAACACCCATTGCGCACGCATTGGCTTGGCCAGAGAGAATGGAGTCTGGTGTTGCGTCTCTTGATATTCTGGCAACCGCAAGGCTAGACTTTGAGCCTCCTGATCTTGAGCGTTTTCCAATGTTAAGCCTTGCTATTGCTGCGGCCCATTCAAAAGGGGCGGTAGCTACCATTCTCAATGCAGCCAACGAAGTTGCGGTTGATGCCTTTTTGGCGGGCTCCATTAGTTTTGCACAGATGTACGATGTTGTGGCCGCCACACTGGATTCAATAGAAAATAGGGAACTCATTGATCTTGAGTCTGTCCAACACGTGGATTATTGCGCTAGACAATATGCCATAAATTATGTGAAGGGACAGCAGTGAGCGAAATTTTTTGGTTTATAGTAGCTTTGGGTATCTTGGTGACCTTTCATGAGTTGGGTCATTTCTGGGTGGCTAGGTACTTTGGCGTTAAGGTGCTGCGATTTTCGGTGGGCTTTGGTAAACCCATTTGGCGCCGCACTGATCGTAGTGGAACTGAGTATGTTTTGGCGATGATCCCCTTGGGTGGCTATGTCAAAATGCTCAATGATGATGAAGAGCCCCTAGACCCCGATGATCAATCGGTACCTTTGTCTCACAAAAAACTGTGGCAAAAATCGTTGATTGTGCTGGCGGGTCCGGCCGCGAACTTTTTGCTAGCCGCGATCTTTTTTACAATTTTAGCGCTCATGGGTGAGCCAGGTATTCGGCCCGTAATTTCAGCTGTTGATCCTGGCAGTCCTGCCGAGCAAGCGGGACTTGTGGCTGGGCAACAAATTGTATCGGTTGATGGTGAGCCCACAGAGTCATGGTCGGATGTTCAAGAAAAACTATTTTTAAGGGTGGGGCATAGTGGGCATATTGCATTGGCAGTTAAACCTTTTGAACAAGAGGTTGAGCCTAAAGAAGTGCGCATTCTCATCAATGATTGGTTAAAAAAGGATGATGGCCCTGATACTTTAGGTGCCTTGGGTTTTCAAGTGTACCCGCCAATCACAAATATCGTTGTTGCAGATATTAAAGATGGCCCTGCTAAGGATGCTGGCATCAAAGTGAATGATCGAATTGTTGCCATTGATGATCACATTATTAGCACTTGGTCCGATTTTGTAGAAAAAGTCAGAGCTCGGCCCGGTCAAAACGTTGTGTTGACTATTGAACGATCTGAAGAGCCAATGACTCTTCCTGTCAGTATTGCTGAGCGTGAAGGTAATGGTTATGTAGGGATATTACCTTTTGGGGTGGAGCTGCCGGCCAGTTACTTTTTTCTGAAGGAATACACGGTATTGGAATCTCTCCTTAAAGGGGCTAGAGACACCTGGAGTCGCTCGGTACTCATCGTGGTATCCATTAAAAAATTAGTGACTACTGATTTATCGATAAAAAACTTGAGTGGGCCGATTGCGATTGCTAAAGTGGCCGGCGATTCAGCCGAGCGTGGGTTGCGTTACTTTTTAGCTTTTTTAGCTTTTTTAAGTGTGAACTTAGGCATTATTAATTTATTGCCTATTCCCATGCTAGATGGGGGGCACCTACTGTTTTATAGCTTAGAGGCCATTAAAGGTAAGCAGATTTCTGAGAATGTGAAAGCGACTGCTGTGTTGATGGGTTTATTATTTATTGTCGCTATCTTCGTGTTAGCCTCTTATTTTGACGTATCGAAATTATTGTAACCATGAAACAATTTATCACTCTATTATTGTTAGTACTTGCGCTATCGGTTCAAGCAGAGACCTTTACCATTGACGATGTGCGAGTCGATGGTTTACAGCGTATATCCGCAGCCACGGTTTTTGCGGCATTGCCTTTAGAAGCCGGCGATGAGGCCAATCCGCAACGTATTCAGCAGGCCACTAGAGCTTTGTTTGATACGGGTTTTTTCTTGAATATAGAAATAGGCCGGGAAGGTAATGTGTTAGTGATCAAGGTCAAAGAGCGTCCAGCAATTAATCGCTTAGTGATTCAGGGAAATAAAATCATTCCAACTGAACAGTTGTTAAAAGTACTTAAATCCAGTGGTTTGAGTGAAGGCCAATTATTTAAGCGCTCAACTCTTGAAGGCATTACAAAAGAATTGCGCGCACAATACACCTCTCAAGGCCGTTATGCGGCTGAAGTTTATACAGATATTGTAGAGTTGCCGCAAAGCCAGGTGAATGTTCGTATTCGAATTGATGAAGGCGAAGTAGCAAAAATAAAACACGTTAACATTGTTGGTAATAGTGTTTTCAAAAAGGACGATTTGCTTGATTTATTTCAGTTGTCAAAAACGGGTTGGTGGTCCTGGGTGAGTGGTAACGACAAATACGCCAGGGAAAAACTCGCTGGAGATATAGAACGCTTAGAGTCTTATT
>CAXQRU010000101.1:0-12721 GCA_964226685.1 Polaribacter sp. | reverse complement strand
TGATACGGCGACCACCGAGATCTACACCAGCTTATACACTCTTTCCCTACACGACGCTCTTCCGATCTAATACTTGTAATCATTGGGCTTGAACGGGCCATCTATCGGACAATTCAAGTATTTTGCTTGCTCACTCGTCATGCGGGTTAGCACACCATTAAAGCCTTTTACCATTTCGGCCGCCACTTCTTCGTCCAATTTCTTAGGAAGAACTTTAACGTAAATTGCACTTGGCTTTTCATCCGCTGGCTTATCGGCAAATTTTTCATGATACAAATGGATTTGCGCTAGCACTTGGTTTGCAAAAGAACCATCCATAATACGTGAAGGGTGGCCAGTAGCATTCCCCAAATTCACCAAGCGCCCTTCAGACAATAAAATCAGATGGTCATTGCTGGCCTTATCGCGATACACCTTATGCACCTGGGGCTTAATTTCATCCCACTCCCAATTTTTTCTCATATACGCTGTATCGATCTCATTATCGAAATGGCCGATATTACACACGACGGCACCATTTTTTAAGACTTGCAGCATATTTTTATCACACACATTGACATTGCCCGTCGTAGTCACGAGCAGGTCTGTATTTTGCAATAAATCCTTATTGATACAGCTCAATTCACCGGTATTTTCACCATTGATATAAGGAGACACTACCTCAAAGCCATCCATACACGCTTGCATAGCACAGATTGGATCAATTTCAGTCACCTTAACGATCATTCCTTCTTGACGAAGAGAGGCAGCCGAGCCTTTGCCCACATCACCATAACCAATCACTAAGGCCTTTTTACCCGCCATCAAATGGTCAGTGCCGCGCTTAATCGCATCATTCAAACTGTGACGGCAGCCATACTTATTGTCATTTTTAGACTTAGTGACCGCATCATTGACATTGATCGCAGGCACTTTTAGCTCGCCCTTAGCCATCATATCCAATAGGCGATGAACACCGGTGGTCGTCTCTTCAGAAATTCCGTGAATTTTCTCAAGCATTTGTGGATATTTCTCATGACAAAGACCAGTCAGATCGCCACCATCGTCCAAAATCATATTGGCATCCCAAATTTCAGTGCCGTCTTTTTCCGCCAGAATGGTTTGCTCAATGCACCACCAAAATTCTTCTTCGGTCTCATTTTTCCACGCGAAGACAGGGATACCAGCTGCAGCGATGGCGGCAGCGGCGTGATCTTGCGTGGAGAAGATATTACAAGACGACCAACGCACCTCCGCACCCAGTGCTACCAGCGTTTCAATTAGAACCGCGGTTTGAATGGTCATATGAATACAGCCCATAATTTTGGCGCCGGCCAGTGGTTGCTCTGCCCGGTATTTTTCACGCAGAGCCATCAATGCAGGCATTTCACCTTCGGCGATGTCAATTTCTTTTCGACCCCAAGCCGCCAACTCGATATCAGCCACTTTGTAATCCGTAAAATTTTCTACTACTTGTACTTTTGCAGTCATTCTTTTTTCCTCAATCTTTAAAAAATTTTATAGTGCTTTTTTTAACTCGGCGGCTTTGTCAGTTTTTTCCCAAGTAAAATCCGGAAGCTCTCGACCAAAATGGCCATAAGCCGCGGTTTGACGGTAAATTGGGCGCTTTAGATCCAGCATCGCGATCAGACCCTGAGGTCTTAAGTCAAAATGCTCACGCACTAAATCACTAATCGCCTCTTCAGAAATTTTCGCCGTTCCAAAGGTATTGATCGAAATCGAGGTTGGCTCTGAAACCCCAATCGCGTAAGAGACTTGAATCTCACAGCGATCCGCCAAGCCACTGGCTACAATATTTTTCGCCACATAGCGCCCAGCGTAAGCCGCCGAACGATCCACTTTGGAAGGGTCTTTACCAGAGAACGCGCCACCACCATGGCGAGCCATACCGCCATAGGTATCAACAATAATTTTACGTCCCGTTAAACCGCAGTCACCCACAGGGCCACCAATCACGAAATTACCGGTCGGGTTAATATGGAATAAGGTTTCACTGTGTAGCCACTCAGGGGGCAGAACCGGCTTGATAATTTCCTCAAGCACGGCCTCTCGCAAGTTGCCAAGGCTAATGCCTTCATCGTGCTGCGTGGATAACACCACGGCATCAACCGCGATGGGCTTGCCTTGATCGTCATAACGCAAACTGACCTGGCTTTTCGCATCCGGTCTTAACCACGAAAGTTTACCGTTTTTACGTAGTTCAGCTTGTTTCTCCACCAAACGATGCGCATAGTAAATGGGTGCCGGCATTAACACATCGGTTTCATTGGTAGCATAACCAAACATCAAACCCTGATCGCCTGCGCCTAAATCTTTATCAGCGCCCTCATCGACACCTTGAGCAATATCGACCGACTGCTTACCAATCGCATTTAATACCGCACAAGAAGCCCCATCAAAACCGACATCACTGGAGTTGTAACCAATATCAAGAATAACTTCTCGAATCAAGTCTTCTAAATCAACGTAAGTCGAGGTACGAACCTCACCCGCAACAACGGCCATCCCCGTTTTTACGAGCGTTTCTACCGCAACACGAGCCTCACGATCATCTTTTAATATTGCATCCAAAATCGCATCTGAAATTTGATCGGCCATTTTATCTGGATGGCCCTCAGAAACCGACTCGGAAGTAAACACACGGTAATCAGACATAAGTCATTCCTCAATAGTGGTAAAGGGTTTAAAAAATTGTCGAATTTGTAGTTGAAAGCCATTTCGTTGAGCCAAATAACGGCTGGCTCCAGGATTTAGGCCAGAGTCTATGGCCCATTGATCTAATTCATGAGGTGAAAAGCCTAACCAAACATCCCCGCAGGTTTCGCGCACCCATTCTTGATCATGCTGGCAAAGTTCACTGACAAACAACACACCCCCAGGCAACAAAGCTTTACTGATGTCATGGATGACCTCGGCGGGAGCTGGTGTATGATGCAACACCATATTGATCACCGCGCAGCCCACCATATTGGGTTTGAGAGTTTGTGTATCGCCCTCATACCACTCAACATTGGCCAGCTTTGAACAATAATGTTGAGCTCTTTTCAACATGACGGGAGAGTTATCCAAAGCGATGACGCGTGCGAAACGCTGGCTCAAATCAGGCAAGAATTCGCCCTCTCCAGGCCCCACCTCTAAAACCAACTCCGAACAGATGCCACCTTGCTCAATGAGCGCGAGCACCGCATCGGCATAAATATGGTGGGCCGCAATCAGATCTTGTCTAGCTCTAGTACCCGGAGCTAACTTATTGAAAAACTCCAAAGACGCCTTGGCCCTAGCGTCCAAAACTCGCTGCATTCGCTCAGCCAACTCACCTCTAAGAGGCACTGAATCAATCTGGGTAAATAACAGTTGTAGCCAAACCGACAGTGGATGACCAGAACTAGACAGCGCTCTTGAGTAAAATATGGAATTGCCTTCTCGGCGACTCTCAACTAATCCTGCATCTGCGAGCACTTTCAAATGATGACTCATACCCGACTGACGCTGCTCAAAAATCTCAGCCAGCTCCAACACCCCAAAGGCATTTCGCGCCATCACTCGCAAGACCTCAAGTCGCAAAACATCTCCCGCCGCTTTATTTAGCCCGGAAAGTTGACTGATGAGACATTGATTAGCCTTAGCTTCTAACATAAGGTTAGTTTAGCAGCCAAACCGATCTATATCAAAGTTTTTTGATATAGATTAAACATACTCCTTATTCCCAGCCACACTTTAATAAGGATATTCTTTATCTATGGCGAGAAAAAACCGTAATAAAGGTTGTTTTTCATCTTAGGCTTAGTATTACTGGTAATATTGGCCAAAATATTTCGGCGAACTTAGTTTAAAACCATATCGCTTTGGCGTTGCTCATTTTGAACTACGCTCGAGCGTATGAATAAAACCATTTGAGGCGATCACTCGGTAAACACCTGGCTCCACAAAGGCAGCACTGGTGATCGCTGCGCTGGTTGGCTGCCATTGGCTGCGCTTGGGCACCACCCACTGTTCAAGCATTTTTAATTCAGGCAATTGCCACAGTTGCACTTCTCGGTTCGACAAGCCCAGAAGTAAAAATCGGTTATCAGAGCTGAAGGCCGCTGCCGTTAGGCGCAAACCCCGCTTCAGCTTTTCTTCACTCAACCCAAGCGTATCCATAGCTTTTTTCTGATCGATATCCCATAGCACTACTTTGTCGTATTTCGCCATGGATAACGCGTATTTTCCATCGGGACTTATGGCAACTAACTGCACCTCCTCTTCGTGGTTAATCACCCCCAATCGCTTGCCGGTTTGAACATCCCAGATCACGGCTGTTAAGTCCTCGGAACCGGTAATGGCACGCCGACCATCGGCACTTAAGGCGACACTGCGAACAGGAGCCTCGTGTTGAAAGACTTTATCAATGCCGCCAATCATTACTTTAAAGGTCACCGCTGTGCCATCGCGAAGACCAAGCAAAGCCAATTGTGGCAAAGCTTCAGACTTTGGTTTGGGCGCCAGCGCAATATCCAAAATTTCCGATGGCGCATTCCAGTGACGCAATGCGCTAAGGGAGATCATGTCCCAAAGTACAATACTATGATCATCGCTGGTCACTGCATAAAGAGTATCTGAGGAGAATGCGGCATGCAGTAGGGTTGAATAGGTTTTTTCCTGATGATTCCAGCTCTTGTGTTGCTCTTTGGTAACATCCCAAAGCCAGCCACCCTCCGTCAAGGAGCCAATGACTGCGTAGGAGCCGTTAGCTGACAAGGCACTAGCAAGCACTCCCCGTTTAGCAACATCTAGGGATTGGTCGGGCTCGTTTTGAGAGCAAGCCACCAAAATGACACAACAACACAGTAAATAACGCACGTTTTCCCCAACATTATTAATCAACCAACCCATCGTATTAGTGCTGGGTTAATAACTTAAGTCTAGTCGCTTTCGAATCAATGTCATAATTAACCAAGCAATGCCAACATAGACTAGCAATAGGCGTTATAATCGGGCTTTTTCATCAAATGACAAAGGGCAAAATGAAGTACGCTATTGGATTACTGATTGTTTTGACGTTAACCGCTTGTGAAACCCCAGACATCGCCAATAAAGATCGATTGGCTTTGAGCAATGAACAATTATCGGCAGAGCGAAGCGCTTTGATCTCAGCACCCAAGGTTCATGTTCTATGGGACAACCAACTCGCCTTTGAAAAAAAGTTAGAACTGATTCGAAATGCCAAGCAATCCATCGACTTAATTTATCCTGAGGCTCTCAACGATTACTCATCTGCCATGTTGGCTCGAACACTCATCGGTGCTGCCGATCGAGGTGTGGACGTACAGTTATTAGTCGATTTTAATGCCACCTACCCAACGCTAGATTATTTCTCAATGCTCGAACACTGGGGCAACCAGAGCGAGGGCAGCCTTCGCGTGAGACTCTTCAATGGCCCAGCAGCGAATGTCCTGGCCGATGCCCTACTGATCGAAACTTGTTACCAAAACAACAATGAATGCACCAAAGAGCAACAAGAACAAATCCAGGCACAGGCGGCCAAAGGTCACCTCACCATTCAAGCCAAGCGATTTTTAGCCGGCTTTTATGGCCATGACATGGCCCTACAGGCCTTAGCCTTAGAAGCACAGTGGGTTGATAAAGACCAACTGGGGCAACGTTATTTCAACCGCCAATTCACCAAAAATGAGCAAGCGGCGGCCAGGCAACTCTCTCTCAAGTTACTCGACAATGCTAACCTAGCGGTTTCGACACCCGATCTAACCGGTGTTAATGACAAGACTCTATCGCCCATTTGGCAATACGCCACCCGTGTGCTTGGGCACGCCTGGTTAATCAGTGATAAAAAAACCCTGCAGATGGGGCGAGCGCTGAGGGATGCCTATCATATCAGCGAAGGCCCACTCGCCGAGCCATCAAGCTATCGCAGTGTGGACTTAGTTTTTTCGCTGAAAGATCCCATACCGGAATTTGATGCCGCCATACAAGCCTTATGGCGCTCACCTTATACCATCACTTTGCACGAAGTGCGTAATATGCTGCCCAATGATGAGGTCTATGCACTGGCTCAAGCTCGCAACCTCTGCCAATCAGACGATGATCTAAGCTGCTTGGTCACGAGCTACCTTCGTTTAATCGAACAACCCCTTTCCGAGCGAATTTTCGAGCAATATGAAACCATGCAAGCCAATGCGCTCTCCTATGATGAAGATGAGCGCTTTACTAATGCAAAGGCCTGGCCAGTGGATGCCTCATCGCAATGGCACTATCTGGAAAATCTGCCGCTGAAAGCAAATAAGGATGGCGTTTTCGAGCCATCATGGGAGAGCATCAATGACCAGGAAGCCGCGCATCATAAAATGATCCACTCCACCTGGTTATCTTCTCTTCGAGCCTTGTGTGCCGCCAAAGATGGCAATCGCTCTATTATGATTCGAACCGATAATGCTTTAATGCCAGCCAATTTACTGGCTGAACTAGCACAAATGATAGACGGACGTATCCCCTGCTCTGGCGTCACTCTAGATCTTATCGTCAATCAAGCCAGCGCTCGAGTACCCAGCTCAATGCTAAGTCAGTACAGCTTAAATGCCTTGTTGAGCCATCAATCCAACCAAGGCGATCTTCCAACGGGTATGCGCCTGCGCTATTTTGAAGACACCACCGAGCAACCCTTTTCAGGAACGATTGCATTGTTTGGAGATGATGTTTATGTGGGCACCAGTGCCACATGGATTCGAAACTTTATGGTCAATACTGGCGCGGGCTTTTGGATTCAGCTTGCCCCAAACTTTAATCAACGTCTTAGAGAGGAGTTTACCCATCATATCCAAGATAAGTCTTGGGCAAACAAAACTCAAAGCCTAGCCAACAGCGGCGCCTCCTCCTTACAGCAAGAGCATCGTCGCCTGATCGACCTCTACATTAGCGACTACTCACTGGGACGTATGGCTACTCCCAATCAAATTCAGCAATTAAAAACGGCCTTTAATGAAATGTCTGACAAACTCAACGCCCTCAGCCAGGCGATTGTGCGCCATTACAGCGACTCAAAAGAAGAACAAAAAGAGTACAACCGACTATTTTTGTACTACTAAAGGCGATATACTGGGTAAGTCTGTAAATGGATGGAACACTATGAAAGTTTTGGTAAGAGCCTCACAAATCACCGCCTGCACAGTGGCTTTGCTCGCTTGTAGCAATACAGCCAACGAACCTGTGCTGCCCGTCGGCGTTAAAGAAACCGCCGATCTGTATATCGTGGACTGCTTACTCCCTGGCCAAGTTAGACGTTTAGGGGGCACCACCTATTTAACCGCTCGCCGGCCCACCCGCACCACAGCCGTTGACTGTCGCATCCGAGGTGGCGAATACGTTGCCTATGATCGTGCCGATTATCGCTCGGCCTTAAACACGTGGCTGCCCATGGCCGAAAGTGGCGATGGTGAAGCTCAAACCTACGTGGGAGAAATCTTTGAAAAAGGCATTGGCGGCCAAGCCGATTATATTGCCGCTGCTCAGTGGTACCAAAAAGCCGCCAATCAAGGAGTCAGCCGCGCCCAGGTTAACTTGGGTTACCTGTATGAAAAAGGCTTAGGGGTTGAAAAAAATATCCAGACGGCGCTCAACTGGTACCGACAAGCATCGGGCCTCAAAGATGACCAATTAATCTATCAATCCACGGCCGATAATGCCCTCAATGAATTGCGTGAAGAGCTCAATGGCAAAATCGAAACCGCCAAACAACAAAGCAAAGTGCTTGAACAACAATTAGCGGGTCTGCGCCAACAGCGCATGCGCCTAGTCGCCAAACAACAAGACCTTCAAAAGCAGCTTGCCAGGCAATCCAACGATGCGGTTCGTCAAAAACTGGAACAAGCCAACAAAGAGCTAGCCGAGGCGCAGGAACAGGTGGCCGTTCTCACCGGTCTCTATGAAGCCGCCGATAAAGAACGACAAGCACTAAATGGCGAGTTAAACGCTCTACCGAAAATTGCCTTTCGATCGCCCGAGCCTATCCTTGAACCCAGTAATCAAGAGCAATCCAGCGAGATGGGTAAAAACATTGAGTTTGGCCGCTACTATGCCCTTATCATTGGCAACCAGGATTATTTGTACCTAGATGATTTAAGCTCACCCATACACGATGCCAAGCGCCTGCAAAGCCTGCTTGAAAATCGCTACGGCTTTAGCACCATCTTATTACCCGATGCCAATGAAAAAACCATTTTGAATGCGCTTAACGACCTTTACTCCCAAATAGGGCCAAAAGACAACTTGCTCATTTACTACGCTGGCCATGGCAACCTTTCTCAAGGCTCAAGTCAAAGTCGCCAACGCGGCTATTGGTTACCGATTGATGCCCAACAAGAGCGCTCGACCAACTGGATTAGCAATACGGTGATTAGCGACCACCTAGACCGATTGCAAGCTCGCTCTGTGCTAGTTATCGCCGACTCCTGCTACGCCGGCAATATGGCCTCTAACCGAAGCCCCTTCTTACTAGGAAGCGCCCAGGGGCCACTGAGCGAAGAATCGATTCGTGTTGGACTTAGCCGACGAACGCGCCTGGTAATTTCTTCCGGCGGCGTCAAGCCCGTACTTGATGGAGTAAACGGGGAGCACTCAACCTTCGCCAGATCGTTAATTGAAATCTTGTCTAGCAACAAAGGCATCATGCGCGACAATATGCTCTTTGCTAAGTTGGCTGTGAACGTCAAACAGCGCAATAGCAAATACGGCATTAATCAAATACCCGAAATGCGCCCAATAAGAGCGGCAGGGCACGGTGGCGGTGATTTTTACTTTGTGCCACAAAACTTGCAACTCGGTTTATTGCAACCATGGAGCCTTGACCTAGCCCTGGCCCCTTAATTTGGTATTACCTATGAGCATAGAAATATTACTAACCTATAGCCTGCTATCCTTTTTTTATGTATTAAGCCCAGGCCCCGCCGTATTTTTGGCCATCGCCAATGGCATGAATACTAATTTAAAAGTGGTGATGATTTCATCTTTTGCCAATATCCTTGGGCTGTTCATCTTGTCCAGCATTTCCATTTTAGGACTTGGCGCCCTGCTGCTTAGCTCAGCCTTGTTATTTACCATTGTCAAAGTCATTGGTGCACTCTATTTGATCTACCTGGGTATAAAACAAATCGCGATCAGCCGCAACTTTCACATGAATGCTACTAAAAAAAGGGCAACACCCAAACCCTTAAATGCCTACTTTCTTGAAAGCTTTTTATTAGCGGTTACCAACCCCAAGCCCATACTCTTTTTTGTGGCTTTCTTCCCACAATTTTTAAATGTAGAGCATTCAATTTTTGGGCAATTTTTAATATTGACCAGTATTTTTATGACACTATCTTTTTTCATTTTAATGGGCTATGGCTGCGTTGCGGGTTCGTTTAAGCGAGTATTCAATAAACCCAAATTCATGCAATGGTTTCACCGCATTACTGGAGGACTATTTATTGTGATGGGTGGGTCTCTTCTGAAACTAAAAAACAGCTAGTTGGTTTCGGGCTAAACATATCGATGCCATGGAAAAACAATAACTCCATTTATATCCTTTTAACCAAAGCGTACACGCTTTTAATAATTACAGACTAATCAATTGATGCGTCTGGATTTTTAACACTCATAACGCAAACATTGACAACAACTGGATACAAAAACCAAAGCCACACTACCGATGACATCACAACATCACAAACTACATTAATCAGGTCTAATCATTCGAGCTTTTGTGCGTCGATTAAGGGCTTTTCGACATCAACGTCAACCAAGAAAATCAGGTCTGTAACTAGGGCTGAAAATCCTAGAATGATCAGTACACCTTGCCATTTTTGATTCCTATAGCGGACAGCGATATCACCTCGAATAACACTTGAGATGGCTAAATCTACAATTTTTTTAGGATCTTGCTCCATACCTACCTTCCACAATCAATCACCCGCCGATAATATCGCAAACCCTTAATGGCATCAAAAGTTTCTTTTGTGAAAACATGGAGCTTTTGAATATGGTAAGGTTACCAGCCTGTAACCCAACAAAGGCAAACCCATGAGTAACGATCAATACCAACAAGGTTTAGAGATTCGCCGAGAAGTTCTGGGCGATGAATACGTTGACCGCGCGATCAATAACGCCACGGACTTTAACCGCCCCTTGCAGGATTTACTGACCAAAAATTGCTGGGGAGAGGTCTGGGCGCGAGAGGGTTTATCTAAACAAACACGTAGCCTGATCACCATTGCTATGCTGGCGGCACTGAAAGCCCCCTCTGAGTTAAAAGCTCATGTGTTAGGTGCGCTGAACAATGGTTGTTCCGTATCGGAGATTCAGGAAGTGTTGCTGCATGCCACCGTATATTGCGGAGCACCGGCCGGTATTGATGCCTTTCGGGCGGCTAAAGAGGTGATTGAGCAATATACACAATCGTCATAATTTCTAGCCCCCTCATCATAGGGAGAGGGGGTAGAGCGCTACAGTAAATAATTTAAGAACAATCTACTGATGGCGCACCTCTGATCAGCATCATCAAAATTAACCTAAACAGGCTTTTGCATGGCTGCCGCTGATAAAAGCACAGACAGCATATTTTTCGATCCTTCAAGAGTGACCCCATTACTACCTACACTAACATAATGATAGCCATCCTCTCTGGCGCAGCTTGAGTTATTAGCAAAAATAACAACATAATCTCCGCTTGCTAGAGGGTATACTGTCTTGATAGCTGAAGTGTGCCAAACATTGGCAGAGAATACGGATACTGAGAATAAGCTCAGCGCTAGAAATATAATTTTTCGCATATAAATCCCTATTTGCTAACAAAGGAAAGCATTCTAACATTGAACAAATCCCTTTGACACCCAGTAAATTTACTTCTTATTCATCGGCGCCCGCAACAAAGCCGAAAATTTGCTCGGTGAGTTGGACGATATGTGGCGTCAGTGCCACATATCGTTGCGGATAAGTAGCCGTCCGCGATAATAATTGAGTGCCTATCCTTGGATTGTCGGAAGCCAAAATAGCCGCATTAATTCACTAAAATTTTTCCCACTATGGAAAACCAACACCAGTATTTGTCCAATTTTAGCAGTGCATGCCCTTGTTGTAATGAGCGACTTGTTAAAAGTTACTCTCTTTCCGTAGCGCACCAACTACCCCCACTGCCATGATATGCTTCTGCCGTGAGATGATAGAGCTGACCACATTCAGGACACTCAAAATAATAGTCTACGATATCACCCCAGGCCTTACCATTTGCCAGTGCAGAAAATGGACCACTATCGCAGCAATTTAGAATACCTTTAGGCCAATAATCACTTTCTTGGATTGTACCGTCAGCTATATTAGCTGCTACAACTCGAATGGCCTTCTCAAGATCTCTCGGGCTTTTAATCCGAAACTCTTGATTCACCTCCGAACAGTGCTCACATGCTTGATGGCTCATAGACTTTTAACGCTTGTATGAGGACAGGCCTCATCCATTGACAGATTACACCAGGCGATAATTGAGTGCCGGCGATAATTGAGTGCCTGTCCTTGGATAGTCTGGATTGAAAATTTGGGCATAGGTCACTCCAACAATAAAAGCATGATACAGGATTGCATTGAAACAAACCCAACCGCCAAAAGTGCATAAGAAAAAGGCCATGCTATCAAATAGGCTAATAACTTATTTCTCCATTGCCTCATTGTTTTTGCTTTGGGTAGTGGATGATCAATATTTCTTTTAATCCATAGAGTATGGCGTAGGCTAAAGTGGTAACAACAAAAAGCAAGTCCAATACTGGAGTAAAAAATATAAAATCCAATTACTGTTTGACCAATACTGTAACCCAAAAAATATATTGCACTTCCAATACTCAAAAAGATGAATGAGCTAATCGCCAAACTCTTTATTGTCAATTTCACACCAAGCCTACTTACTAAGGTTTTCATAAATAATGTCATAAGATTGGGAGCATAGGCAGTATAAACCACCTTTTTGCCATTCTAGTGAAGCATCATACCCGAAATCACCTCACTTGCTTACCATTCAAGCTTGGACAGCTATCCTGGACAGGCACTCAATCATTGACAGATTACACCAAACTTTATTAACCTGTCACTATCAATTCCAATGTAAGGACGCATGACATAACAAAAATAAACGATAAAGCTCCAGAGTGGTAAATGTCTAAAAAGGCGCTCGCCTTGATGATCATAGGCTGATCCAGGAGATCCGCAATTACTACAAATAGGTTTACTATTCTTTCCGGGCATCACATCGATTACTAGCGAATCGCTCTTTTCCGCACACAAAACTCTTGAATGAGCACTCTTGATTCAGTATTGTTCTTACGCGCATAAAGGGTGCCGTCTATTTTTGTTTGGCGACGAAATATTCCGGTATTTCTTTATGCGCTTCAATCCCTAATATTTATTGCGCCAAATTCAACATTTTTGACGCCAGAAGACCCTTATTTTATTTGGGCTTATAGATATCAGCCTATGGTGCGCACAACTTCGCTACGGTTGATATTATGACGTGTAAGCACAAAGTCCTGCATCTGGGCAATCATGCAAAATGTTCCAACGCCTTGACCCGCTTGACATGTTCCACGCGGCGAAACTTGGAATTAAAGCCTACCATAAAAGCTGTCCGGAAAGTGTTGTTTAAAAAACGCGATCTGCTCGCGGGTTAACGGCTTGGCATCTTGAGGGGGCCAGATCGGAAGAGCGT
>CAXQRU010000100.1:0-8121 GCA_964226685.1 Polaribacter sp. | reverse complement strand
CAATGTGCTGGCATGGAGAGGTCAATAATAATAAACTGTCAGCTCGAATTAACATTAACCAACCTGCCTCTATTGGTGCCGATACGTCATGCCCAGTTCAGGATCATTTTGGGATTAGAAAATACTGAACCTCTTCTCAACTCAGAATTGCAGCAACCTTTTGCTCTAACTCCTCGATCAACTCCGGGTCCATGTATTGATATTCATCTGGAATATCCAGAATATGAATAGGAGTATCACTCAGACAATCGGAAAACTGAGCGATGAGTCTATTTTTATGTTTCTTTTCCATAACGAAAATAAGGTCTGCACGCCGAATATCTTCCTGGTTGACTGTACGCCGAGCTTTAGGACTAACCCCGGCGGAAGCAACGCAATAACCTGGAACCTTTCTCCAGATGGCCTCCGCTGTGGGGCTTCGCCATTGATTGCGGCTACAAATAAATAGTAAATTCAGATTCAGGTCTTTCACCTTGAAATTTTTATCATGAAAACCAATAACTTAACAAATATCACGCTAGCTATTCAAAAATGGGGCTTCGAGCTCTATACTAGCCGATCATTTTTACTTGGCTGTGGAGTTTACTTTGCTTGAGTCTACCTCAAAACCCAAAATATCGGCTTGCATTATCACACTAAACGAAGAAGATCGCATTAAAGAGTGCATCGAATCACTGCACTTTTGCGATGAAGTGGTGGTGGTAGACTCCCACTCTCACGATAAAACTCGTGAAATCGCCCTCGAGGCTGGCGCTGTTGTCATCGAGCGAGACTGGCCCGGGCACGTAGCCCAAAAAGAATTTGCCATTAGGCAAGCCAAAAATGACTGGGTGCTTTGTGTCGATGCCGACGAGCGCATTAGCGACTCACTCAAACAAGAAATACTGGCGCTACGCGACGCCGGCTTTCCCGACAAAGCCGGTTGGCGCATGCCAAGGCTTTCTTATTATATGGGAGCCTGGGTCAAACATGGCACTTGGCGCCCAGATTGGAACTTGCGTCTATTTGATCGCCGCCGTGGCCATTGGGCGGGAAACAATCCCCATGATCGCGTGGAACTAAAGGGCCCTATGGGAACGCTGAAAAACGACTTGCTACATTACCCCTATCGCACCCTAGCTGACCACCTCAGAACCATTGAAAGTTACACGACAATCATGGCCGAGGGTATGCATGAGCGCGGGAAGAAGGCCAGTATTTTTAAGATCGTTGTTAACCCCTGGGCGCGTTTTGTGAAATATTACTTTTTAAAACGCGGCTTTCTTGATGGTTGGCGCGGTTTGGTGATGGCCTATTTAGCCGCACAGTACGTTCGAACCAAATACATTAAGCTGATGGTTATCCAACGAGTCGGCAAACGCACTAACTGAGACAAATTATGAGAATATCACTACGAAAACGAATTTTAGTCACTGGGGGAGCCGGCTTTTTAGGATCTCATTTGTGCGAACGCTTGCTAAAAGATGGGCATGAGGTGCTATGTCTTGATAATTTTTACACCGGCTCGAAGGATAACATCGCACACCTATTATCCAATCCCCATTTTGAGCTGATGCGCCACGATGTCACCTTCCCACTCTTTGTTGAGGTGGATGAAATCTATAATCTGGCTTGCCCAGCCTCCCCCATTCATTATCAATTTGACCCGGTGCAAACCACCAAAACCAGTGTCCATGGTGCCATTAATATGCTGGGCTTGGCCAAACGCACAAAAGCAAAAATTTTCCAAGCCTCAACCAGTGAAGTGTATGGTGACCCTGTGGTACACCCTCAAACAGAATCCTACTGGGGCAATGTGAATCCTATAGGCCTTCGCTCTTGTTATGATGAGGGTAAGCGCTGCGCCGAGACTTTATTTTTTGATTATCACCGTCAGCACAATGTCGAAATTAAAGTAGTGCGTATTTTCAATACCTATGGTCCCCGCATGCACCCCAATGATGGCCGAGTGGTTTCCAACTTTATTATGCAAGCGCTCAAAGGCGACCCTATTACCATTTTTGGCAAGGGTGATCAAACTCGTTCTTTTTGTTATGTTGACGATCTTATCGAAGGTTTTATTCGTTTGATGGATAGCCCTAAAGAATTCACAGGCCCAGTCAATATAGGTAATCCCAACGAATTTACCATATTGCAATTGGCTGAAAAAATTCTTGAATTAACCGGTTCGACATCACAACTGGTTCAAAAACCACTGCCATCTGATGATCCATTGCAGCGTCAACCGGATATCACACTCGCTCGTGAAAAGCTCGGTTGGGAGCCAACGGTAATGTTGGAGGAAGGCCTAAAAAGAACCATAGAGTATTTCAAAAAATTTTAGCGTTATGTCCAACAGGCGGTTTTGAAAACGCTATCAAGTCTAATACGCCTGGCCTGCTAGACTTCTTAGGGTTAAGGAACCTATTACATGGTTCCTTAAGTTAACCGCCTTACTCGTGTCAATAAGGCATCCAAGATCAATAAAATCAAAACTAACATCAATAAATAATTCGACACATCTTTCGATTTGCTAATATTTTTAGATTCCCAAATACTGGTCAAATCCACGCGCTCTTGACCACCACTGATCGTCGCTAACTGTTTTAACTCATTGACCCTCGAACTGGGTTGAGCCCACTCATTGCTAACGCTATTACTGATGGGACCAAAACGTATGACTTCATCACCTAATTGCACAGCACCTCGTATAGGTACGCCGTGCTGAATAGGGAGGCGAGCTTGAAAGTGCTGCGGCTTCATTTGTTCCCAAGAAACGATTTCAACATTTTCTTGATTTTGATATTGGGTGAGGATAACCGGGGGCTTTTCAGCCACCTGCTGATTCCACTGATCATTATGTAATAAATCAATAATCAATGTATTGCCTTGAAGCTCCGTCTTTAAAGCAATACCCGATGGAGCACTATTGGCTTGTAACCAGCGACTTAAGGTTGTTACGAAATCACTGTAATGATTCCAACTACGCACACGATCTGAATACTCTCCAGCTAAAGGGAAAGACACCGCAGCAACTCGGCCCTGCCCTCTTTGCCAAAATGCGACTAGGGGGGCTTGATATTCATCTTGACTCAGTGCCGCCGCCGTCGCCTCTGGCTTTAAATAACTCAAATTGTAACCATCGACAGCCTCCGGCCAAGTTAGCGCTTCGCTCGCAAGCTGTGACCAACCCGAGGTCGAATCCCAAGCCACAGCTTTATCGATAAAGGCTGATCGAGCCACCGAAACAGCTTCTTGCGCAAACAAAGCTGGCAATTGCACTGGATCTTGGTTAAACAGAATTCGGCCATTGCCCCGCTCTGCAATATCACGCAGTAATTCAGCGTCTGTATCGGCTGGGGTACCCAACGCTATCACACTGACCGTAGCTTTAGCCTCTCGCATTTCCTCTATTAATGCTTTGTAAGAACCGGGCTCCTCAGCATCAGCGGCATCGGCAAAGAGAATCATATGACGCTGCCCTTGATTGGCTCGCTTTAACTCTTCCCAGCCCGCTTCCATGCCCGTATAAACGTAGATACCACCACCCGCTGAGTTAATACGACGCACAGCACCGACGAGCGAGGCCCGATCACCACCAACGGCAGACTGGCGAACAATCACATGGGGCTCGCTATCGACTGCAATCACAGAGATACTGTCTTGATCACCTAGCAATTCAATCGTGCGAGCGGCGCCATCGTTGGCTAAATCCATTTTAGTCACCAAGGTTGGTTCATCGACCACAAAACCCATACTGCCCGAGCGATCCATCACAATTGACATCGCCACGGCCAATTGCTTGTGCTCATTACGCAGCTCCATCGATACCGGCAATAGCGGATCAATGGCAGACTCAAAGTAGCCACCGGAGCCAAAGCTGTATTTGCCTCCAGCCATCAACAGTCCTCCACCTTGCGCGGTGACATAAAAAGGCAGAGCTTCTAAAAATTCACTAGAAAGTCGATTAGCTCCAACGTTATTAATAATCACTAAGCGGGTACGGTTTAAATCCGCCGGACTCAACTTTTCAGGCTCAGTCACAACGCGAGTCGGTAAGCCATGAGTAGCGAGTGCCTGCGCCATGGGATCTTGCTGATACCCTGAGATTAATAAAATGGATGACTCACCACTGACGTCCAACCAATGATCGATCCGATCATTTTTAGGTTGCTGATCATCGGGGTGACTAATTTGCAAAGTGTAGTGCTGAGAACCGGGAGCACTAATTCGGTCTGTTAACTTAACTTTTCCCTTTCCTTGAACGATGTTAACGCTGCCCTCTAGCATCAATTGCTGACCTCGAAACACTTTCAGAGCTACCGATCCATCGCGATTACCCAAAACGGTTGCTTCAATTAAAAAAGCCTGCCCAGGGTCAACAGTAGTTGGCATTTTTAGCTCAGAAAAACGATAATCGATCTGACTTGGGGGCTGCACTAAACGATAGTCTACCGCCACGGATTGTTGATTAAGGGTCTCAGCCAAGCGATCTAACGGCTCAGTGTGAAAGCCATCGGACAAGATTAATAATCTGGATGCCCGACCAGGATCCATTTGAGACAAAGCATATCGTATTGCAAAGTCTGTTCTAGTTTCATCTCTTTGACCATCAAAACGTTCATTGATATTGGCTCTACGTTTGATGCTGCTAGCATAATCAACAATATGTAATCGATCATCCGCCGATTGTTTTTGTTTTAATAAATTTAGCCACTCTTTTTCTTGAGTGGCAACTGTGTCACTGACAGAAAGCGACTGATCCATCAATACCCACAAATCTAAGCCTGAAGAGGTTAGCGACAAACGGGGTTGGCATAAAATTAGTACCAATAAACCTGCTAAGACTATTCTTGTAGGAGTGACTAACGATAAATAGCGCCAATACCAAGCAGCAAGTGCCAAGACAGCCAATAAGATGAGCCACTCGGGGGTTAACAGAGTCATTCATCGCCTCCCCGGTTAAGCGCTTGAGCAAACCAAATAGCTACCAACAGTAATAGTAACAATAACAACCACACTCGCCGGTAGGGATCAGGCTCTGTGTATTTTTGTTGCAAACTCTCTAGTGTTGAGGCCATCTGATAATGACTACTGGCTGTTCGCAAATCGCTTTCAAAAGGATCGTAAAATTGAACAGCATGATTCATTAAGGGTTGACCCTCAACCATGGCTCGCACAAAACCGGGTTGATTCGGTGCTTGCCAATAAAACCTAGAATGCTCAAGAGGCTGATAGGCTGCCGCTAAATTGTCTTGCCATTGAAGACTGAGGGATTGATCGGCTTGAGGCAGTTCATTTTTTTGTGCCACACGGATATTTTCGGCAGAATACGCTAGCTTTGATTGTCGCAACCATTGAATGTAGCGATGAGTCATCAATAAAAATGCTGGCAGGCGATCAGCATTAGACGCATGAAAATCAAAATTGATAAACAACGTTGGGTATGCTTGCGTTTGCCTTAGAAACAGTAACGGTTGATCACCTTGCCAAAGCAATACCTGATCGCCCTCGTTGGCGGACAAAGTCCCAACCCCACTAGTCAACAAGGCTTGCCAATTTAAACCCTCAACCAAAGGATGAGATTCAACAATAATAGGATTAGCATCTCTATTGGTTTTATTTAAACGGCTACTAAATACCATATGAGCTGGTTCTTTGATTTCATGATCGCGATTGACGATCACCAAATCAGAAACCCATTGAGTTTGAGCACTGCCCAATGAATCATCTCGATCAATGAGCTTTTGCATATAGCTATCTACACTAGGATCGTTTCCGGCCAAAAAAACCGAAAAGGCTTTGGAGCTGGGCTTTACGAAAGGAATGCGGTTATCGATTGGAAGTACCTTATCGTCAAGAACTAATTCAATACGTTCCACACTAGGAGGGAATCCGCCCTGCAAAACATGCAGCTGTTCAGCGTCTAAGGCTAGTGACTGTTGACTCAACACACCTTGTTCTGTGCGAATCGACCAATTGACCGTTTTAGCCGAACCAGAAAAATTTTGAATCACGGCTTGCCAAATAGGCTGCCCATCCCGACTGGTCACATCAGCACCAACAATCGCAATATTATCCAATGGCCGACCGACTTGCACAATTGACATGGCATCTGGAACCTCAACCTTTCGGTCGGTGACCAAAACCGAAATCCCTCGACTGCCTTGCCTTGAAATGGCCAACTCAAAAACCGGCTTCAAATCATGGCGCCCGAAATTAGGCTGCCATTGGTTGAGCGCTGCTAGCATCTCAGAGCGATTCGTACCATTGTACAATGGTGGAACACTCCGATGGCTCGATAACAGTAGCCATGAGGTATCAGTCGCAATACTCGATAGGTCATCACTCAATTTATCAACCGCATTAATTGCTTCTTCATGAAATGCACCCATTGACGCAGAGCTATCGAGTACAATCACCACTTGTTGGTTAATTACCTGCTGAGTCCATCGTGGTTGAATCAACAACCAAGTAATCAGTAGTACGGCTAATAACTGCAACCAGAGAGGTAACGACTGTCGAAAACGCTCTAACTTTTTGCCACCAAAATTATCAGTCGTCACGCGGTTTATAAGAAATAAGGTACTGATCGTCACATAACGCCCTGGGCGCTGTAAAAAATGAATCAGCAAAATCGCTGGAATCCCTAAAAGTGCCAGCAAGCCCCAAGGGTTGGCGAGAAAAAAACCACTCATAAGCTCGGCGCCCACTCAACTAAACCTTGAGGTAATGCATGCGCTTGTAAAGCATCCGCTAGTGATTTAGAGGTAGGTATTCTTACCAATCCCACTTGATAATAGAGGGATTTTTCTTGCCACCATGCAAAATGTGTTTGATAGTTAGTTAAGTAACGCTGGTATCGCTTAGATGTCATTCGTTGTTTGTGCTTTTCGTCCGTTTCACAGTCAATAAACGTCATACTACCCCTCCAATTGGGGTTCGATTCTTGTTCACTGTAGGGAGCCACAACTAAACTTAAACCATCATTATTGGCAAATGGCATAAAAAAGTCATCTGTTCCTGGAAATAACACATCGCTCACGACCACTCGCACACTATTTTTTCGCCAAGGCACCAACTCCATTTTAGGTTGACCAAATAAGGGTGACCACTCGGCTAGCCACTGATGGCTTTGTAACAAGGCTGGGTTGACTAAATCCACAGTTAGAGGCGTTGCTGTAAAGAAATTTACTGAAATATTATGCTGCCACGCTTGTTCTAAAACAAAGTACGAAAGCGCCAGAGAGCCTAACTGCTTTTGCTCGTCCAAAGCCATTGATTGAGAAAGATCCAGCACAATATCCATATGTAAACTGACTTCTTCCTGATAAGTTTTCATAATCACCTGACCGGTGCGCGCATAGGCCTGCCAATTAATATGCCTGGGATCATCTCCTGGCACATACAAACGGTGATCTAAAAAATCGACGGAACTACCACTGCCCCGCCCCATTTGATGACCATTTCGAGCCTGCCAAAGCTTATCTTTTAGAGGTAATTGAAAAACATTGGCCGCCTCTTGAGCTTGTTGGTGAGCCCTCTCTAATAATGACTGTTTCATAGGCTCTTTTGTGCTTTTTCTCTCTCAAGCTCTTTAATGCGTGCCCAGTAGGGACGAGCTTGTCTATGTAAAACAGCCAACACCACAAATAGATAAACAATTTGTGAAATGTAAAAGATCTCTAAAGAACCGCGCATAGTGTTCCACTCTGGAATCAAACCCAAGGTAGCCGGAGGAAAAACCACCAATATAAGATAAGCACCCTTAAAATTGTTGGCTTCAGCAAACACCATCACAAAGAGAAAAATGATTAAGAAAGCTAACTGAAAAAAACCATAAACAATTAAAGGATACTTGGGTCGCCAGTTAAAAAGCTCCAAAAAGAAGCGCGGAGCAATAATGACATTTAAGATGATTAGAAAACCTAAAATAATCTCATCCCAATCCTGTGGTTCAGTGATCAATAACGTCACAAGAGGAATTAATATCGCTAAACAACAAAAGCGAACACCGCTTTGCCAGCTGGGATAAAAACAACGGAGTAGCCATTGAAGTGGACGAAAAACGATGACATTAGCACGAGTCGGTTGAGTCGTCATCGAAATACTAAACGCCAAGGTATACCCATATAAAAATAT
>CAXQRU010000099.1:0-24342 GCA_964226685.1 Polaribacter sp. | reverse complement strand
TCAAGTTCGCTCCATAATTGGTCTTTTTTTAAACTTTTTTAATGATGACAAAAAAGATTAAGAGATCGCTCTAAGAGGATAAACATCATAACGACTCGACTTCCCAGACAACACTAATCCAGGCTTAGGCAAATCCAGCTCTGGAAACTGCTCATCAACCCTCAAACCCTTTCGAGGCCTTTTAACAACGACACGGCAAGGCTCTGAGGCCAAGGCCAAAGCCAATACCTCTCCGGCATCACAATCTCCCCCCAATAATTCTTGAAAAGAACTCATTGCCTTGTTAACCGCCGCCTGCTTGGCCTGCTTGGGAAACATAGGGTCAAAATAAATCACTTGCTGCTCTACTGGGCGAGTCAAATATTGTCGTGCATCAATATGTTGGCACTCTATTCGCTCCAATACTTCATTTAAGTCTGGATCGGAAAACTGTCTAGCCCTTTTTAAACCATCAGCCAACAAGGTAAACACGATGGGTGATCGCTCCAGTAAATTGACCCGACATCCTAGAGCCGCCAAGGCAAACCCATCCTCCCCTAAACCCGCAGTCAAGTCTAGGATACCGGGACGAATACCGGGCTTAATCCCAACCGCCTTGGCAATCAATTGCCCCGAGCCACCACCGTAGATTCTACGATGGCGATTTTTGCCTGATGCAAATTCAACGAAAATTGGACCAGGAGCCTTTGAGCCCGTCGCCTGTAGAGATATCGCTTTTGAGGAAACATTGAGCACAAAAAAACCTGCATCGAATTCGATAGCAGGTTTTTCCAGCAAGGGCAGCTTTAGCCATGAAAGTTCATCTAGACACTGCTGGCTAACTCCCTCAGAATAAATACCCAGAAGCTTACTGTCTAACAATCGGTCTCAATTCCAGCTCTACACGACGATTTAGCTGACGGCCTTCTTCAGTAGAGTTGCTGGCAGCAGGATATCGAAAACCGTAGCCAACAGCACTGATTCTTCCACCAGAAATTCCCTGACTGATCAAGTAACGCGAAACGCTGCTAGCTCGCTGCTCACTCAAGCGCTGATTGAACTGTGCTGAACCGGTAGAATCGGTATGGCCACTAATTTCTATATACGTCTGATCAAACTCTTTTAAGACCAAGCCTACCGAGTTGAGAACTTCATAAAAATCAGCGCGAATATTGGCATCGCCCGTTGCAAAGGTAATATTCCCTGGCATTACCAGGCGAATATTGTCTCCCTCTCTGACTACACTGACACCTGAGCGGCGCAATCTTTCTCTCAAAGCGGACTCTTGCTGATCCATGTAATTACCAACACCGCCACCGGTTATACCACCAAGCGCCGCACCGACCAGAGCACCTTGCTTACGATCATCGTGATTGATTACTGCACCCAAAACCGCACCAACAGCAGCTCCTATGGCAGCCCCCTTGGTCGAATTGCTCGTCTTTCTCTCACCAGTGTATGGATCGGTGGTCTCACAACCCACAAGGGCTAAAATCATAACAACAACAGCAAAATAACGCATATATAAACTCCTAATTTTAAATTTCCTGATTAAACATCAAACCAACCGTTTGTCGATGCACATGAACAATCTTCATAGCAACAGGCTCTTCATTGATGGCACCGACAATCCGCTTGAACTTTACCTGTACAACAGTGCCAACCGGAGGGATAGTCTGATTTTCAATTAACACTGAGGCTCCACCATCAGATATATCTTGAGTGGAGCCAATTAATGTACCTATAGAAGGGTGCGACATCTCGACACGAATCGCGGTTTGTTTTCGCTCAAATCGGCGGCGCTCATCTATCATAGTAACCCCTCTATATTGGTGCGGATAAGATAACACAGAATCCAGTCAGGGACTATTCAAACTCTATTCCTAGACGTTGACCCATTGCCTCGTAAGACTCTACCACATCTCCAAGGTCTTGACGGAAACGGTCTTTATCGAGTTTTTCACGGGTCTTCTTATCCCACACACGGCAACCATCAGGACTAAACTCATCACCCAGCATTAGCTGCCCATCAAAAACCCCAAACTCTATTTTGTAGTCAACTAACAACATTCCCGCATCGGCAAATAATTGCTTTAACACATGATTAACTTCAAGAGTAATTCGCTTCATTTCCTGTACTTGAGCGGCACTAGCCCATTTAAATGACTCGATATGAGCATCATTAATCATAGGATCGCCCAAGGCATCATTTTTTAGGAAAAATTCAAAGGTTGGAGGATTTAAATCCATCCCCTCTTCAACACCTAGGCGACGACAAATAGATCCAGCTGTCATATTTCGGACAACACACTCAATCGGCAACATGGTTAGACTTTTAACTAAGCTATCTTGAGCGGAAAGGCGTTTAACAAAATGGGTTTTGATACCCGCTTTCGTTAAAACATCCATAATGAAGGCGTTAAATTGATTATTCACCTGGCCTTTACGATCGAGCTGGGCAAGCTTCTTGCCATCAAATGCCGATGTATCATTTCTGAAATGCATAATTAACAACCCAGGATCATCGGTTTTATAGATTGATTTGGCCTTACCACGGTAAAGCTCGTCGCGTTTTTCCATTGTTAATACCTCATGGACTTTAGTGAATATGTAACCAGTCAAAACCTTGATCTTGACACGCGTAAATTACTCGCTTTACCGAGCGTACGCAATCGTCAATTGCAGCACGCGCAAGATCAATGCTGTTGTTTTGTAAACTAATATGGGCAACCACCAAGTGTTGGAGCTTAGAGCAGTCGATCCGGCTCAACAACTGACTTGCTTGCTGGTTGCTCAAATGCCCCCACGCACCCCCAACTCTTTGTTTTAAAGAAGGAGGGTAAGACCCAGATGCCAACATCAACGGATCGTGATTGGCCTCTAATAATAGAGCATCGCAAGATTGATAGCATGTCTCTACATGAGGGCTGATGCTACCTAAATCCGTCAACAATCCCAAACGTTTTTGATGACTTTCAATAATAAATTGTGCAGGCTCCATGGCATCATGGGGAACGGCTACTGGCGTGATCAACATATCATGCAGCTCAAATGCTTGATAGCCGTTAATCAAATTCAAATTAACTGAGCCTAATTTGCCACTTCGCACAGTGCCAGGTGTCGCAAAGACTGGCACCGAATATTTTCTAGCGAGCGACCCCACGCCACCAATATGATCACTGTGTTCATGCGTAACTAAAATAGCGTCCAATTGGTCACCCGAAACCCCTAACCTTTGAAGACGAAGCTCGGTTTGTTTCAGGGTAAAGCCGCAATCCACTAACACCAGGCGACCACCGTGACTAATCAGCGTACCATTTCCCTTACTGCCACTACCCAAGGATGCAAACTTCATAAGATGCCCTACGCTAGTTTTTATAGAAGATATTGGTACAATCTATTCAGCATTTCCCGCGATCTTTCTGGCGTTAGCCTGCGACCATAGCCGTCAGTGATACGGATCTCTTGGCCATCTTGATCACTGCTAACAAACAATAGATACCCAGGCACTTTTTTTAATTTTTCTACATCACCCTCAATAGCCAAAAGCACTTGATCCAGACGATGAGGCGATTGAGCCGATTGCTGATCCCCCAACGAAAACCAACGTTTAAACCAACCGGGTTTTTGCTGAGCATCTAATGGCATATCAACATAAAAAATCCCACGACTGAGATCCTTATCATAAAGCCTAAAATTTCCTAAACGAATCGACTCATCTACGCTACCAATCAATCGATCGATTGAAGCACGAGAGCGAATCAATTGATCATTCACAATCTTTGCCTTGGGCTCACCACCAATCGTTTGAGCCAGCAAAGAGTCACCCGAAATCTGCACTTTATCAAGATGCACTCTCAAACTTTCCAATAAAGCCATCTCAGTGTCAGTCGCCACTTCTTCGACTTTGACTTGGCTGATGAAAATATCCGTTGATTGTGGACGCAAACCGGTTTCGACACTGATTTGGTAGTAGGCGCCATTGACGATGGCTGTACGTATTTGTCCTTCGGTCAAATTGGTAGCGTCAACCGGTATGGATTTCTGTATCAAAAACTGGATCACTTGCGGCCAAATCTCAGAGGGCCTCTCAGTCACCACAAGCCACTGCCTTTGCCCATCTGTTTTGATCGCCACCACATTACTCAGATTACCCGCTACAATACCTTCAGGTTTGGGCACCGAAAAAGGCTTGGTCTCTAATATAGAGTCTCTTGAGGCCACAGGATACAGTTGACCCAAGGTTTGGTTATTCAAATCAGACGGAACTTCCAAGGGTTCTATGGTTTGAGCAACTTGGTAGTCATCTTGGCTATTTCTAAAAATGTCCGAACCAGAAAAAAAACTACAACCCACTAGCGCCGAACACATTACCAGGCTTAAAGCTAACTTAAACAAGGGCTAGAGCCTCTCGAACGGTAGAGTGATGATTCTCAGACAAAGGAGTCAATGGCAAACGAATACCCGCTTCGATCTTATTCATCTCAGCCAAAGCCCACTTAACGGGTATTGGATTGGATTCTACAAACAAGGCTCTGTGGAGTGGTTCCAATTGGCTTTGCAGCTCGCTGGCCGCTTGCGCTTCTTTATTCATCGCCAAACGGCAAAGTTGACTCATCTTGGCTGGAGCGACATTGGCCGTTACCGAAATATTACCCAGAGCGCCCTCTAACATTAATTGGTAAGCGGTAAAATCATCACCCGACAAAACAATAAAACCTTCAGGTGCCATGCCGATTAATTCAATGCCCCGCGCAATATTCCCAGTCGCATCTTTAATACCAACAATATTTTTGTGGGAAGCCAAACGCATGACCGTATCATTCGATAAATCAACCGCGGTTCGACCTGGAACATTATACAAAATATGCGGGATATCAACCGCATCGGCAATTGCACTAAAATGACGATACAAGCCTTCTTGGGTTGGCTTGTTGTAATACGGGGTCACTTGTAAACAGGCATCCGCCCCAACCGACTTAGCAGCTAAACTCCACTCTATAGCCTCTTGAGTCGAATTTGATCCCGTACCGGCAATCACAGGGACTCTTCCACCCACATATTTGACTACTGACTCAATGACATAGATGTGCTCTTGAACCGTTAAGGTCGGAGACTCTCCTGTTGTACCTACCGCAACAATACCATTAGTGCCTTGCTCAATATGCCAGTTCACCAGCTTTTCAAGGTGGTTATCATCCACTTCGCCATTAGCCAACATTGGGGTGACAAGGGCTACTATGCTACCTTGAAATTTGCTCATAGAAAAACTCTGTAATTGCACTGGTCATCGAAAAATCGCTATGGTACTGACCGAAAAGCCGTTATACAAGTAGCCAAGATAAAAAATGACCAAATTGGGTTAATAATTCAGCACCAGCCTAACACAAGTGCTTTTTAGTAAACAGACGACTCACCTTCTGGACGGGTTTTGAAGCGTCGATGCAACCACATGTACTGCTCGGGACAACGGCGAACACAACTCTCAATTTGGTCGTTCAAACGCTTTAAGTCTTCATGTGGATTGTCGGTAGGAAAATTTTCCATCACAGGGTGCAAGACCAGTTCGTAACCGGAATCATCAGGCTTACGATAGTAGGCCAAAAAAGCCACTTTCGCACCACTAATACCAACAATTTTAGGCGTCGCTTTCACTGTAGCGCAATTGATTCCAAACCAAGGAACAAATTCGCTGAGTTTTCGACCATAATCCTGATCGGGTGCGTACCAAACCCAGTGTTTGTTTTTGAGGTATTTTATGGTCTTTCTCAAATCCTCTCGAGGAATCACTTCAGTGTCCGCATTATGTCGCTCTCGGCACTTCATCTGAACATAGTCATAGACCTTGTTTCGATGCGGGCGATACATCATATGATAGGAGTAATGCCGATTAAGATGCGCATTCGCCATTTCCATGGTTAAAAAATGCATTCCAATAATCAGTAAGCCATCATTTTCTAATCCCTGCCAATGCTCACGACCAATGATCTCAAATCGGTTTTCCAAAAAGCGGTAAGGTTTAAACCAAGCGATGGCCGTTTCGAAAAAAGCAATTCCAGAGGACTCAAAATTTTTTTTGAGCAAATCCAATCGCTCAGCTTCAGTCAACTCTGGATAACACAAACTGAGGTTACGCTCAGCGATATGCCTTCTCCTCTTGGCCACTTTTAACAATAAGCGACCAAAACCTCGACCCAATTTCATTTGCCAACGAAAAGGGAGCTGAGCCAGCAGCGCCCAAAATATCAGCATCAACCAGGTCAACCAATAGCGAGGGTGCAAAAAACTCCAGCTAAATCTGGCTTTATTCATTGCAAATTATGACAAATTCAGAAATTGCGCTTCCACCATGGGGCTAACATCTGCATCGTAATCTACCGTACTGACACCAAAACCAAACAGTTTCAAAAACTCCGCACGATAGCCAGCAAAATCACTGATTGACTCAACATTATCAGACGTCACTTGAGGCCAAAGTTCTTCAACTTGCCCCTGAACCGCAGGAGCCAGCTCTTTGTCGTCGACCCGAAAGCGATTGCTGTTGTCTAATCGCGGCGATGTATTGTACAAACACTCATCAAACAAACGATACAACTGTTCAATACAGCCTTCATGACTGCCCTGCTCTTTCATCACTTTAAAGAGTAAAGACAAGTACAAGGGCATGATGGGAATTGCCGAACTGGCTTGGGTAACTACCGCTTTAAGTACACTGACTCTCGCAGATCCCTGCAGCGACGCAAGCTGGCTGGTGATTGCATGGGCCGCTCGATCAAGATCTTCTTTGGCTTTACCAATAGTCGCGTGTCCGTAAATTGGCCAGGTTAATTTTTCACCTAAATAAGTGTATGCGGTAGTCTGAACATTATCCGCAAGGACATCAGCATCCTGCAGTGCTCGCATCCATAGCTCCCAGTCTTCTCCACCCATCACTTTTACAGTATTGGCTATTTCTTCATCAGAAGCAGGTTCAACAGTCACTTCACCCACTTGCTTGGTATCTGTATTTAGATTTTTTGCGGTATAAGAATGACCAATGGGCTTTAGCACTGAAGAATAAACCTGACCTGTTTCAGGATCCGTACGGCGAGGAGAGGCTAAACTGTAAACAACTAAATCAATCTTGCCCATATCCGCTTTGATTCGCTCAATCACCGCCGTTTTACAAGCATTTGAGAAGGCGTCGCCGTTAATGCTCACCGCGTATAGGCCTTGCTCCTTGGCGGCTTGTTCAAAAGCTGCGCTATTGTAATAACCAGCCGAGCCTGTTCGTGTTTCTGTTGGTGGCTTTTCAAAAAAGACGCCCAGCGTCTTAGCACCATAGCCAAACGCCGCAGTTATTCTCGAAGCCAAACCATACCCAGTCGATGCACCAATGACCAAAACATTTTTAGGTCCATTCTCAAGAGCTGACTGCCCTTTGATGTAGGCAATTTGCTCATTAACATTAGCCGCACAACCGGCAGGATGAGCGTTAGTACAAATAAAACCGCGAACTTTTGGCTGAATAACCATAACGTAAACCTTGTTTGTGACTATTTAAAACCGGCTATTATGCTGGTCGCAGCCACTTTTTAGCAAGCGCCTTGTTGGAATCACGCATTTGACACAGAACCAAATTTTGTCATAGCGAGCCGACAGGCAAAAAGCTGATTTCAATCACACCTGAACCGATGAAAAAAGGGGCGGAAGTGGGATCTAAAGTAGCCATCTCAAAGCAAGGTCTTTTGATGGTTCGCTTAAGTGCTTTTCTCGCTATGCATAGAAAATAAAACGACATATCGACCGATCATCTGTGCTAAGCTTCTACCAATTTTTCGACTGAGACTATTGCCATGCTAATCAGTAATTTAGAAGTTGTACCGGGTAAAACTATCGAGCAACATTTGGGGCTTGTTCAAGGCAGCACCGTGCGATCTAAACATGTGGGTCGTGACTTAATGGCTGGCTTTAAAAATATTTTTGGTGGCGAGCTTAAAGGCTATACCGAACTTTTAGAAGATTCGCGCAAGGAAGCTATGGAGCGGATGATTGCACAAGCCCAGTCCATTGGTGCCAACGCCGTTCTTAATGTCCGCTTTTCTACGTCTTCAGTTGCACAAGGCGCAGCTGAGTTGTTTGTCTATGGAACAGCCGTACTGTTGAGGTAGCCCATGGAGTTACTTATCAACTTAGGTATCGTGATTGTACTACTAGCCATCGGCTATGGTTTTGGGAAAATGGCCGAACAACGCCATTACAAAAACATCATTGAAAGAGAAAAACACTTTCGGGATAAAGTGTTGGTTTTTAGCACTCGGCACTTACCTCCAGCCTTTACTAATGAAAAAACGACGCTAGTTAGCGGTAGTGTGGTGATATCGGTGGATTACTTTAAACGTTTTATTGCATCACTCAGGCTATTTTTTGGCGGCCGGGTAACTACCTACGAAGGCTTGCTTGATAGAGGCCGAAGAGAAGCCATACTTCGTATGAGGGAAAACGCCCATCAAAATGGTGCCCATAGCGTTTTCAACGTTAAACTGGAAACAGCGTCTATCTCTAAAGGAGCTGGCAATACCATAGGTTCTATAGAGGTGTATGCTTACGGCACGGCCATTTGCCCGGATCGGTCTGAGCGTGTACAGCAATCCTGAAATCCCTGAGGGCATTAACAACAGCGACAAAAAGCCCTTAAAAGATTTTTTTATTTTAACGGGCGGAATACTGCTGCTGTTGGGCGTGAGCTTATTGATTATCATGCATTTGGTGAGCTGGTGGGCCCCAGCCATACCCTTTCGGTACGAGCAACAATGGGCCAGCAGCCTTGGTTTTGGGGAGGAAGACATCGAACTTCCTGTTGAGCTAAAACTCAATCAGCTCGCTCAAGAACTACTTGCCAAGATGCCGATCGAAGATGAAAACATTACAATTACCATTCACTATATTGAAGATGAGATGATCAACGCCTTTGCGACACTGGGTGGTCACATTTTCATTTTTGAAGGGCTGATGAAGGAACTGGAGTCGGAGAATGCCTTGGCGATGGTGTTATCACATGAAATCGCCCATATCGTTCACCGAGACCCGATAGTTGCTTTAGCCCGTCAAATAGGAGCCTCGACTTTTCTGAGCCTGGTTATGGGCAACACCTCCGTGGATAGTGCTGCACAGGGAATATCACTGATCAATGCTTTCAGTTTTTCAAGAGACCAAGAAACCGATGCCGATGAGTTCGCCCTGGAGGCACTCTACAAACACTATGGTCATATCAATGGCGCAACCGAGCTGTTTGAAGTGTTAAAGCGTCAAGAAAGTGGCTTTAATCCAGAGTTTTTATCCACCCACCCAATTACTCAAAAGCGCATCGATCGTATCCAGCAGCTCGGTTTGGAGCGCAATTGGCCATTAGAAGGCCCCCTTACCCCTCTAAACCTTCGATAAGGTCAATCGCAGTCGCTCTTTAGGGTTGTTGGCCTATTATTTGCTCAATACCTTTCAATGACATTTTCCTGACAAGTTCTAGAGGTAGCTATGGATCAAGAAACGATTTGGCAAATTATAGACACTTCGATAAAGATCGGTATTGGGGCAATTATCAGTCTTTTGTTATGCAGCATTCTCATGATGCGTAGAAATAATACTCAAAATAACACCCCCAAATTGAGCAATCGAAAACTGGAAATCCTAGAGACCATTTCGGCCGATGTAGGCAACATTAGTCATATTTTTTCTAAATACTCCACCTTGGTCGTTGAATCAATTCGATATGGAGCACAATGGCCAACCTCCCGCCGCCAAGAGCTGGATGCCATTAGCCTGGAGCTGGTCTCGGAGTTTAGAAAACTGGCCGATGCGGAAGCTAAGTTATTGATGCTGGGTGAAAAAACGCTAGAAAAAAACCTTAGAATGTATGGCGCTCGAATTGCTCACTTTAGAAAAAATGTGTACGTAGGGCGCCAAGATATTGAAGAGAGCGACATCGCCGCGCTCAAAAAAGACATCAACCTATTGCGAGAGCAGTTTTATGAGTTCCTAAGCCGAAAATACGACCGGCTGCTCCCTGCGTAAATACTCCTGTGGTGTTAGCAAACTTGCCCTCTTTCGAGGGCTTTTTTTATTGGCTATGGCTTGCCATAGCTCATCAAACGTTGGTATCGACGCTCCAATAAGCTATCCATAGGCTCCCTGGAAAGACGATCGACTTGCTCAATCAGGCGCTCTTGCAAAATAGCCGCCATGGCATCGACATTTCTATGAGCACCACCTTTTGGCTCAGGAATAGTCTCATCCACGATACCAAGTTCCTCCAAGGTGCTGGACGTAACACCCATCGCCTCGGCGGCTAAAGGTGCTTTCTCGACGGTTTTCCAAATAATATTGGCACAGCCCTCAGGGGAAATCACAAAGTAAGTGGAGTATTGGAGCATATTGAGATGGTCGCCCACACCAATCGCAAGAGCGCCCCCTGAAGACCCTTCACCAATAACAGTACAAATAATCGGCGTTTTCAAACGAGACATAACCGCCAAATTTTGGGCAATTGCCTCACTAATCCCGCGCTCTTCACTGTCTATACCAGGATAGGCGCCGGGTGTATCAATCAAGGTCAAAATCGGCATCTTGAAGCGTTCAGCCATTTCCATGAGTCTCAACGCTTTTCTATAGCCCTCAGGTTTGGGCATACCAAAGTTTCGGTATACTTTTTCACTGACTGTGCGGCCCTTCTCTTCGCCAATGACCATGACAGGTTTACCATCTAAGCGCGCAACACCAGCGACGATGGCTTTATCATCGCCAAAATGTCGATCTCCATGCAGCTCATCCCACTCGGTAAACATTCGGCTAATATAGTCCGTCGAATAAGGCCTTTTAGGGTGACGCGCTACCTGTACAATCTGCCAAGCAGAGAGATCCGAGTAAATGGACTCCGTCAATTTATTATTTTTTTCTTTTAACTTAGCGATTTCTTCGGTGATATTAATATCATTATCATTGCTAACCAGTTGAAGCTCTTCAATTTTTGCCTCTAACTCAGCAATGGGTTGTTCAAAATCTAGGTAGTTAGGATTCATGTAACAAGGACCTAATCGTTTAACAAAGGGCACAGTGTAATGGTTTGCAAGCAAACAGTCAGCAGCTAGTCGCTTTTTTTCTCTGATTTACTGTATCTGGATTTAGGTTCGAGGAACGTAAGCTAAGTTTTCATGCCAAAAATCAACGACATAATCAATTCTTGTCCTTAGTAATTGCCGGTAAGCTGGCATATCCGACAAATGTACCCAACGACACTCAATAATTCCCTCTTCAACCTGGGGGAAAGTATCATCATCATCTCCGGCATACTCCATGAGATACCAATGGGTTTTCTTTAAATATTTGACCCCACCATGACGAGTAGTGTGCCAAGTAGACACCAGCTTGCCTTTGATACTCATTTTTTCAGCAGATAATCCGGTTTCCTCTTGGACTTCTCTTAAGGCAGCAACCTGTTTAGACTGGCCCCTTTCTACACGGCCCTTGGGCATATCCCATCGCCCTCGTTTGAACATCAGGAGAATATGATGACTTTTATTTCTCACCAAACCACCCGCAGATTCAATAATCGGCAAACCAATGGTCTGCTCTAAGCTAATTTCGGCCATGTGTTCACACCCAATTTTTTTAAGAGCAATCGATAGTAATAAGCCAAGGTTAGTTTTGCAAGGATTCAAGCACCAATAGCTGAGTTAAACTCAGGTTTTTGAAGCGAACGCCCTCAAGCTCTATCGAGTAAGATTTCTTGATTTCCTCCCCAGTTAAGGGAACAAACGACTGATTACCCAAGGTTCTCACTAGATACAAAAGCGATGTAAGCCGCCCCTCTTTTTTACTATTACCATTTACCAATACCCAAGGAGACAACTCAGAGGAAGTATTTTGAAACATTTGCTCTTTATATTGGGTAAACACGTCCCATTTTTTTCGAGCTTGCAAATCATTGGGTGAAAACTTCCAGTAGGACAAAGGGCTACTGATCCTATCTTCAAACCGATACAACTGGGTTTGCTCATCGACAGACAGATAAAACTTCACCAATAATAAGCCATTTTCAATGTGCTTTTGCTCCCACTTTAAGACTTTCCTCATAAAGTAATTGTACTGCGCCTTAGTACAATAACCCATCGTGGGTTCAATCAACGCTCGGTTGTACCAAGAACGATCAAAAAATACGATTTCACCGGCTTTAGGAAAATGCTTTTCATATCGATGGAACCAATTTTTAGACTCTTTTGCCGTAGGGACGCCCAACGCAACAACCCGGGCATGGGCGGGCATCAAATTTTCCATACAGCGCTTAATGGTGGAGCCTTTCCCAGCAGCATCTCTTCCTTCAAACACCACCGCTAAACGAAGGCCTTGCTCAATGATTTTTTGCTGCAAACGAAGTAATTCAACTTGCAAACGCTGTTTTTCTATTTGATAAGACTCATGAGAAATATTTTCATACGGGGTTTCTATCGCTTTTATTTTTTTGAGTTTCATACTACATCAATACACATCAAATTTTAAAATAGCTAACCTACACTATAAGAATAGCAGTTTTAAGACAAGCTCACCCAAGACTGAGTATTTTTGATATGATGCCTGTAAGTAAAACTGGCTACACCAGGGGCTACCTTGTCGCACACGCAACTCTTTACCATTGGCTATGCAACCAAACCAATGGATACATTTATCGAACAAATCCATAACAATAAAATTACAGTAATTGCCGATATTCGTTCAGTGCCCTATAGCAAAATATTTCATGACTATCACCGAGAGAGCCTTAAAAACACATTAAAAAGCAAGGGAATATCCTATGTCTACCTGGGTGATGAATTGGGCCCGCGCTCAAAAATTCCTGATCACTATGACGACAAAGGCCAAGTACAATTCAAGCGCTTGATGAGAAGCCCACTATTCCAACAAGGAATAGAAAGGCTTCGCAGTGGCATTCAAAAGGGCTATCAAATTGCCCTACTTTGTGCGGAGAAAGATCCCTCTATTTGCCATAGGAGTTTGCTAGTGGGCTATTATTTATTGAGAAATAGCGAAATCCGCTGCGAACACATTGGACATGATGGAACAATGGAGAGCCAACAAACATTGGAGCGGCGTTTAATGGACATTCACGAACAATATCCAGACTTCATCAGTACCGAAGAGCACTGTATAGAATTAGCTTATCAGCAACAATGCCAACGCCATGCCTATCGATTAGAGGCCCCCTGCGGATGCTAAGGAATCTCTTGTAGTGGCTCCTTAGGTTTTGAATAATGCGGCGGCACAAGCAAACAATGTCATAATAAACAAAAACCATTTCAGCGACTTTTGGCTGACATCAACCGCGAGTTTTACACCAAGGTACGCACCCACCATCGTTCCTGCAGCCAGCACTAACCCCGGCCCCCACTTCACCAAATCCTCAATAATAAAAACCGTCAAAGCGATACTGGTGACAGCCGCCGTAATTAACATTTTCAGAGCATTGGTGCGCAAGAGATCATAACGAAGGGAACCCGCCAGAGCGGCAATAATAATAAAACCCACACCAGCCTGCACAAAACCACCATAGACACCTGCAAAAAATAGAGCCGCTATGGCGAAAGGCCGATCTTTTACCGCATAGACAGGAGTTCCTGGAGGCGGCGCTATGGTACTGGGCTTAATTAAAATCAATAAGGCCATCGCCAGCATCGTGCCCAATAGTAATGGTTTGAGCAGCGCCTCTGGAAGTAACACCGCCAATTTCACTCCGACATAACTGCCCGCTAACGTCGGTAAAATGATGGCCCAGCCATCTCGCACATCGAGCACTTTATGTTGCTTAAAGCCCCTAATCGCAACCAGGGACTGCAAAAAAACACCAACACGATTGGTGGCATTGGCCACATCAGCAGGCATACCGGTGATCATTAATGCTGGCAACGTCAGATTTGAACCGCCGCCAGCTAACGTATTGATCACACCAGCAATGACGCCGGTCACTAACAAAATCAAATAATAAAGAAGAGAATCTTCTGCCACAACCAACGCCCCCAAGCGACAACATGCAGGCGCAGTGTATCACCACAGCAAAGCTTGCACCTATTTTTTCATTCAAGACTACGCTAAAAGCTGATCCAAACTATGGGTGACGGTCGTCATAGAAGACTTTGGGAAGAGCAATAAAAGATCGCAATTAAATCGATGCTTTTCTAGGTGATAATTGATTTCAACTGAAATCGTCCCCAAGTTATCTGGCAAGGCTTTATTTAGGGCCTCTAAGGGCTGATGAAGCGCCATGACTTCTGGGGGATTAATGTTGATCGGCAACTCCATCATATCTGCCAGGCGAGTCAGGCAAATCTGTGTGATGGCATCGCACAAATCGAAAAGCAAAGACGTTGCAACGTCATCACCTTTAATACAACGCCCAGTAAATTCTGATAAATCCGCAAAACTTTCATCGGAAATGGCCACCATCGCCACACAATTATTGCTGCCTAAAGTATAGGACTGCTTTACAGCCGATACCTGCTTATGCCCTTGCAATTGACTCAAACACTCCGTGAAGGTCTCAGCTCTGACACATCGAATTTTGGGAATGGAGATGGTAACAAATGTATTCGTAAAATCAGCTAACGATTCGCCGGCAGCTCCCATGGCTATGTTAGTCAGCTCCTGCAAACAGTCACGCTGATCTTCACTCAGTGGTAACGCTAAACTCATGATGGCAACTATTCCAACAAACCGTAGGCATTTAAGATTGTGGTCAACTTTTCTTGATCAACCGGCTTTTTGATAAAATCAATCGCTCCCAAACGCTTCACCCGCTCGCGAGCCTCTGGCTGAATGTCGCCGGATATAACAATGACCATGGCATTAAGGCCTTCATTGAATACGGTTTCTAAGACCCCGTAACCATCCAGCTCAGGCATCGTCAAATCGAGAAATACCATCTCACCTTTACCTTCGCGAATCGCCGCTAACCCCTCAACACCATTGGAAGCATAGGTAATTTCAACGTCCCAACCATCTGGCAAAGATCGAGTCACCTGCTTGCGAGCCATGTTAGAATCATCACAGATTAATAGAGGTATTGCCATAACGTATATTTACCGTTCATTTTCAATAAGTTATCATCTGAGCGCAAACCAATATGTAGACTGATTGGATAGTCTCAATTGAAAGTATAGACACAATTTTAAAACTTACTTATTTTATTCATAAATAGGCGCCATTATGATCACAATTTACCATAACCCAAGATGCTCAAAATCCCGACAAGCCCTTGCTTTGATTGAAGAAAAGGGCATCACCCCAACTGTTGTTAAGTACTTGGAAACCCCGCTAACAGAAAGTGATATCAAAAATTTATTAAAGCTTTTAGGCAAGACAGCCCATGAAATTATTAGAGACAAAGAAGAGGATTATAAAAATTGTGGGCTAAGTAAAGACAGCGACGAGGCGACTTTGATCAAAGCCATGATAAAGCATCCTAAACTCATCGAGCGCCCCATTGTCGTTAAGGAAAAACATGCTGTCATTGGGCGCCCACCTGAAAATGTATTGGCACTGCTTTAATGAGTTATATTCTCATACTCTATTACTCTCGCCACGGCAGTACCGAAGCTATGGCCAAACAAATCGCCAAGGGCGTCACGGCTCAAGGTATGGAAGCCATGTTGCGCACTTGCCCGCCAGTCTCGGCAACCTGCGAAAAAACCTCACCCAGTGTGCCAGAAAGTGGAGCACCTTATTGCACACACGAAGAACTTGCCAATGCCGCAGGGCTCGCGCTTGGTAGCCCAACTCGATTTGGCAATATGGCCGCGCCATTAAAATATTTTCTCGATTCAACCAGTAGCCTTTGGCTCAATGGTGCATTGATCGATAAACCGGCCGCCTGTTTTACCTCAACGGCTAGCTTGCACGGAGGACAAGAAACCACTTTGCTGAGCATGATGTTACCCCTACTCCATCATGGCATGATGTTACTGGGCTTACCCTATAGTGAGAACGAATTGAGCAATACTCGCACTGGCGGCACCCCCTATGGCCCATCCCATTTTGCGGGGCAAGAGCACCTCCCGCTTAGCCAGGAAGAAATCCAATTGTGTCGAGCACTGGGAAAAAGGCTGGCCAAAACTGCACAACAACTAGAGCGCAAGCAATGACAACCAAACAATGGCTGATGATAGGCACCCTAAGCTACCTGTTACTGATAGGCACCATTATTGGTTCCGCTTTTGAATCTAACTTGTGGGGACACGCCAGCGCACAATTGCTACCTTTGCTAGCCATGCTTCCAGGGCTTATCGCAAAACATCACCGCGTTTATACCTGGTTTTGCTTTGTGGTGCTTTTATACTTCTGTTTTTATGTCGCTCAATTGAGCAGGCCTGAGCCTCATTGGCTACTATGGCTAAGTCTTGTGGCGAGTATTGGCTTATTCCTCAGCGCCATGATGGCTGGCAGAGGCCTATTAAAGGCCAGTAACTGACCAAGATCAAACATGAGGTGTTAACAGTGATTTTACCAAGGGAATGGTCACTTTTCGTTGGGTCGAGAGCGAGAGCTTATCCAAGCTCTCCAACAATTCAAACAGCACGGACGTAGCCCTTGAATAGTGGTTCAAAATATATTGAGTAACATCGTCGGCAAGCTCCAAGCCATATTTATTGGCGCGCCACTTAAGAGCTGCAAACTTGGTCTCATCGTTCAGCTCATGAACTCGATATACCACTGCACTACTCAAACGAGACTTTAGGTCTGCAAGACCAATCGGCAATGTTGAAGGGGGTTGATGGGCACCAACGACCAAGCAGTGTCCAGCATCATTAATACGATTATATGCATGAAACAATGCCTGTTCCCAATCACTGTGCCCCACGATTAGGTCAATGTCATCAATCACAATCAACGGAATGTGTTCAATATTGTCAAACAAGCCTACGGGAGAGAAAGACTGATACTCTTTTAAGGGCAAATAAATGCCTTTTTCAGATCGATTGACAACGGCTTGCAACAAATGGCTAACACCCGATTGCTGAGCGCCCCAGAGGTAACAAAAACCCTCTAAAGACCTTAACGCCTCCACAACCCCACGGTTTTCGGGAATACAGTAGAAGGTTGTCAATGTTGACTGAGTCTCTAAAGACACAGGTAAGGTCAATTGTTGCATAAGGCCTCTTTCGTTAAGCGGGCATGATAACCACAAATCTTCATCATGAATATACCTAATATCGGATCTATTTGGCTTAAAAACCAATAAGCTGGTAAACTATTGCCCTTTTTTCTGTGAAGCCAAAAACCATGAGCCAACCTCCAACATCTTTAACCTACAAAGACGCCGGCGTTGATATTGATGCCGGCAACCAACTTGTTGATCGAATTAAGGGAATTGCAACACGCACCCGCCGCCCTGAAGTCATGGCCGGCCTTGGAGGCTTCGGTGCCTTATGTGAACTACCCAAGGGCTACCAAGAGCCAGTATTGGTCTCTGGTACCGATGGCGTGGGCACCAAATTAAGGCTTGCCATGGATCTAAACCAACACGATACAATTGGGATCGACCTCGTGGCAATGTGCGTGAATGATCTCATCGTTGCTGGCGCCGAGCCATTGTTCTTCTTGGATTACTACGCCACTGGCAAATTAGATGTCGATATTGCCTGTGCCGTCGTTGAAGGCATCGGCCGGGGCTGTGAACTCTCTGGCTGCTCCTTAGTAGGTGGCGAAACCGCCGAAATGCCAGGTATGTATGACGGTGAAGACTATGACTTGGCAGGGTTTTGCGTTGGTGTGGTTGAGAAAAGTAAAATCATTACAGGAGACCAGGTATCCATTGGCGATCAACTCATTGGCATCAAATCCAGTGGGCCACACTCAAATGGTTACTCATTGATTCGAAAGATTATCGAACACAGCCAAGCCGACCTCAACCAAGCCTGTGGAAATACCACACTTGCCAGTGCTCTTATGGAGCCTACCCGTATCTACGTTAAAACCATCTTGAAACTGCTAAAAGCCGTGCAAGTTAACTCCCTTTGCCATATTACCGGTGGCGGTTTACTGGAAAATCTACCCAGAGTGCTACCCGAAAAAGCCCAAGCCATCATCAATATTGATAGCTGGTCACTGCCACCCGTGTTCCAATGGTTACAGCAAGCCGGTAATGTGGAGATCCACGAAATGTATCGCACCTTTAATTGTGGCATCGGCATG
Source organism: Polaribacter sp. (assembly GCA_964226685.1). Taxonomy (GTDB): domain Bacteria; phylum Pseudomonadota; class Gammaproteobacteria; order Pseudomonadales; family Cellvibrionaceae; genus CAXQRU01. The sequence continues at coordinate 6,150 of CAXQRU010000099.1, read as the reverse complement.
GTGATTTGCGTATCCCCCAATGATGTGGAAGCATGCTTAGCGCTGTTGACTGCAGAAGGTGAAGAGGCTCTAGTGATCGGAGAGATCGGTAACAATGACAACGATGGTGAAACCGTCATTCTTCGAGGTGCGTAAGTCATGAGCCGCTCTCGAATTGTGGTTCTGATCTCAGGCAGTGGTACCAATTTACAGGCGATCATTGATCAATGCCACCAGAAAACAGGAGAGATCGTCGCCGTCATCAGTAACAGACCTGAGGTTGCCGGCCTAACAAGAGCTGAAAAAGCCGGAATTCCAGCTTTTTGCTTGGATCATAAAGCTTATGAAACCAGAGAAGCGTTTGACCAAGCGCTGATGACAATGATTGATCAACACCAACCAGACCTGATTGTCTTAGCTGGCTTTATGCGCATATTAACGCCAGCATTTGTGAATCACTATCAAGGTAAAATGCTCAATATCCATCCATCGCTACTGCCCAAGTTTCAAGGCTTACACACTCATCAAAGAGCACTTGAAGCTGGCGAGAAGCAGCACGGAGTGACAGTGCATTTTGTTACCGAAGAACTCGATGGTGGCCCTAATATCATTCAGGCTATTGTCCCCATTGATCAAACTGACACAGAAAGCAGCCTTTCACAAAAAGTTCAGCAACAAGAGCACATTATTTATCCACTAGCAGTTAAGTGGTTCATAGAACGTTCACTTGAATTGCGAAATAATAAGCCCTACCTAAATGGGGAACCATTGCCCCCAACTGGGTATCAGATAAATACTTGTTCATCTTCAAAGGTAAGCTCTAATGGCATTTAATTTGCGTCCACTGTTATTGATTTCTGCACTGCTGCCCTCCATCGCGTTCGCTGAACCTCTATTGAAACCGTTCAGTGCAACCTATGAAAGCTCTTATTCAGGTATATCCATCACGGCTGTTCGCGAATTGAAAAATATTGGCAACGACAAAGTAAAAATCTCTTTTGATGCGGACTCCTGGGCAGCTGACATTCGAGAATCCTCTATTTTCACTATAAAAAACAATCAGCTAGAACCTTTAGAATACAAATACAAACGAACCGGCGTTGGCAAAAATAAGGATCTAAAAGTCAAATTTGATTACGATACCAACACCATTATTAGCGAGAACAATGGTAAGACCCAATCGACCGAGAAAAAAGAGACAACATTTGATCCGCTTACTTACCAACTTCAAATGCAAGCTGACTTGGCAGAGCAAAAAACTAGCCTTGAATATCATATTGCCGATGGCAAACGCTTTAAGCATTATGAGTTTAAAGTCATCGGGAAAGAACAACTAAAAACAGCCATAGGAACCTTACAAACCACGCGTGTTGAGCGCGTGAAAGCAGGATCAAGCGACAAAACCATCATATGGTTCGCTGACAACTGGGATTTTTTAATCGTCAAAATTGAGCGCATCGAAGATGGCAGCACTTATTCTGTAGATCTTGTAAAAGCCAATGTAGATGGACAAACTGTCACCCCAAAAACCACTGTAACTCTAGGAAAAAATTTATGAAAATCAGCAATAACACGGTAGGCCGTTTTCACTACACCCTTAAAAATGATGCAGGCGAGATTCTCGACTCATCAGAGGGCAGTGAACCCTTAGCTTATCTACATGGCGCTCAAAACATTGTTTCTGGGCTCGAAAAAGAAATGGAAGGCAGAGAGAAAGGTGATACGTTTAAGACAGTGGTAAGCCCCGAAGAAGGCTATGGCGAATTCGATGAAAAACTAGTGCAAGTTCTGCCACGGGATATGTTTCAAGGAACAGATACCATCGAAGTCGGGATGCAGTTTCACGCCGAAACTCCCACAGGCATGCAAATTGTAGAAGTGGCCGAAGTTGACGAAGAAAGCGTCACCATCAATGCCAACCACCCGCTAGCTGGCCAAAACCTACATTTTGATATCGAAATCACTGAAGTACGTGAAGCCACCAAAGAAGAACTTGACCACGGACATGTTCACGGTGAAGGTTGCCACCACTAATCGATTTAGAGGCATTTATTTAAGTGCCTCGTGATTGATAGCCTCATGACAAACCACTAAACTGCTGATGGCGCCTGTAAAACCCACTATTGCAGCGCTATCACAATCATCAAAACGCCCTTTCTTTAAACTCACAGACTCCACATATAAGACCCGCCCGTTTTCACGCTCGTGAGCATAAAGTTTCACATCCTGCACCCTTACCGTTTGACCATGGAACATCGCATTGATAGGAATATTAACTCGATTATGTCCCCAAAAAATTGAAAATTCTTTATAGAAGACGGGCTCATTCTTTTCTTCTGGGTGCACAGAAAGCCAGATCGTGGCCATATCAAAGTTAGGATTACATAAATTTAGCGACAAATATTGATAATCGCTCCAATCTGCCATGACATCCATCATCCGAATATTGGGCCAAGAACGATCGGTAAATGTAAGCTTATGAACCGGCTGCCCCTCCAAAGAACCACAAGTATTTGGTGCCACAGCTGGCTCCAGCTGGCTTTTTTTCAGAAGTAAGTTGTCAAGAAAAACCGCATTAACAGGAAGAAACTCGGGCCTAACCACCGCTCGCTCCCAATACGCCACAGAAGTTATAATTAAGGGATGCAAGCCAATCAGCACACAGCAAAAAGCCAAGACTAGACGAACCTTAATACGGGTATAGAACAGCAAGACTAAGGTAGCGCCCGATAAATTCGCCATGATATCTAAAACGCTAAAATCACGCTTGCTGAAAATTTGAAGCACTTCTGAGGAAACCGCTAACAAAACCAAAAACATCATCAAGCGCCACAAATCCTGACGATGCTTGGGTTGCACAATCAAACAGACTAACCATGTAATTAAAGCAAACCATGGTAAATGAGCGCTATTGTGAAGCGCGATTAGCAGCGGAGTAGCCGAACCCAGTGCAACCAACTGCTGCAGAGCGAACAAGGCAAGCGCCAAAGCCAGTGCTAAGATTTTCAGCATAATTTTCCTATTAACGACTAAAAATCACAGTCTTATCGCCATTGAGCAAGATGCGGTGCTGAACGTGCCAAGTTACCGCTCGATTTAACACAACAGACTCAATATCTCGCCCCAACTCCACCAACTCTTCTGGCGTATTGGCATGAGTGACCCGCTCAACAGCTTGCTCAATAATAGGGCCCTCATCCAAATCTGAAGACACATAATGCGCGGTGGCGCCAATCAACTTAACACCGCGCTCATAAGCTTGATGATAGGGCTTGGCCCCCTTAAACCCGGGCAAGAAAGAGTGATGAATGTTAATCGCTCGGCCTTGAAGTTTATCGCACAAATCATCAGACAAAATCTGCATATAACGAGCAAGCACTAATAAATCGCACCGCTCCTGCTGATACAACTCAAACAATTGCGCCTCTTGCTCAAGTTTGGTTTCTGGGGTGATGGGCAAATGGTGAAACGGCACACCATACCAATCACAAAGTGATCTCAAGGTATCATGGTTAGATACCACACCGGCGATATCAGCGGGCAAGGCTCCTAAACGCCAACTGTAAAGCAAGCGCTGCAAACAATGCTCCCACTGAGAGACTGCGATCAGAATCCGCGGCCGATCATGGCTATCCGTCAAATGCCAATCCATACCATAACGCTCAGCCAACGGATTAAACGATGTTTTCACCGCCTCGATGGATTTATCACCCTCACAGGACTCAAATAAAGTCCTCATAAAAAATCGCCCCGTATGAATATCTTCAAATTGAGAAGATTCACGGATATTAAACCCTTGGAGGGTAAACAGGTTTGCAACTGCCGCAACAATGCCAGGTCGATCTTTGCAGCTAAAAATCAAAGTTACATCGGTAGCCAAAAGGGTCACCTTATGTGCTGAGAAAAAACCGATTGTACCTGCCAAGCCCCCGTTAAGGAAGGACTATCAACTCCCGACAAAGATCCAACCATCGATTCATCGTCTGGCTTTGGTACTTTTGACGGTGCCAGGCAAAATAAAACTGCCTAGTAAAATCGTGACCATCAACCTGCAATTGTACAAAATCACCCCGCTCAAAATCATCCAATAAGGTCATTTTAGAAAGGCAGCCCACCCCTAAATTAGCCGCGACTGCTCGCTTGATAGCCTCAGTATGTTGCAATTCAATACGGATGTTCAGGGAAGACAACAAACCACTCATGGCTTTATCAAAGTGTTGACGAGTACCTGAGCCTGGCTCTCTCAAAATCCACTGAGCATCCACCAAATCTTGATTACTCACTGGCTGCCTCTTGGCCAAAGCATGCTCTGGGCTCACAAATACCACCAACTCATCTTCACACCATCTGTTAATCTCCAAATCAGGATGATTCACCTCCCCCTCCAACAAACCCACATCCAACTCAAAATGCTGTAGTTTGTTGGCAATGCTCGAGGTATTAGCCACATCTAAGTCAATATGACTGCAGGGGTAGCGCTCCATAAATTCAGCCATTATCGGCACAGCCAAATAATTGCCAATCGTCAATGTAGCACCCACCTTCAAAACCCCTCCTGGTTGCTGCATTAGGCTCTGCTCAAGTTCAGCGGCCTGACTTAATAAACTGTGCACCAAAGGCCGAACCGCCAAACCAGTGTCATTAATCTGTAAACGCTTCCCCACACGATCAAACAACTGCGTAGAAAACTGATGCTCCAACTCCTTGAGTGCACTGCTAGCCGCCGACTGAGACATGGCGAGACTATCCGCCGCCTTGGTCATATTCTCAAACTGGGCACAAGCCAAAAAAACCTCTAACTGACGAAACGTATAACGCATCACATATCCAAAAAATCGATTATTAAAATCAAGATAATCAATTTTTATTCTATAAACAAGTTTTTTATAATGCCCCCAATGAAAAAACAGGAGCCACAATCATGGCAAGCTTAACAACCGAAACCGTCACACACGTTCATCACTGGAACGAATCACTTTTCAGCTTCAGAACGAGTCGAAATCAGGGACTTAGATTTGAAAATGGTCATTTTGTCATGATGGGACTAGAAATTAACGGCCGCCCATTAACACGGGCTTACAGCATCGCCAGCGCCAACTATGATGAAGAACTAGAGTTTTTTAGCATTAAGGTTCCCGATGGGCCTTTAACCTCCGAATTACAGAAAATCAAAATCGGAGATCAAGTACTCGTCAGCACCAAACCAACGGGCACCCTAATTGCCGATCACCTACTGCCTGGCAAACACCTGTATTTGATTAGCACCGGTACTGGCCTCGCTCCGTTTATGAGCATTATCAAAGATCCTGAAGTTTATGAACGCTTTGATAAAATCATACTCACTCATGGCGTGCGAACAGTATCGGAACTGGCCTATCAAGATTATATTGAACGCGAGCTACCCAATAATGAATTTTTTGGTGATGAAGTCAAAGAAAAATTGATTTACTACCCCACCGTCACCAGAGAGTCCTATCGAAATCAAGGGCGGTTAACTGACCTCATTCGCACTGGAAAATTATTCAATGATATTGGTTTACCAACGCCAACACTAGAAAATGACCGATTCATGGTTTGCGGTAGCCCCAGTATGTTAAAAGAGACATGCAGCATACTAGACCAAGCTGGCTTCAGTGAATCATTGAGGGGAATCAAAGGCCACTATGTGATAGAGAGAGCATTTGTCGAGCAATAAGTAAGTCTGGTTTTATGACCCAGGAAATACAGAAATAAGGTGCAGTATTTCTGGGTCACTTGAACGAATTGTTATAAGGCCTTAGCTAGAAAGTTTAAAATATTTTTTTGCTATAGTCTTACTTTTAAATATTAGAATAAGACCTACTATAAACTCAACAACTGTAGCCCACACATTAGCTTTAACATCAGGCGTAAAAAAGTCATGATAACCAACATATGCATCTGGGGAATTAATGATTTGCCACAAAGAAAAATAATAAATGGCATCAACTAACGCATAACTGGTTACATATAAGCCCATCGCTGAAACTATATAAATTACTTTTGATGAGATCACCTTTTTTCTTTGAGTTATTGTCAAATCTGGTGTATGCCCAGTCAATCAAGCGACGTCCCGATTTTCCTCTAGAACCTCAATGCCATCCTTAAATTGGATGCCAGTTATCACCTTGGCTAGGTAATTAAAGCCACGCA